>CALBTT010000127.1 GCA_937967645.1 uncultured Zoogloea sp.
GATGGTGATTCGTGACTGGAGTTCAGACGTGTGCTCTTCCGATCTGGCCGCCCGCGGCAGCAGCGGATCGAAGACCGCCGGCACATGGGAGCGGGCCACCTGTTCGGCCGGATCGGCAGGCCAGGCGGCCCCGTCCGGCAGCGGGTTGCGATTGGGCAGGTCGGAGCGCCCCAGGGCCAGGCCGCCCGGCCAGAGGCTGCTGGCCGTCAACCGCAGTGGGGTGGCGCTGGCCGCCTTAAAGGCGGGATCGGGCGGCAGGCGCCGGTCGTCCCCCAGGCGCAGGCGCAGGGCAGCCTGCCACAGCCCGGCCCGGCAGCGCCAGCCCGCTTCGCCCTCGCCACAGCCTTCACGCCACAGGCGCTGGGCCAGGGCCAGGCGGTTGGCGCGGCGCACCGCCACATCGATGGCGTAGGGCAGATCGACCCCACGCTCCGGCGGCACGCCATAGTAGGCGCGCCCGGTCGCCTTGAGACGGGCCGCAATGGCCGGATTGGCGTTGGTCTCGTCCCACAGGGCGCGCGAGAAGATCGGCGCCCCGTTCTGATGGCAGGCGAAGCAGAGGGTGCGATTGGCCTGGAAGACCCGGGGCTGACCGCCGGCCCGGTAATCCTTGACCAGCTGGAACTCGAAGCGGCCGGCCGCCTCGTTGTAGCTGATGACCTCCAGCACGGCCGATCTTTCCTGGTAGCCGATGTAGAGGCGGTCCTTCAGCAGCAGGGAGTTGCCCGCCGCGGGCAGCGCATCCACCGCCACCACCACCCGAGGAAAGTGGAAATAGTCCGGCGCGGCGGCAGTGCGCTGCAGGGATCGCCCGAGGGGCAGCAGCACCGCCTTGAGCGGCGGCAGGCCCCCCGACGTGGCGGGGGCCAGTTCGCGCTCTATACGCGCGACCAAACGCTCGAAGGGGAAAGGCAGCGCATGACCTCCCCCCGCGGGCGCAGCGAACAGGCGGTCGAACAGGGACGCCCCACGGGGAGGCAGATGGGCCCCGGGCTGCGCCGGATCCACGACCCACACCGGCCCGGCAGCCCCCGCCGCCTCAGCCCCGCAGGCCGCACGCATGGCCAGGACACCCGCCACCAGCCCGAGCCGCCAACGGCTGATCATCAGCACGCTCCATGCGGGCCGCGCTCAGCCGGCCGAGGCGAGTGTCCGCCGGGGCTGGGTGCCGGACCAGCAGTCTTCCTGGGTCTGCCCGGTCTTCACGAAGGCATCCCGCCCCTGCTCGTCCATGGCCTTGTTGTAGAGGGTGAAATTGAGGGCGAAGCCCTTGTCCAGGTAGGCCCGCCCCAGGTAGAAGCCGGGCCGGATCATGCGGATTTCGTCACGAACCCGCAGCCCGCGACGCCCCGCCAGAAAATCGGGGCTTTCCTGATAGCCCGGGATCTCGTCGGTGAAGAAATAATCGATGATGATGGACTCGCGCCGCGCATCCAGCAGGCTCTGGCCGCAGTACAGCTTGGCCGGGAAGAGCAGCCAGGTCTCCTTGCCGTTGAAGTCCATCTTCTTCGGCTCGCCCTGCACCAACCCCATCTTCTTGAGTACGGACAGGTCCTCGATACGGTTCCGCAGCACCCGCTCGTTGCGGTAGAAGACCTTGCCCCGCCAAAGTGCCTCGCCCACGTCCTCCAGCACCAGCCCCTTCAGATGCAGCGCCGTGCCGGTGAAGCCGCCGACGATCTCGGACAGGCGGAACTTGCCGCTGCCCCCCCGGGGCAGCAGGATCTTGCCGTCGAAGGCGCCATCCGGAATGGGGCCGGCGCTGAGGCGCGCATAGATCTGGTCGATCTGCTCCTGGTCCAGCGTGGCCAGGTATTCGGGGGTGATCCGGGCCAGCTCCGCGGCGGAGATCGGATAGGCGTGATCCACCAGGGCCAGGTCGGGCTTGGAAGCGTAGGACTTGTCCCATGGCGCGAAGGGGATGTTCGGCGGCGGCGCCTCCCTGGAGCAGCCACACAAGGCAATGACGGCAAGGGCGAGGATGGCGGTGCGGACAGGCATGGCGGTTCTCCTCACAGGGTGGCCAGGAAGGCGGTGACGGCCTTCTTGTCCTCATCGGAGAGGTCTTCGCCGAAGCGGTGCCCCTCGTTCTCGACCATCTGGTCGCAACTCTGGTAGTGGGCCGCCAGGAAATCCCGCTTCTCGCGCAGAATCTCCACGAAACGTGCCGGGTTCTTCAGCACCTCGTCGGCGATGGCCTGCAGGGTCGGCACCAGGTCCTTCCGGCCGGCCGCCTCAAGGCGGGCGGGATCGCGCTTGGCCAGGAACAGGTCGCCGATGAGCTGCTTGTGCAGCAGGCCATTCAGGAAGCCGGCACTGGCCCCCTTGGGGATCTTCACCTGGCCGAAGCCACCGAGGGGCTTCTCGAGCTTCCCGTCCAACGGCCGGATGCCCAGGTCGATCAGCAGGTCGGCATTGGTCAGGGTGATCTTGCGGCCCCGGGCCTTGGGGTTGAGGAGCTCGTGCATGGAGCGCTTGTAGAGGTCGAAGCGCCCTTCCACGCTCGGGTCGTAGCGCACGCAGGCCGGCTGGTCGGCCAGCAGGGCATTGTTCTCGTCGGCGTAGCGGGCCCGGTGGAAGTCGTTGTCCCTATTGGCCGGGTTGCCGCACACCTCGGGCCCGATGGCGTTGTTGTGCATGAAGGGCGCGGTGGCCCACACATTCACCAGGGAGATGTTGCGGTAATAGCCCCGGCCGCCATTCTTGAGGGCCTCCGGCTCGGGGAGGTCGGCCACCACCGGCCGGGTCCGCAGGGCGTCCGACGCGTACTCCATGTAGAGATGCCCGGCCATGTGGTTGGAGTGCAGGGCCCGGCAGCGGAAGGTGCCCACCTCGGTGACCGGCGTGGCCTGGTCGTTGCCCAGGAAGTCCGCGCGCACCTTGCGGGGATGGGCTTCGTTAGGCGCCGCGAAATCCCGCCCCTTGAAGGCCCCGCCTTCGGCCTCGGGAATGCTCGAATGGCAGCGCGCGCAGTTTTCGGCGAACACCGTCTGGCCCCTGGCCACCGCGCCCTTGCCGAACTCCTTCTCCAGGTCGGCCATCAGCTCGGCCCGCCCGTAGGCGGCCGTCGCGCCCTTCGCCTTGCGGGCATTGGCACGGGCGGCCTGCAGGTCGGTCTGGTCCGACTCGGCAGAGGCGAAGAAGTCCAGGATGTTCTGCAGACGGTCCTCCACCGCCCGGAAGTTGGGGCAGTCGCGCCGGCATTGGCCCACATTGAAGGGCGTCTGACCGAAGCCGCGCTGCTCCGGGTCCACCTGGCGCATGTCGGTGAAGTGATTGACCCAGCACTGCTCCGAGCAGGAGCCGATGTTGAAATACACCCGCTGGATCGCCTCATGGGCACCGGTGGAGTCCTCCCCGCCCTTCAGGATGTGATGAATGCCCGGCAGATTGACCTTGGTGCCACCCAGAAACACCGGCGTGACGTCATCCGTGCGGGTGGAGAACTGCCAGCACTTGCCATCCCGCCCCGGCTCGCACCAGCACTTGGCCTCATCCTGACCCGCGCCGCAGTTGGCCACTTTGCGCCACTTGCTCACCGGCTCGCCCTTGAACACCGGGCGCTGGGCCACGTTGATCAGGGCGTTGATGGTGCCCGGGTTGTTCACCTGGTCGTGGGAGATCGCCGAGGTATCGGTCACCCCCGGGCGGGCGTGGGCGAACATCTGGTATTCCAGCGCCGTCTTGGGCATGCCCGAACCAAGCAGCTCGGACATGCGGGTGTACTGGTTGCCCACCAGGCCCTTGATGTTCTCCCACTTGGGATGGGCCGGATCCGCCGGCGGATTGAGGGGGTCGAAGGCGATGTGGCAGGAGCCGCAGGAGGTGCCGATCAGGAAGGGCGGCTCGATGGACGCATCCGCCAGCTTGCTGACCCGGCTGTCGGACTCGATGCCGGTCGCGGCGTCGAGCTTGCGGTTGAAGCCCTCCCAGCTGGCGGTGCCGCCATTGAGGGCCTTCCATTTCCCGGCATCGAAGCGCGGGTTGGGAAACTTGCGGATGCCCAGGGCGCCGGTGGAGGTGCCGAAGCGCAGGTCACAGGCGCTGTGGCGCTGGTCCACCTTGCCCCCCTTGGTGTGCGGGTCGTCCGGGTCCAGCGCGGCATCCTTGAGGCCG
Organism: uncultured Zoogloea sp.; assembly: GCA_937967645.1. Lineage (GTDB taxonomy): Bacteria > Pseudomonadota > Gammaproteobacteria > Burkholderiales > Rhodocyclaceae > Zoogloea. The sequence goes on from CALBTT010000127.1 coordinate 4,117, forward strand.
CAGGCCGGATCCACATAGCCCGGCTTGCCCACGTACTTGAGGAGCACATCGTCGCCGGGGCACCAGTCCATTCCGAAGGTCTCGTCCAGGGACCTGGCCGGACAGTCCGCCTCGCCCGGCTTGCAGCAGGACGGGTCGTTGATGATGCCCCAGGCCCAGAAACGGTCGTCACGCTGATCGGCGCGCAGCACCCGGAACCAGTCCACGAGCACGCCGACGCGCTGCTGGAAGGTGTAGGCGTGAAAGCGCTCGTTGCCGCCGGTGGCCTTGAACCAGATCAGGCGGCCCACGCACTCCGAGGCATTGAGCCCTTCCCGGGCGCAGGCCTCCATGTAGGGCGCGTTCTGGTCCTGCACGCCGGGATCGGGCTGCAGCGCGGCTTGTGCAGGTGGCGCAGCCGGCGGCGGATCTGCGGCCAGCGCGGGTGGAACTGGCGGACTGGAGATGTCGGCGAGACCGACGAAGTAGAGACCGGACAGGACGGCAATGGCCGCTACAATGGCCCAGAGGGTGCGCTTCATGGATGCATCCCTTCCCTGTAATGGGATACCGGCGCCCTCTTCCTCCGTGGCGGGGTCTGCGGCCCCTGTGCCTGGTGGAAGGTCTCTCTGCCGGAGCCGGTTATGAAGTTGTTATAGCAAACAACATCCCGTCGGCAATCGGCACAAACGCTGGAGCGCTGAGCACGATGCCGTCAGGGCAGGCCCTGGTCCCAATAGGGTGATGGCCCGATGCGCTCCGCCAGGTAGTCGGCCAAGGCCCGCACCCGGGTCGGCAGGTAACGATGGCTGGGGAAGATCAGGTAGATCCCAAGATCCAGGCCGGGGAACTCCGGCAGCAGGACTTCCAGCAGGCCCGCCTGCACCGCCGGCGCGGCGATGAAGCTGGGCTGCCGGGTGATGCCCAGGCCGCGCTGGCAGGCATCCAGCAGGGCGTCCCCGCTGTTGGCCTGCAGGCGCCCCTGCACTGGCACCCACTGGGTCTCGCCCTCCACCCGGTAGGGCCAGGCCGCCCGCGAGGTGCCGGTGTAGCCCAGGCAATGGTGATGCACCAAGTCGCCCGGCACCCGAGGGCGGCCGTGGCGGGCCAGGTATTCCGGGGAGGCCAGGGTCAGCAGCCGCGAGGTGCTGATGCGACGCGCCACCTGGGTCGGATCGAGCTGGGTGGTGATGCGGATCGCCATGTCCAGCCCCCCCTCGATCAGATTGACCTGCCGGTCGTTGAAATCGATGTCCAGGCTCACCTCCGGGTAGGTGGTCACGAAATCGGCGACCAGCGGCGACAGGTGGCGCACCCCGAAGCTCACCGGCACGCTGATGCGGATCGGGCCGCGGGGCGCCCGGTCGGCACCGGACAGGTTGCCCTCCGCCGCCTCCACCAGGTCGAGGATCTCCCGGCAGCGCTCCAGATAGACCTCGCCCTCGGCGGTCAGGCGCAGGCTGCGCGTGCTGCGGGCCAGCAGCTTGACCCCCAGATGCGCCTCGAGCCCGGCCACCACGCGGGTGACCATCGACCGGGCCACCCCGAGATGATCCGCCACCGCGGTGAAGCTGCCGGCCTCGGCCACCCGGATGAACACTTCCATGCCTTGCAGACGATCCATTGTTCTACTTCTTGCAACAAAGATTTCTCTATTAAAGGCTATTTCACGACGAATCAAAAGCCTAAAGTCTGCCCATACCTTCAATCAACCCGGACACGCGCTCATCATGATCCTCGTCACCGGCGCCAACGGCCAGCTCGGCCGGCGCATCGTCCAGCACCTCATCGCCCGCGCCCCGGCCCTGCTCGGCGGCCAGCTGGCGGTCAGCGTGCGCGATCCGGCCCGGGCCGACGATCTGGCGCGGCGCGGCGTGCATGTCCGGCAAGGCGACTTCAGCCAGCCGGAAAGCCTGGCCACGGCCTTTGCCGGTGCCGAGCGACTGGTCATGGTGTCCACCGACGGTCCGCGGGAGCTGCGCATCGCCCAGCACCGCAACGCCATCCGGGCGGCGCGGGAGGCCAGCGTGCGGCACATCCTGTACACAAGCTTCATGGATGCGGACGCCGCGGCCCCCACCGAGCTCGCCGTCGTCCACAAGGACACCGAGGCGGCGCTGGCCGACAGCGGCGTGGCGCACACCATCCTGCGCAACACCATTTATGCCGATGACCTGTGCCTGCTCGTCGCCCCGGACATGCAACAGGATGTACTGCGCCTGCCGGCCGGCGACGGTGCGGTGAGCCTCGTGTCGCGCAACGAGCTGGCCCAGGCCATCGCCGCGGCGGCCCTGGCCCCCCGCCTGGACAAGCGCGTCTACACCCTCACCGGCCAGTCGTCCGCCCGCTATGCCGACATCGCCGCCCGCATCGCCCGGGTCCGCGGCAAGCCGCTGCGCTATCAGGACGTGCCAGTGGATGACTACGTCAGAGGCCTCGTCGACCACGGCCTGCCGGCCTGGTTTGCCGCCGCGCTGGGCGACATGTTCCGCTGCGTTGGCGAAGGCCGCTTCGCTGCCACCACCTGCGACTTTGCCGCCCTGGTCGGCCATCCCCCAAAATCGCTGGACTGCCTGATCCACGAGTTTTACGCCCCGAGGAACCCGTCATGACGCACCGTCACCCCGTTCTATTCGTCTCCCACGGCGCACCCGACGTGCTGCTCAAGCCCGGCGCCACCGTGGCCCTGTGGCAGCGCCTCGGCGCGGACCTGCCGCGCCCCCGGGCGATCCTGGTGATCTCGGCCCACTGGGCCAGCCGCGAGCCGACCGTCAGCACGGTCACCCGGCCGGAGACGATCCACGACTTCGGCGGCTTCCCGCCGGCTCTCTACGCCATGCAATACCCGGCGCCCGGCGCGCCGGAACTGGCCACCCGGGTCAGCGACCTGCTGCACGAGGCCGGCCTGCCCTGCACCGAAACCCCCGAACGGGGCCTCGACCACGGCGCCTGGATCCCGCTGACCGCGATGTACCCGGAGGCCGACATCCCGGTGGTGCAGCTGTCCCTGCAGCCCTACGCCGGCACCGACTGGCACCGCCGCCTGGGCGCCGCCCTGCGCCCCCTGCGCGACGAGGGCGTGCTGATCCTGGCCTCCGGCGCAGTCACCCACAATTTCGGCTGGCTCACCTGGGGCGAGAACAGCAAGCCCTACGAGGCCGCCTGTGCCTTCGCCGACTGGCTGGCGGAGGCGCTGTCCCGCGATGACCGGCCGACCCTGCTCAACTACCGGCAGGCTTCTGCGCACGGGGCCGCGGCCCACCCCAGCGAGGAACACCTGCTGCCGCTTTTTGCCGCGCTGGGTGCCGCCAACCCCGGCGAGATTCCGGTCCGGCTGGAACCGGAGTACACCTACGGTGGTCTGGCCATGGACGCCTATCTCTGGCAGGACGCCAGCCCTGCCCCCTTCAACCCGGAGCACTGAAATGAACACCACCCCCCAACGCTACAGCGGCCCGGCCATTGCCGCCCACTGGCTGATCGCCGCGCTGATCCTGGTCGCCTTCCCGCTGGGCGTGTACATGCACGAGCTGCCCCTGTCGCCCAACAAGCTCAAGCTTTACTCGTACCACAAGTGGATCGGCATCACCGTGCTGCTGCTCTTCGTGCCGCGCATCCTGTGGCGGCTCACCCACCGCCCGCCGGCGCCGCTGCCGATGCCGGCCTGGCAGCACCGGATCGCCGAAGGCACCCATCACCTGCTCTACCTGCTGATGTTCCTGGTTCCGCTGAGCGGCTGGCTGATGAGCTCGGCCAAGGGCTTCCAGGTGGTGTATTTCGGCGTGCTGCCACTGCCCGACCTGATCGGCAAGAGCGAAGAACTGGGCGACCTGTTCAAGGAAGTGCATGAAGCCCTCAACTGGGGCCTGCTGCTCCTGGTCGGCCTGCACGTGGCCGGCGCCCTCAAGCACGTGATCATCGACAAGGACGGCACCCTGCGCCGCATGCTGCCCTTCGGCAAATGAACCCAGACCTCAAGGAGAAACCATGAAGATCCAGACCCTGACCCTGAACGCTGCGCTGAGCGCCGCCCTGCTGCTGGCCGGCACCGCCCAGGCCGTCGAATTCAACCAGGTGGATACGGCCAAGAGCAGCCTCGCCTTCTCGTCCAAGCAGATGGGCGTACCGGTGCCGGGCAGCTTCAAGCGCTTCACCACCCAGATCGCCTTCGACCCGGCCAAGCCCACCGCCGCCAGCACCACCCTCGAGATCGACCTGGCCAGCATCGACGCCGGCTCCAAGGACGCCAACGACGAAGTGGTCGGCAAGCAGTGGTTCAACGTAAAGGCCTTCCCCACCGCCAAGTTCGTCTCCACCGGCGTCAAGGCCCTCGGCGGCAACCGCTTCGAAGCCGTCGGCAAGATGACCATCAAGGGTCAGACCCGCGACGTGGTGGCCCCCTTCACCTTCAAGCAGGACGGCGCCAGCGGCGTCTTCGACGGCGGCTTCGTGCTCAAGCGCATGGACTACAACATCGGCGAAGGCCCGTGGGCCGACGTGTCCGCCGTCGCCAACGAAATCGAGATCAAGTTCCACGTGGTGGCCAACGCCGCCAAGAAGTAATCCTGCTTCCCCGCTTCCCTACTCATAACCCCTACGGAGAACTCCATGAAGAAACTCATCACCCTGGCCATCGCCGCCACCCTGTCCACCGCCGCCTTCGCCGCGCCGGAGACCTACACCATCGAAGGCACCCACACCTTCCCGCGCTTCGAGTACAGCCACTTCGGCTACTCGACCCAGCTCTCCCGCTTCGACAAGACCACCGGCACCATCACCCTGGACAAGGCCGCCAAGACCGGCTCGGTGGATGTGACCATCGACACCACCTCGGTGAACACCGGCTACCCGCTGTTCAACCAGCACATCCAGGGCGAGGACTTCTTCGACACCGCCAAGTACCCCACCATCACCTACAAGTCCACCAAGGTGAACTTCGACGGTGACAAGCCGGCCAGCATCGAAGGCAACCTGACCGTCAAGGGCGTCACCAAGCCCGTCACCCTGACCGTCACCTCCTTCCACTGCATGCCCCACCCGATGCTCAAGAAGGACGCCTGTGGCGCCAATGCCACCGCGACCATCAAGCGCAGCGAGTTCAACGCCGGCAAGTACGCCCCCTACGTGGGCGACGAGGTCAAGCTGACCATCGCGGTCGAAGCCTACAAGCCCTGATCCCTGCGCTTCACGCAGGGGGGCCGCCTTGATCTGCACCCCTGCATGAAAAAATTCGCGCCCGGAACTGCCCAAAACGGGGCAATTCCGGGCGCGAATCCATTCTCACCGCGTATAATTATGAATTCTCGCTCAACCGCAGCGCCCACCCTGAGGCACTGACGGTTCCCGGCAGGATCTCGCAACTCAGCCCCAGCAGGCGCCCGGCCCGGTCATCCCGTGCCAGGGGTCGTCCGTTCATTTCCGCAGATCACGCCAACACGGGTCCCTCGCAAGGCTCCCGCGGAGCCCTGTTGAGCCCCGATTTCTGCAATGGAGGACGCGCAAGCCCATGCGCAAGGATATGCACCGGATGCCGGCCATGGATGCCCTCAAGGCCCTTGCCTGCATCGCCATCGTGGTACACCACCTGGCCTTCTACGGCCCCATGGCCGACATTGCCCAGCCGCTGATGCCGGGCCTCGTGCAGTGGTTCAACGACTACGGCCGCATGGCCGTACAGGCCTTTCTGGTCGCCTCCGGCTTCCTGTTCGCCAGCAAGTTCGGCCCCTTCGGCCTGCCGGCCGGCGCCTCGCCGCTGGCCTTGCTGCAGCAGCGCTACATCCGCCTGGTGATGCCCTACTCGGCAGCCATCTTCCTGGCCGTGGCCTGTTCGGCGGTGGCCAGTGTGTGGATGGACCACCCCTCCATCTCGGCGGCCCCCGACCTCGGCCAGCTGCTCGCCCACGTGCTGCTGCTCCATGACCTGCTCGACCAGGAGGCCCTGTCCGCTGGCGTGTGGTACGTGGCCATCGACTTCCAGCTGTTCGCCCTGGCCACCCTGCTGCTGTGGCTGCCGACCCGGCTGGCTCGCCATGATCCGCGCCTGGCCCTGCTGGCGCCGGCCCTCATCGTGCTGATGACCCTGGCCTCCCTGTTCGGCTTCAACCGCGATGCCCTGTGGGATGAGACGGCCTTCTACTTCTTCGGCTCCTTCGGGCTCGGCATGCTGGCCTGGTGGGCCTCCAGTCAGCCCCGGGCCGGACGCTGGCTGGCCGTGCTGGCCCTGGTGGCCCTGGCGGCACTGGCCGTCGAATTCCGCGCCCGCATCGCCGTGGCCACCGGCGTCATGCTCTTCCTCGGGCTGGGCCGGCAGCATGGCTTCCTGCACACCCTGCCGGTGCCGTCGGCGCTGACCCATCTGAGCCGGATCTCCTACTCGGTGTTCCTGGTGCATTTCCCCCTGTGCCTGCTGGTCAATGCCCTGGTCACCACCCTGTTCCCGGCCAACCCGGTGATCAACGCCCTCGGCATGCTGCTGGCGGTGGCGGTCAGCATCGCTGGCGGTCACCAGTTCCACCGACGCATCGAGAGCCACCCGTTCAAGACCCGCACCCGGCTGCTGTTCCCGGCCGGGGTGGTGGCCGGCGGCTGGCTTGCCGCCCTGGCCGCGGCCAACCTGGCCGGCTGACCCTTCCGGCTCAGCCCAGCAGCCCCTCCGGCGGCGAGCTCGGGCTGGCCTGGTACTCCCGGCGCGGCATGCGCCCCGCCAGGAAGGCATGCCGGCCGGCCTCGACGCCCAGACGCATGGCCTGCGCCATGCGCACCGGGTCGCCGGCGGCGGCGATCGCCGTGTTCATCAGCACCCCGTCACAGCCCAGTTCCATCGCGATCGCCGCATCCGAGGCGGTCCCCACCCCCGCATCGACGATCACCGGCACCCGTGCCTGATCGATGATGATGCGCAGGTTCCACGGATTGAGGATGCCCATGCCCGAGCCGATCAGGCTGGCCAGGGGCATGATCGCGGCACAGCCGATGTCTTCCAGCATGCGCGCCTGCACCGGGTCGTCGGAGCAATACACCATCACCCGGAAGCCATCCCGGACCAGGATCTCGGCCGCCTTCAGGGTTTCCGGCATGTTGGGGAACAAGGTTTCCTTGCTGCCCAACACCTCCAGCTTGACCAGGTCGTGTCCGTCCAGCAGCTCCCGCCCCAGGCGCAGGGTGCGCACTGCCTCCATGGCGGTGTAGCAGCCGGCGGTGTTGGGCAGGATGGTGTAGCGGCGTGGGTCGATCACCTCCAGCAGATTGGGCTGACCCGGCTCCTGGCCGATGTTGGTGCGGCGGATCGCCACCGTGACGATCTGCGCGCCACTGGCCTCGATGGCATCGCGGGTCTGGGCGAAGTCCCGGTACTTCCCGGTCCCCACCAGCAAGCGCGAGCGGAAGGTCTCACCACCCATCACGAAGGGCGTATCCAGCGGCCCCGCGCACTGCGTTTCCATGTATCCCATGCTTCAACCTCCTCCAACCGCAACGACCACTTCCACCCGGTCGTCCGCCGTCAGGCGGATCGCGCCGTAATGGCTCCTGGGCACGATCTGCCCGTTCAGTTCCACCGCGATGCGCTTGCCGGTGAAACCCAGATCCTCAATCAGCTCGGCCAGCGCCCACGGACCCGGCAGGATCCGCGGCGCGCCGTTCAGGTGGATGCCCACACCACTCATGGCAGGCGCTCCGCGGCAGCCGCCAGCTGGTCGGCGCGGTAGGACGAACGCACCAGCGGGCCGGCCGCCACCTCGCGGAAGCCCAGGGCCAGGGCACGCACGCGCCAGCGCTCGAACTCCTCCGGCGACACATAGCGCTCCACCGGCAGGTGCGCCGCCGACGGCCGCAGGTACTGGCCGAGGGTCAGGATGTCGCAATCATGGGCGCGCAGATCCTGCAGGGTCTGCAGCACCTCGTCGTCGCTCTCACCCAGGCCCAGCATCAGGCCGGACTTGGTCGGCACGGCCGGGTTGCGGGCCTTGAAGGCGGCGATCAGGCGCAGTGAGCCGGCATAGTCGGCCCCCGGACGCACCGCCCGGTAGAGGCGCTTCACGGTCTCGATGTTGTGATTGAAGACGTCCGGCGGGGTCACCGCGAGGGTTTCCAGGGCGAGCTGCTCCCGGCCACGGAAATCCGGGGTCAGCACCTCGACCTGGACGTCCGGCGTCGTAGCGCGGATGGCACCAATGCAGGCGGCGAAGTGCGCGGCGCCACCATCGCGCAGATCGTCCCGGTCCACCGAGGTGACGACCACGTAGCGCAGCTTCATGGCCGCCACGGTGCGCGCCAGGCGGGCCGGCTCGTCGGCATCCAGGGAGGCCGGGCGGCCGTGGGCCACGTCACAGTAGGGGCAGCGCCTAGTACAGATGCTGCCCATGATCATGAAGGTGGCGGTGCCGCGGGCAAAGCACTCGCCGATGTTGGGGCAATCCGCCTCTTCGCAGACGGTATGCAGCTCCTGCTCGCGCAGCAGTTGCTGAAGCGCCGCGACCTTGGCGGTGCCGGGGTCGCGGGCACGCAGCCAGGGCGGCTTGGGGGGTGAGGCGCGCTGGCTGTCCACCCGGACAGGAATGCGCGCCAGCTTGGCCGAGCCCCGCAGACTGACGGGCTCGGCGCGGGGGGTCGAAGCGTGGGACATGGTCTCTCCTGGGATTGGTGGCGCGCGTTGGGGCACGCTTTGGTGACACGCGTTGGGGCACGCTCTGGAGCACAGGACGGGGTGCGCGGGCCGCGGCGCCGCACCGGAATCGTGGGGCAGCGAGGGAGGAGGCTGTCCGGACGGTACCGGGCCCGCGCAAACGGTAGGCCACCGGGGCTTCACGGCCCCGGCGGTTTCAAGGCTTCAAGGCTTTGATGGGTCAGCCGACGAAGCGGGCGATCACCCGGTTCACATCGTTGGCGGCTTCCATCTGCACCATGTGGCCGCCCGTGCCGATGACTTCCACCTGGGCCTTGCCCGACAGGGCGTGGGCGTGGGCCACCGGGATGATGCGGTCCTGCTCGCCCCAGATCACCAGCACCGGCTTGCCGAGGCTGTCGAGCTGGTCGGCCAGCACAGCGGTCTGGCGGCCATTCACGAAGAGCTTGCCGGACAGGGTCCCCAGCGCGCTGCCGACGCCTTCCAGGCGCTTGTACTTGAGCAGGTCATCCACCAGCTGGCGGGTCACCAGGCTGCTGTCGGCGAACAGGTCGGCCAACACCGGCTTGAGCGCGTTGCGGCTGGCGGCACCGACGAATCCGTCGATGTAGCCGGTGTTGATCTCGTCACCCAGGCCGGCGCTGCAGATCAGGCTCAGGGAACGCACCCGGGCGGCATGCCGGGAGGCCAGCATCAGCGACACCGCGCCGCCCATCGAGTGACCCACCAGGTGGGCCGAGTCGATGCCGACCGCGGCCATGAAGTCCGCCACGGTGTCGGCCAGGGCTTCCAGGGTGCCTTCGCCCACGTCCTTGGACGACTCGCCATGGCCCGGCAGATCGAGGGCATACACCTCCCGGTCGGCCGCCAGGGCTTCGTGGTTGAACAGCCAGTTGTTGAGGTCGCCGCCGAAGCCGTGGATCAGCACCATCGGCTCGCCGCCCTCGCCACGCTTGAGGTAGCGCAGCTTGTGGCCCTTCACCTCGATCTTCTGGGTGGTCGGGCCCTGGTCTTCCTCGTCGCCGCTGGCAGGCGTGAAGCTGGACTGGAACTCGGTGACGAAGGCGTCGATGTCGGCGTCGGCGACACTCGCATCGGCGATCACGCCGAGCAGGCCGCCGACGGGCAGCACGTCTTCCTCGGCCGCCAGCTGGCGGCGCAGCACCCCGGCAACGGCGGCCTCCACGGCGCCGGCGATCTTCTCGCTTTCGACTTCAACAATTTCCTGACCCGGCTCGATGGTGTCACCGACCTGCTTGAGCCAGCCGTTGACCTTTCCTTCCTGCATGGAGAGGCCCCACTTGGGCATGGTGACGGGGTGAATGGCAGACATCAGCGGAACTCCTTGAGGCTCTTGGCGGCCGCCACGATGTGGGCGGCGCTGGGGATGTAAAGCTCTTCCAGCGCATCGCTGAAAGGCACGGGCGAGTGGGGGCCGGTGATCTGGCGGATCGGCGCCTTGAGGCTGGAGAAAGCCCGTTCGGCAGCCAGGCCGGCGATGTCGGAGGCCATGCTGCAGCGCGGGTGGGACTCATCCACCACGATCAGGCGGCCGGTCTTCTCGACGCTCTCCAGGATGGTGTCGGTGTCCAGCGGCGAGGTGGTGCGCGGGTCGATGATCTCGCAGTGGATGCCCTGCTTCTGCAGCTCGGCGGCGGCCTCCTGGGCCTTCAGCACCATGCGGCCAATGGCCACGATGGTCACGTCATGGCCTTCGCGCACCACCGCGGCTTCGCCGAAGGGGATGGCATAGCTCTCTTCCGGCACTTCGCCTTCCATGGTGTACAGCGCCTTGTGCTCCAGGAAGATCACCGGGTCGTTGTCGCGGATCGACTGGATCAGCAGGCCCTTGACGTCGTAAGGGTTGGAGGGCACCACCACCTTCAGGCCCGGGATGTGGGTGAAGATGTTGTAGAGGCACTGGGAGTGCTGGGCCGCGGCGCGGAAGCCGGCGCCGTACATGGCGCGGATCACCACCGGGGTCTCAGCCTTGCCGCCGAACATGTAGCGGAACTTGGCCGCCTGGTTGAAGATCTGGTCGAAACACACGCCCAGGAAATCCACGAACATCAGCTCAGCCACCGGGCGCATGCCGCAGCAGGCCGCGCCGATCGCCGCACCGACGTAGCCGGATTCGGAGATGGGGGTGTCGATGACCCGCCCCGGGTGCTTGTGGTACAGGCCGCGGGTCACGCCCAGCACGCCGCCCCAGGCATCCTGCTCGCCCGGCGAGCCGGCGCCGCCGGCCACGTCTTCGCCCATCACGATCACGTTCTGATCGCGGCTCATTTCCTGGTCCAGGGCCTCGTTGATGGCCTGCTGGTAGGTGATCTTTCGTGCCATTTCTTGTCTCCTGTTATCTCGTGGTCGGGCGCGTTCAGTAGCTCACGTACACATCGGTGAGCAGATCGGCCTCGGAAGGCTTGGGATCGGACTTGGCCTTGGCGACGGAGCCGTCGATCAGGGCCTTCACTTCGGCGTCGATGGCGTCCAGCTCGGCCTGGCTGATCTGCCCATTGGCGGTGACGCGGCGGGCGAACTGCAGCAGGCAGTCCTTGGTGTCGCGGATGTTCTGGACTTCGCCGGGGGCGCGGTAGGTCTGCTGGTCGCCCTCGAAGTGGCCGTAGTAGCGGGACAGCTTGACCTCCACCAGGGACGGGCCGCCGCCTTTGCGGGCGCGCTCGATGGCGGCGCCGGCCGCTTCATAGACCGCGAAGAAGTCGAAGCCATCCACGGTGATGCCGGGCATGCCGAAGGCGGAGGCGCGGTCGGCGATGTTGTCGCAGGCCACCGAGAACTTGGACGAGGTGGCTTCTGCGTAGCCGTTGTTCTCGGCCAGGAAGATCACCGGCAGGTTCCACACCGAAGCCAGGTTCATGGCCTCGAAGATGGTGCCCTGGTTGGACGCGCCGTCGCCGAAGAAGCACACGCTCACATAAGGCTGGCCACGCAGCTTGGCGGCCAGGGCGGTGCCGCAGACCAGCGGGCCGCCGCCACCGACGATGCCGTTGGCGCCCAGCATGCCCACCGACAGGTCGGCGATGTGCATGGAGCCGCCCTTGCCCTTGCAGGTGCCGGTCTTGCGGCCCCAGATCTCGGCCATCATGCCGACCGGATCGACGCCCTTGGCGATGCAGTGGCCGTGACCGCGGTGGGTACTGGCGATGTGGTCTTCGGCGGTGAGGTTCATGCACACGCCGGTGGCCGAGGCCTCCTCGCCGGCGTAAAGGTGCACGAAGCCCGGGATCTCGCCGGTGGCGAAGTCGGTGTGCAGGCGCTCTTCGAACTCGCGGATGGTGCGCATGGTGCGATAGGCCTTCAGCAGGTCATCGCGGGTCAGTGCTTTGGTCACGGTCGTCTCCAGGTTGTTGGATTTCTGGTGGGTACATCCGGAACGGGCGGAGCGCGCCCGTTCGTGGATCGGGTCAGGGGTGGCGAGGCCCTCGCCACCCGGGGATTCAAGGTCGGCCCATGGCGGGGTGATGCAGGGCGCCACGGCGGATCGCGGCGTCCAGGGTGGCCGGCACGTCGAGGCTCAGCGGGCCGTCCAGTTCGAGGGTCAGGGTGGCCGTCTGGCGGCCATCGAGTTCGATCTCACGCTCGCCATCCAGGGCCACGCTGCCGCGCAGGCTGCGCAGCGCCACCGGCTGGTCGGGCTGCAGCAGGCCGGATGCGGAAATCGGCACCGGCACCACCAGGCCCGGGGCGATCGGGGCCAGCATGCCGTGGCCTTCGCCACCGCAATGCACCCAGGCCCCCTGCGGCTGGCGCCGACCCACCGGGCTCACCCCGGCGACGATGCTGGACAGGCCGATCGCGTCGGGCTCGGCAAAAGCCGCGTACACCTCGGCGATGCTCGACGGGTCCCACACGGCGCGGGCCCCCACGTGTTCCAGGTGGGTCACGCAGACCTCCACCAGCGCCAGCTCCTCGCGCTCGCCCACCTGCAGACGCAGCCGCTTGTTGCGCACCAGGGCCTCGTCGGGCGTCACCGCTCCGGCCGCAAAGAGCCCGGCGGCCAGTCCGGTGAGGGTCGCCTCGCGGAGATCGGGAAAGGCGTTGTTGGTGCCGGACGAGAGGGTCGCCAGCGGCGTCTCGCCACAGGCGCCGGCAACGATCCGGTGGGTGCCGTCACCGCCCAGCACGACGATCGCGGCGACGCCGGCGGCGCGCATCCGCTCCACCGCCCGCTGCGTGTCGAGCGCGCTGTCGGTCAGCGGCATGTCCAGGAACTCCACCTCCGGCCAGGCCGCCTCGCCCTGGCCACGGCGTCCCTCTACGGCCCGCAGCAGGCCGGCGGCGATCCCCACCAGGTCGGGCATCATCAGCACCCGCTGCACGCCGGTGGCGGCAAAGGCGCCAAGCAGGCGCTCGATCATGTTGACCTTTTCCACCGTCGGAAATACCAGCGCCCGGCTGGTCAGGCGACGAATGTCGCGCCCCGAGGCCGGATTAGCGATTATTCCCAGCGCGGCAGTGGAGGATGAGTGTTTCACAATTAGTCCGGATTGGATTTGCAATTGAAATCCATTCAGCACTTGGCATGCCAGATTGCCTTTCGAGACAACGCTGACGCATTGCACAAAAAGACGAATAACTTGAATCAAAAGAAAAATATCAATTCAATAAAAATAAGATTGCGCAACGCAAAAGCCCAGGCGGCCGCCCTTATTCTCAAAACAGATAATGAGAAAACGAGAAAATGAGACACCTGTCTCAAATTCGGGAGACAAACGTCAGCATTGATTTAATTGCCGTAGGGGAATACGCTTTGCGGACACCAAAGGTGGGTACCACCCAATACACTCCCGACCAATAAAGGGGGAAATAGAATGATCCGGGGACATGGAGAGATTGCCCGCCACGTAGAACGCGTGGTCGAGGTGGTCGAGAAAGGCGCGAGCCTGCCAAGACATACTGCCGCCCAGGACCGGCTTGCCCGCTCCTGGAAGCGGTCGCTGAGCAATTACCAGGTGGATCCCTCGCTGGCGAGCACCCCCCAGGTCGTGACCGCCCAGGAGCTGCGCGAGCACCGGGACCGGCTGGATGCCTTCATGCGGATTGCCCGCGAAGGCCTGGATCGACTGCACGAACAACTGCTGCCGAGCAACTACTGCGTGCTGCTCACCGACGCGGAGGGGGTGACGGTGGATTTCCGCACCGTGCCCAGCCTCGATCGCGAGCTGCGCGGAGAGGGCTTCCGCAACGGCACGCGCTGGTCGGAGCGGGACGAAGGCACCTGCGGGGTCGGCACCAGCCTGGCCGACGGCCAACCCATCCTGGTCCATCGGGGTGAGCACTTCCGCTCCCACAACATCGCTTTCACCTGCAGCTCGGCGCCGATCTTCGGCATCGACGACCGGCCCCTGGCGGTGCTCGATGCCTCGGCCCTGTACTCGCCGGAGAACCGGGACAGCCAGATGCTGGTGTTCCAGATGGTGGTGGAGAAGGCCCGCCTGATCGAGGACGCCTTCGCCTTCCACAGCCTGCGCGACTACTGGATCCTGCAGCTCGGCCGCACCCCCGAGCTGATGAACGTGCACACCGACTTCCTGCTGGCCTTCGATGACGCCGGCCTCTTCGTCGGCGGCAACCGGCGCGCCCGCAAAGAGCTCCTGCAGCGGGGCAGCCGCACGGCGCACACCGTGTCCGACCTCTTCGAGTGCTCGGCCACCGACCTGCTGGCCGCCGCCCACGCCCGTCCGGGCCAGGCCATCCCCCTGCGCATCACCGACAGCGGGGAGCGCATCTTCGGCCTGCTGCGCGCGCCGGACGCCCGGCGGCGGGCTCCGGCCAACACCGCTGGCGACACCCCCGACCTCAACGGCTGCAATGAGGCCCGCGGTTTCGGCCACCTGGCCACCGGCGACTCGCGGGTGCGCACCAACGTGCAGCGGGCCCTCAAGGTGGCCAACCGGGACATCCCGGTGATGCTGCTGGGTGAGACCGGCACCGGCAAGGAGGCCTTCGCCAAGGCCATCCACGACTGCAGCAGCCGCCACAAGCAGCCCTTCGTGGCGCTCAACTGCGCGGCCATCCCCGAGAGTCTGATCGAGAGCGAACTCTTCGGCTACCGGGATGGCGCCTTCACCGGCGCCCGCAGCAAGGGCGCCCGCGGCAAGATCATCCAGTCCGACGGCGGCACCCTCTTCCTCGACGAGATCGGTGACATGCCGCTGCAGCTGCAAAGCCGCCTGCTGCGGGTGCTGGCCGAGGGCGAGGTACTGCCCCTGGGCGCCGAACAGCCGACCCCGGTACAGCTGCACATCATCTGCGCCACCCACCAGGATCTGCCGACCCTGGTCGAGGAAGGCCGTTTCCGCGAAGACCTGTATTACCGCCTCAATGGCGCCGTCTTCATGCTGCCGCCGCTGCGTGAGCGAGAGGACATCGGCACAGTGATCGACCGGGTGCTGGAGGAGGAAGCCCTCGCCATGGGCCGCGAAAACCTGCGCCTGGCACCGGAGACCCGCGAGGCGCTGATCCGCCATGCCTGGCCGGGCAACATCCGCCAGCTGCGCCACGCCACGCGCTACGCCTGCGCGATCTGCGAGAGCACCCTGCTGCACGCCTCCCACTTCCCGCCGGACCTCTTCTTCGGCCCGCGCCTGATGTCGGGGCGCGGAGTGCGCGAGGAGCCGCCGCGGATGCCGACGCCCGCCCTTTCCAGCCCGGCAGGCCTGCATCTGCCCCCCACCGACGAGACGCCACTGCCGCCGCTCAAGGAGAAGGACCTGCGCCTGCGCGAACGCATGCTCGAAACCCTTCGCCGCAACCAGTGGCAGGTCACCGTGTCGGCCAAGGAGCTGGGCATGTCACGGGCGACGTTCTACCGCAAGCTGACCCGCCTGCAGATCGTGCCGCCGAACCGGCAGGGGCATTAAGGGCGTTGTAGGAGGCGTGTAGGGGCATTGTAGGGGCGGCTTCAGCCGCCCGCGGACTTCGATAAAGCACCTGCGGGCGGCTGAAGCCGCCCCTACAATGCCCCGACAACGCCCCTGCCCTGCCTCAGCGCACCTCATCCCCTGGCGGACGCGCGGAACCCGCGTGTGAACGTGACGCGTCCAGGGCTGGATGAACCTCACCCAGGCCTGGACAGATTTCATGCAAGGCGCGACGGATGGCATCCAGCGCCTGAGCGGTGTCGTCCAGCCCTCGACGGATTTCGTCCAGGGCCGGAGAAGCTTCGTCAGCCATCAGGGCTGCTGCTTGCCCAGATACATCAGATAGGCCACCAACTCCCAGATCTGTTCGTTGCTGAAAGCGGCGCCCCAGGGCGGCATCACGTCGGCGCCCTGGCGACCCTTGGAAATGGTCTCGTAGGCCATTTCAGGGGGCAGGTCGGTACGCCCCTTGAAGTCAGGCGCGCGGCCGCCGACGCCCTCGAAACCGTGGCAGTAGCCTGCACAGGTCTTGGCAAAGCGGCGCTTGCCGGCGTCGATACGGGCCTGCTCCCCGAGGTCGAAGGGGGCCAGCGGGCCGGCGGCGGGCTTGCCGGCCGGGGCGGCGGCGATGAGCTTCACATAGGCGGTGAGCTGCTCGATCTCGGCGTCCTGCAGCACCGTGCCCCAGGGCGGCATGGCCTTGTCGCCGTGCTTGCCGTGGATGATGCGGTCACGGATCTGCGCCTCGGCCAGCTCCGGGCGGGAGGCCAGCTTCGGGCCGTAGCTGCTGCCCGCACCACCGGGGGCGACGCCGGCGCCATCGGCACCGTGGCAGCTCACGCAGAGCTTCTCGAAACGGTTCTTGCCGGCTGACACACGGGCCTTGCCCTCGTCGGCGGGCGGCGCCACGGCGTAGCTGGCGGTGGCGGCGATCAGGGCCAGCATCAGGCTGGCCGGGCGGAGCGTCTGCTGGAGTGTGCGGAAGGGGGTCATGTTCTTGTCTTCATCCAGTAGGAAAAAAAGAGGTGCGACGCGGGAAGGTGCGCCGCACCCCGGAACAGCACGACCTGCCGCGTCCGGCCTGGTCGTGCCGCGGAGCTGAAGCGACGGCTTACTCGAGGGTGAAGCCGATCAGGGCGGCACCGCCCGGCAGATCCTTGATCTGCGGGAAGGCGCCGGCCAGGAAGCCCGGCGCATGGGAGCCGAGGCCGGTGGGGATCACGATGTACTGCTTGCCCTTCACGGCGTAGCTGACCGGGCCGCCACGGGCACCGGAGCCGGCGTTGAAGCGCCACAGTTCCTTGCCGTTGTCGGCGTCGTAGGCGTACAGGCGCCCTTCCATGTCACCGGTGAACACCAGGCCGCCGGCCGTGGTGAGCACGCTGGAGAGGGGCGGCAGCTCATAGCGGATGCTCCACTTCACCTTGCCGGTCAGCGGATCGCGGGCGTCCAGGCGGCCATCGGGCTTCTTGCCGTTGGGCGGCGGAACCAGCTTGATCTCGTCGATGCCCAGGGATAGGGACGAGATGGCGGTCAGGTTGGACGGATCATCCTTGCCCGACACCACCTCGTTGCACACCTCCATGGCGTGGGAATACCACAGGCCGGTGCCCGGGTTGTAGGCACCGTGGTTCCAGCTGCGGGCGCCCAGCAGGTTGGGGCAGAGCAGCTCACGCTTGCCCGGCTGGGGCCGGCGCGGCTCGATCAGCTCGCCGGTCTTCGGGTCGATACCCTTGGCCCAGTTCATGTTCTCGGCGAACTGCCAGACGTTCTCCAGAGCGCCGTCCTTCTTGTCCATCACGAACACGAAGCCGCTCTTGTTGAGGTGCACGATCACGTCCTTGCCGTCCTTCTTGACCAGCAGGGCCTCGTAGGCGGAGTCGAAGTCCCAGGTGTCGTGCGGGATCTCCTGGCGATGCCACTTGAGCTTGCCGGTCTTCGGGTCGATGGCCAGCAGGGTGGCGGTGTACTTGTTGTCACCCTCACGGCCCGGCGTGTAGTAATCGGGCGCGGCGTTGGAGGTGCCGATGTAGATGGTGTCGGTGCTCTCGTCGTAGGTACCCGGCATCCACGCGGAGCCGCCCCCTACCTTGCCGCTGTCGCCGGGCCAGCTGGCCGGGTCGTTCTTGATCACGTCGAAGGTCCACACGGGCTTGCCCGTGTCGGCATTGACCGCGTAGATCTTGCCTGCGATGGGCTGGTCACCGCCGGTGGTGCCGCCGAACAGCACGTCGCCCGCCAGCTGGGGCGGGGCCGAGAAAAGTGCGCCGTACTGGGTCTTGGGATCGGTGAGCTGGGTGGACCACAGCTCCTTGCCGGTCTTCTGGTCGAGGGCGATGAAGCGCCCATCGAGGCTGCCGACGAAGACCTTGCCGCGGCCAACGGTCACGCCCCGGCTGGCGGAGGCATAGAAGGCCTGCTTGGCGATCGGGTTGAGCTTGGCGGTGTAGTGCCAGAGGGTCTTGCCGGTGGCGGCATCCACCGCCCACACGTTGTTGTCGGCGGAGATGTAGTACAGCACGCCGTCCAGCACGATGGGCGTGGCCTGCAGGCCATGGGTGATGTTGCCCGGCTGGTGGATCCACGCCACCTTGAGCTTCTTCACGTTGGTCTTGTTGATCTGGGTCAGCGGGCTGTAGCGCCAGGCGTTGTAGCTGCGGTGGTACTGCGGCCAGTTGTCGGGATCGGCGTAGCCGGGGCGGCTGTCAGCGGCCAGGACGGAACCGGCCAGCAGGCTGGCACCTACGGCGGCAAGCAGGGGCTTCAGGGCGAATTTCATGTTGTTTCCTTTATGGTCGGACACACGAGTCCATCCGCGTGGCGGTCTCCAGCACACGGATGACAGGGAAAGGCCTGTGCTCAGAAAGTGAAATTGATGCCGGCGTTGAGCAGCGTGGATTTGTTGCCCACGCTCGGAATGCCCGCCGCGACGATGCTGGTCTTGATGGTGGCGGCGGAGTCCGCATCCACGTAGGCGGCCTGCACGTAAATGATGGTGTCCTTGCGCAGCGCAAAGTCATTGCTGATCACCACGTTGCGGGTGTGGTCGCGGGAGTTGTTCTTGTCCTTGTTGTCGTAATAGGCAAGCGTCGCGGTATTGTCGGCATTCCACTTCCAATCCACACCGGTGCTGATCCCATTCACATTGGAGACATTGGCGCCGGTGCTGGTCTCGTTGCGGGCATTCAGGTAATTGGCCTTGAAGGTGAAGGCACCGAAGGGCACCGCAAAGCCCAGGCCACCATGGCGCACGTTGTCATTGGCAGTGGCCTCGTCCTTGATCACCTGGTAGGACGCCGACAGCACCACCGGGCCGGTGTAGGTGGCGCCCATCGCCCAGGCGGTGTTCTTCTGGGTGCTACCCGCCTGGCCGCCGGGTGCCCACAGGATGCCGAAGTTCACCGGCCCCACCGTGTGCCGGTACTGGATGGCGTTGCTGAAGAAGATCCCGACGTCGTTGTTCGTGTTGCGGTCGGTGCCCGGTGCCCCCGCCGTCGCCGCGTACTGGTTGTAGGCCCAGGCGTACAGGTTCGAGAACTGCTCCTTGAAAGCCCGCGGCTCAGTGCCCAGATGCGCCAGTAGCGCCGGGCCATACTGTCGGCCGAAGGTCACGCTGCCCCAGTCGCCGCGCAGCCCCAGGTTGGCCTGACGACGGAAGAAGGGCGTACCGGTGCCCTGGGCGTCGCCGGTGCCGTGGAGCTTGCCGTTATTGGTGTCGTAATGGACCTCCAGGTTGAAGAAACCCTCGAGGCCCCGCCCCAGATCCCGATCACCCTTGAAACCCAGCACGGATTGGCGCAAACCGCTGGTTTCCATGGACGTCTTGCTCTTTCCGTCCGGATCGGTACGGCTTTGGTAAAGCAGGCCGGCGTCGATGATGCCGTAGATGGCCACATTGGTCTCGGCCAGGGCCGGCGCCGCCAGGGCCGACATGAGCAGGGCCGCGGTGAGCGGCCGGAGCACCGGAGTGCGGCAATTGGATGCGTGCTGAATCATGAATGTCTCCTCTTGTTTTTTTCGCCCCGGGATACCTGCCCGGAACACAATCGCCGCCGGGCCTTGATGGCTGTGCGACAAGGGGAACATTGCAAATTCTTTGCCAACATCCGGAGCACCCTATTTCCGGGCTATTTCCGGGGTCAATTCGGACATTTCCTGAAAATTAAGAGACAGATGTCTCAGTTTTCCCTGCGACGGGAGAGACAAACGTCTCCTAATGACCCGGACGTATCAATTGCGGGGCTGCGAATCCCCTGCCCAGGCGCTTATTTGCGCGTGGTCTGATATTTGCTGCTGGAGAAGGCCAGAATTGACCGAAGAGAGCCGCCGCCAGGTCGGCCCACCAAAACCACAATAGTCCGGACCCCATTCAAGGAGCCTTCATGAACGCCACCGACAAATTCCTCGCCGCCTCTGCCCAGGTGGACGAAGCGGCCGTTGCGCCGCTGCCCAATTCCCGCAAGATCTACATCGAAGGCTCCCGCCCCGACATCCGCGTGCCCATGCGCGAGATCTCCCAGGCCGACACCCCCACCGGCTTCGGGGGCGAGAAGAACCCCCCGATCTTCGTCTACGACTGCTCCGGCCCCTACACCGACCCCGCCGCCCGCATCGACATCCGCTCCGGCCTGCCCGCCCTGCGCCAGCGCTGGATCGAGGAGCGCGGTGACACCGAGGTCCTCCCCGACCTGAGCAGCGAGTTCGGCCGCGCCCGCGCCGCCGATCCCAAGCTCGATGAGCTGCGCTTCCCCGGCCTGCACCGCAAGCCCCGCCGCGCCCTGCCCGGCAAGAACGTCTCGCAGATGCACTACGCCCGTCAGGGCATCATCACCCCGGAGATGGAGTTCGTCGCCCTGCGCGAGAACGTCAACCGCGCCGCCTACCTCGAGAGCCTTCGCGCCACCGGCCCGATGGGCGAGAAGATGGCCGCCCTGCTCGGCCGCCAGCACAAGGGCCAGGACTTCGGTGCGGCCATCCCCGCCGAGATCACCCCCGAGTTCGTCCGCTCCGAGGTGGCCCGCGGCCGCGCCATCATCCCCAACAACATCAACCACCCCGAGTCCGAGCCGATGATCATCGGCCGCAACTTCCTGGTGAAGATCAACGCCAACATCGGCAACTCCGCCCTCGGCTCCTCCATCAACGAGGAAGTGGACAAGATGACCTGGGCCACCCGCTGGGGCGGCGACACGGTGATGGATCTGTCCACCGGCAAGAACATCCACGAGACCCGCGAGTGGATCATCCGTAATTCCCCGGTGCCCATCGGCACCGTGCCCATCTACCAGGCCCTCGAGAAGGTGGACGGCAAGGCCGAGGAACTCACCTGGGAGATCTTCCGCGACACCCTCATCGAGCAGGCCGAGCAGGGCGTGGACTACTTCACCATCCACGCCGGCGTGCTCCTGCGCTACATCCCCATGACCGCCAACCGCATGACCGGCATCGTCTCCCGCGGGGGTTCGATCATGGCCAAGTGGTGTCTCGCCCACCACAAGGAGAGCTTCCTCTACACGAACTTCGAGGAGATCTGCGAGATCATGAAGGCCTACGATGTGGCCTTCTCCCTGGGCGACGGCCTGCGCCCGGGCTCCATCTACGATGCCAACGACGCGGCCCAGCTGGGCGAGCTGGAGACCCTCGGCGAGCTCACCGACATCGCCTGGAAGCATGATGTGCAGACCATCATCGAGGGCCCCGGCCATGTGCCCATGCACATGATCAAGGAGAACATGGACCTGCAGTTGAAGCACTGCAAGGAGGCCCCGTTCTACACCCTTGGACCGCTGACCACCGACATCGCCCCGGGCTACGACCACATCACCAGCGGCATCGGCGCCGCCATGATCGGCTGGTACGGCACCGCCATGCTCTGCTACGTGACCCCCAAGGAGCACCTGGGCCTGCCCGACAAGAACGACGTGAAGGAGGGCATCATCACCTACAAGCTGGCCGCCCACGCCGCCGACCTGGCCAAGGGCCACCCGGGCGCCCAGATCCGCGACAACGCCCTCTCCAAGGCCCGCTACGAGTTCCGCTGGGACGACCAGTTCAACCTCGGCCTCGACCCCGACAAGGCCAAGAGCTTCCACGATGAGACCCTCCCCAAGGAGTCCGCCAAGGTCGCCCACTTCTGCTCCATGTGCGGCCCCCACTTCTGCTCCATGAAGATCACCCAGGACGTCCGTGACTTCGCCGCCAAGCAGGGCATCGCAGAAGCCGAGGCACTCCAGAAGGGCATGGAGACCAAGGCCGTCGAGTTCGTCAAATCCGGCGCCGAGATCTACCGCAAGGTCTGACAACGTGCAGGTTGCAGGGACCGTGTAGGGGCGCTGTAGGGTGCGTGCAGGGGCGGCTTCAGCCGCCCGCAGGTGCTTGATCGAAGTCCGAGGGCGGCTGAAGCCGCCCCTACAGCCCCCTCCTCCCCTACATCGCGCCCCGCACCATCTCCCACGCCAGCTTGGCGATCAGCACCGACACCACCACCAGGAAAGCCTGACGTACGAAGGCGGTACCCCGCCGCAGGGCCAGCCAGGTGCCCACGTGAGCACCTGCCAGGTTGCAAGCGGCCATCACCAGGCCGATGGTCCAGAGCAAGGGACCATGGCTGGCAAAGAAGCCGATGGCCGACAGGTTGGTGGCCACATTGAGCAGCTTGGCGCTGGCCGAGGCACGCAGAAAATCCATGCCGAACAGGCGCACGAAGCCGAAGATCAGGAAGCTGCCCGTCCCCGGCCCGAAAAATCCGTCGTAGAAACCGATCACCGCACCGAAGAGCACCGCACGCCAGCGGTCGGCGGGGATCAATTCGCGCGTTTCCGCGTGCCCGAAATCCTTGCGGCGGAAGGTATAGATGGCCACCGCCAGCATCAGCACCAGCACCAACGGACGCATCGCCTCGCGGGGCAGCCAGGCCACCACCGCGGCGCCCACCCAGGCCCCGGCCAGCGCCGCCAGCGCGGCCGGCACCACCACCCGCCAGGGGATCTGCACCGAACGGGCATAGCGCCACAAGGCCGCGCTGGTACCGGCGATGCTGGCCAGCTTGTTGGTGCCGAACAGGGTCGGGATGGCCACCTGGGGATAGTGGCCGAGCAGTACGGGGATCTGGATCAGGCCACCGCCACCGACCACGGCATCGACCATACCGGCGAAGAAGGCGACCGCCCCCAGGAAAACGAAATCGAGTGGCATCGCGGACAGAGTGGAGAGCATCATGCCGGCCGCCTCACCGCAACCGCCAGCGGCGCCCCCCAGGCCTGCCCGCAGATCAGGTCTGGCGGACCACTGTACGCATCCACCAGATCCGCGTACTGGCGCACCAGCTGGGCCAGGGAGTCCGTTTCCAGCTTGCCGGCCAGACGAGCCCGATGGACCTCCACCGTACGTGGCGAGACCGCCAGGGCGCGGGCGATCTCCTTGTTGGTAAGGCCGGCCACCACCAGGCCCAGCACCTCGCGCTCACGCTCGGAAAGCCGGGTGTAGAGGCTGCGGGCGTGGCGGGCGCGCTGCAGCCGCTGGCGCTCGAGCACATGCTGGCCCACGGCCTTGCGCAGAATGTCGGGCAGGCTGTCCCCGGCGACAGGCAGGGGCAGAAACTCCCGCGCCCCCGCCTTGAAGGCCCTACGGCAGAGCTCGACCGTGGCATCCCGGGCCAGCACGATCACCGGCAGATCGACGCCCAGCAGGCCAAGCCGCTCCAGCACGACCAGCTCCGTACCTCTCTCGGAGACTTCGACGAGCAGCGCACCGGTGGCCTCGGGATCAAACGCGGACAGGAAGCCATCGACGTCCCGCCAGGCTCGAAAGCCGAAACTCAGCGCACTCGCGACGAGGGCCACATCAGCGCAGGCGGCGCTGTCGTGGATGACAAGATGAATGCAGGGCATGGGCATGGAGCAGGTCATGGGGCCTTCCGTGGGTGCAGCCGGAGCGCAATGCACAGGATGACAAAGAAGCACGTGCTCCAGAGACGCGAGCATCAGACTTCAGAAAAAAGGCCCGACCCTGGAAGGATCGGGCACGCCGGCCTCCCCTGTTCAGGAGGCCCTTACGGATGCTCAGGCGACAGCACTTCCGGTCACCACCCCATTTTCAACGGGCAGGGCTTCATCCACCTCGTCCAGGGTCGGATCGACCGGATCGATGGCATTTTCCCACTTGGCGACCGCCGAGGTGGCAATGGCGTTGCCGAGCACGTTGGTGGCGGTGCGGCCCATGTCCAGGAAGTGGTCGATGCCCATGATCAGCAGCAGGCCCGCCTCCGGCAGGTGGAACATGGGCAGCACGGCCGCCACCACCACCAGGGACGAACGGGGCACACCAGCCACCCCCTTGCTGGAGATCATCAGCACCAGCAGCATGGTGACCTGCTCGCCGAGGGACATGGGGATGCCGTAGGCCTGGGCCACGAACAGGGCCGCGAAGCCGGTGTAGAGCATCGAGCCGTCCAGGTTGAAGGAGTAGCCCAGGGGCAGCACGAAGCCGGTGACCCGGTTCTGAACGCCGAACTTCTCGAGCTGTTCCATCAGCTTGGGGTAGGCCGACTCGCTGCTGGCGGTGGAGAAGCCGAGCAGCATGGGGCTGCGCACCAGCTTGATGAGGCGGAACACGTCCTTGCCCAGCACCACGTAGCCGGCACCGATGAGCACCGCCCACAGCACGAAGAGGGCCAGGTAGAAGCTGGCCAGCAGCTTGCCGAACACCGCCAGCATGCCGACACCCTGGGTCGTCACCACCGCGGCCACGGCCGCGAATACGCCCAGCGGGGCAAAGCGCATCACGTAGTCGGTAACCTTGAGCATCACATGGACGACTTCATCCATGGTCTGCACCAGGCTGCGGGCAGCCTGACTGTGCAGGTTGCCGAGGGCCAGCCCGAAGAACACCGAGAACACCAGGATCTGCAGCACCGAGTTGCCGGCCATCGCCTCGACGATGCTCTTGGGGAAGACCTGGGTGATGAAGTCCTTGAGGTTGAGGGCTCCGGTCTTGAGGTTGGTGGCAGCCCCCGCTTCCGGCAGCGGCATGTTGAGCGCATGGCCCGGCTGCAGCAGGTTGGCGAAGACCAGGCCGATCAGCAGCGACACCAGGGAAGCGCCGATGAACCAGCCAAGGGCCTTGGTGCCGATGCGGCCAACGGTCTTGGAGTCGCCGATGTTGGCCAGCCCGGAGACCAGGGTGGCGAAGACCAGCGGCGCGATGATCATCTTGATCAGGCGCAGGAAGATGTCGGTGATGATGCCGAAGTAGCCGGAGATCTCCTTGGCCGCCTCGGGCGTCGGCGCGGCCTGGTTGCAGGCGTAGCCGACGAGGATGCCGAGGATCAGCGCGACGAGGATCAACAGTGAGGATTTATTGGCTTTCATGATCGGGCTCCGTAACA
The DNA here is from genome assembly GCA_937967645.1 of uncultured Zoogloea sp. Taxonomy (GTDB): domain Bacteria; phylum Pseudomonadota; class Gammaproteobacteria; order Burkholderiales; family Rhodocyclaceae; genus Zoogloea. The sequence goes on from CALBTT010000127.1 coordinate 28,988, forward strand.
GGAAGATCAGGCACCAGCCCGACGGGACGGCAGGGCACGCGGGCGGGTCAGCACTTCGGGGCGCAGCACCTCGGCCAGTGCCTCGGCGGTCATCAGCCCGCGCTCCAGCACGATCTCGGCCACGCCGCGGCCGCTGGCATGGGCCTCGGCCGCCACGTCGGTGGCGTGGGCATAGCCGATGTAGGGGTTGAGGGCGGTGACGATGCCGATGGAGCGCTCGACGCTGGCGCGCAGCGCGTCACGGTTGGCGGTGATGCCGTCCACGCAACGGTCGGCCAGCACCACGCAGCCCTTGGTCAGGTGCAGCACGCTCTTGAACAGGCTGTGGGCAATGATGGGCTCGAAGGCGTTGAGCTGCAGCTGGCCGGCCTCGGCGGCGAAGGTGACGGTCATGTCGTTGCCGATGACCTCGAAGGCGATCTGGTTCACCACTTCCGGGATCACCGGGTTCACCTTGCCCGGCATGATCGACGAGCCGGCCTGGCGCGGCGGCAGGTTGATCTCGCCGAAGCCGGCGCGGGGGCCGGAGGACAGCAGCCGCAGGTCGTTGCAGACCTTGGAGAGCTTGGCCGCCACCCGCTTGAGCACCCCGGAGAGCTGGATGAAGGCACCGCAGTCCTGGGTGGCCTCGATCAGGTTGGGGGCGGTGACCACCGGAATGCCGGTGATCTCGGCCAGGCGGCGGCACACCAGCCCGGCGTAATCCGGGTGGGCGTTGATGCCGGTGCCGATGGCGGTGGCGCCGAGGTTGATCTCGCGGATCAGCAGGGCCGCTTCCTTCAGCCGTTCTTCGTCTTCACCGAGCATGGTGGCGTAGGTGGAGAATTCCTGGCCGAGAGTCATCGGCACCGCATCCTGCAGCTGGGTGCGGCCCATCTTCAACACATCGGCAAACTCCTCGGCCTTGCGCTCAAAGGCGGCACGCAGATAGGCCATCGCGTCCACCAGGCGGAAGATGCCGACGTAGGTGGCCAGCTTCAGCGCCGTGGGATACACGTCGTTGGTGGACTGGCTCATGTTGACATGCTCGTTGGGGTGCAGGAAGCCGTACTCGCCGCGCGCATGCCCCATGATCTCCAGGGCACGGTTGGCGATGACCTCGTTGGCGTTCATGTTGGTGGAGGTGCCGGCGCCCCCCTGGATCACATCCACCACGAACTGCTCATGCAGGCGGCCCGCCACCACTTCGTCACACGCCGCGGCGATCGCCTCCATGCGCTCGCGCTCGAGCAGACCCAGCTCACAGTTGGCCTGGGCGGCGGCGCGCTTGATCTGGGCCAGGGCGCGTACCAGGTCCGGATAGACGGCGATGGTGATGCCGGTGATCGGGAAGTTTTCCAGGGCACGCAGGGTGTGCACGCCGTAGTAGGCGGCAGCCGGGACTTCCTTGTCGCCGAGCAGGTCGTGCTCCAGGCGATGGGTGGCGATGGTCATGTCTTGTCTCCTCAGGTGTGATCCGGTGGCCGGAGCAACGGGGCGCCGGCCGGGCCTTCTTTGCATTGCATGGCCCGTGCCACCCGGGAAAACCCGTAGAGGAAAATACAAACCCTTGATTAACAAGACATCCCAAAATGACCTGAGCCCGGCTCATTCGGCTTTCCGAACAAACCGGGCTCCAGCCGTCTGGTGATCCGAACGCTTCTCAGGCCCGGACCAGCCCACTCCGCGCCGCCTCGACCTTGGCCACCCTGGCCCGCCGCTTGCGCGCCCAGATGACGATGCCGGTGACGCTCAGCATCGCCACCGCCAGTCCGCAGACGGACATCAGGACGCGCCCGGGGACCCCGATGATGCGCCCGGAATGAAGCGGAAACATGGCCTGCAGGAAGATGTCGCCGGCACTGCCGCTACCCGGGATCACCTCGCCGGCGGGCTCACCGCTGCGGGCATCGAAGTACAGCCAGGGGTTGCCCAGGCCGCCATCACCATGCGCATTGCCCGCTTCGAAGAAGCCCACGCCATAGACCCCGAACGCGGAGCTCAGGAAGACCCCGCCCGGCGGCGCCGTCCAGCCGCGCCGGGCGGCCTCCACGCGGGCCTTGGCCACGACCTCGGGCACCGAGACGAGGGGCTCGACCGGCCGGGTCGGCGGAGCCATCGGCCGGTCGGCAAAGGGCGACGGTGACAGGGTGGAGAACCAGCCCACCAGCGGGCGCACCACCTGGGGACCGAGGTTCATGGACACCGAGGTGATGGCCAGCATCAGCAGCAGCGGATACAGCCAGACCGCGCCGGAGCGGTGCAGGTCGAAGTTGAGCCGGTAGCCGCCGGCCTTCCAGCGGAAGGCGAAGGACTGCCGCCAGGCGGCCCGCGACGGAAACGAGATCCACAGGGCGACCAGGCTGTCGATCACCCAGACGATGGCTACGATGCCCATGAACAGGGTACCCAGCGGCATGCCGAAGCCATCGGGGATGTGCATGGTGTAGTGCAGCTTGTAGAGGAAGGGCAGCAGGTTCTCCGGGTCCAGTGACACCTTGCCCCACTCGCGCCGCCCCAGCACCGCACCGGTCGCCGGGTCCAGCGCCACCTGGTTGAAGCCCAGCTCATGCAACTGGCCGGTGACGGGATTCACCCGCGGCTCCACGGACACACTGAAGCTGTGCCCGGGCTCCACCTCCAGGGGCATGAAGCGCACCCGCAGGCGTGCGTCCATCGCCTCCAGGCGGGCGGCCAGCTCGGTGGCCGGCAGGGGCGCCGCGGTGGCCGGAGCATGGAACAGATGGGGATTGAGCCACTCGTCCAGCTCGTGGTCCCACGAGATCAGCGCGCCGGTAAGCCCCGAGACGAACAGGAAGACGGCCATGAACAGGCCGAACCAGCGGTGGGCAATGACAAGCAGGCGGCGCACGGCAGCCCTCCTCTTCAATAGGTCCAGTTGAGGCTCACGCTGGCATTGCGCGGCGCCCCGTAATAGCCCTGGCCATAGCTGCCCCAGTACAGGCTGGCCAGGTATTTCTCGTCGGTCAGGTTGCGCAGGTTGGCGCTGACACTGAGGTGCTTGTCGATCTCGTAGCGCGCCATCAGGTCAACCAGCATGTAGGCCCCCTGGCGCAGCACGCTGTCGCCCGACACGGCATGGACATCACTCTGCCGGCTCAAGGCCACGCCGAGCTTCAGGCCTTCGATGAAGGGCAGCGCATAGGTGGTGCTGGCGCGCAGCAGGCGGCGCGGCGCGTAGGTGCGCACATCCTCACCGTCATCACCGTGGATGGACAGCTGGGTGTAGCCCAGCCGGGCCTGCCAGCGCGGGCTCAGCTCGCCCGCCAGATCGAGCTGGAACCCCCTGGAGCGGGCATCGATGCCCTTGTACCAGGAGCGACCTCCGATGGCACCCCCCAGTTCGGCCAGATTGGCCTGAGCGGTGCGGAACAGGGCCACCGACGCGTTCAGGCGCTTGTCCAGGAAGGCCCCCTTGAGGCCGGCCTCGCTGCTGCGCCCGGTCACGGGATCAAGGGCCTTGCCCGTCTGGTCCAGTTGGTACTGGGGCGTGAAGATGTCGGTGTGGCTGGCGTAGGCCGCCACCTCCGGCGTGAGGTCGACCACCGCCCCCAGGTAGGGGCTGACATCGCTGGCCTGGCTGCTGCGTGGCACGCCGTAGGACTCGCCTTCGATATCCGAGCGGGTGGCCCGCGCGCCGACGATCAGCTTGACCCCGTCCATCGGATCGAAGCGGCCCGCCAGGTAGGCACTGCGCTGGCGATAGGTGAAGACGCTGCCCGCCACCGAAGCGTCGAAGAGCGGCATCGGGTAATCGCCCTTCCAGGTTTCCAGCGGCGGCAGCGCGCTACCGATGCCACGGCCATACTGGGACAGATCGTCCAGGGTGGCCCGCGCCCAGTTGGCCCCCAGCACCACATCGTGGCTGCGCCCGCCCAGCCGGAAGCGTCCGCTCAGTTGCAGGTCAGCGAGGGTCTGGGGGTTGTCCGAGACATAACGCGACGGATAGCTCAGCACACCCAGCCCGGTGGCCCGGTCGGGGCTGCCATACACGTAGAACAGGGCGCTGTCGTTGCTGGCCGTGTTGCGGGTCAGCACCAGCTTGCCCTGCCAGTCGGCATTGAAGTCATGGCTCAGCTCGGCGAAGCTGCTCTTGAAAGTGGAGTTCCAGTAGGCCCAGTTGGCGGCGGTGCTGGTGGAACGGTCGTAGTGGGTGCGGCTGCCATCGGTGTAGAACATCGGCAGCGCCCCCCACAACGGGCTGGTGGCCTTGTTGTATTGCTCGTGATGCCCGACGGTGAGCACGGTGGAGGGGCCCAGATCGGCCTCCAGCACGGCGTAGAAGAGGTTCTTGCGCTGGCCGTAGCGGTCCAGGTAGGAGTCGGCATTCTCATGGGCCACCACCAGGCGCCCGCGGAGCGCCCCCGACTCCACCAGGGGGGCCGACACGTCGCCATCGAAGCGCCGGCTGTTCCAGGAGCCGAACTTGACCCGCGCCGACGCCTGCAGATCCGCCGTGGGGCGCTTGCGCACGAAGTTGATGGTGGCCGCCGGGTAGCCGGTGGAGGACATCAGGCCATTGGCGCCATACACCGCCTCCACCCGGTCATAGATCGCGGTATCGATGTCGCCATACGCGTTGCCATAGGCGAAGGGCATGCCGAGGCCATCGGTCTGGAAGGTGGTGATGTCGAAGCCGCGGGCGGTGTAATAGGTCCGGTTGGTCTCGACCCGCTCCACGGTCACGCCGGACGTCGCGCCCAGCAAATCGTTGGCGCTGTCGAGGTGGAAGTCGTTCATCTCGGCACGACTGACCACCGACACCGTCTGCGGGGTCTCCCGCAGGGCCAGGTTGAGCCCGGTGGCGGACCGGCTGCGCCGCACACCGTAGCGCCCGCTGCGTTCCGACGGCAGCTCCTCGACGGCGCGTTCCGTCACCCGGACGGGTGCCAGGGTCGGCGCACCGGCATCGGCCGGCTCGGCGGCCTGGGCGTTGGAGGACAGCAGCGCGGCGATGGCGCAGACGAGCGGACGGCGCGCGAGACGCACCGTGGCGGGCAGAGGCAGAAACATGGGGAACTCCTGGCAGGGTCGCTGGCTGGCTGCCTGGGCGCGGAGTCCCCCGGTGGCTGGCTGTCGGAAACGAGACGGCCTCTCGAAGAGGCAAGCTCAAATGATAATAATTCCCATTAATAACCACAAGTCTTGTTACATCTTCCACCGCCCAAGCCGAGCAGTGTTAACATCCTGACATCGCCCCGCCCCGGACCGCCCCGATGAACCTCGAAAAAGTCATCTTCGGTTTCTTCATTGTCTTTGCCGCGACCCTCAACTTCGGCTTCTTCATCGGGGAGCTCGACAACCCGGTCCATCACGACATCTACGAGCTGTTTGCGGCCATCGTGGTGAACCTGATCGCCACCGTGCTCAAGTTCGGCGATCGCACGCAGATCGGCGCCATCCATCTCGCCACCAGCCTGGTTGCGGATCTCCAGCTGCTCGCCGCCGCCATGGTGTGGGGCTATGCGGTGCACGTCGCCGGCACCGGCATGACGGCGGGCGCCATGTCCAGCATCGTGTCCCTGTCCGGCGGCGCCCTCTTCGCCAACGTGGTGTCGGTCGTCATCCTGATCGCCGAGACCATCATGCAGCGGCGCTGAGATCCTGGCCGTGGGCAGCAGCACCCCCACCAGCACCATCTTCCTGGTCCTGCGGCGGCTGCGTACGCCGCTGATCGTCCTCATCACGATCTTTGCAATCTCGGTGCTGGGGCTCACCCTGGTGCCCGGCCCGGTCGGCCCGGACGGGGCCATGCCGCGCCTGAGCTTCTTCCACGCGGTCTATTTCTTCAGCTACACCGCCACCACCATCGGCTTCGGCGAGATCCCCTACGCCTTCTCCGAGCAGCAGCGGCTGTGGGTCACCGTCTGCATCTACCTGTCCGTGATCGGCTGGGCCTACACGCTGGGCACCGTGTTCGCGATGCTGCAGGACAAGAACTTCCTCAACGCCGTGGCGGTGCAACGTTTCGCACGTCAGGTGAGGCGCCTGCGCGAGCACTTCTTCCTGGTCTGTGGCTTCGGCGAAACCGGCCGCCTGATCTGCAAGGCCCTCGACGAGATGGGCTACCGGGCGGTGGTGATCGAAAAGGACGAGGCCAAGGTCGGCGACCTGGAGCTGCAGAGCTACTCCGCCGACATGCCGGCCCTGTGCGCCGATGCCGGGCAGCCCGACACGCTGCTGTTCGCAGGGCTTACCAGCAAGTACTGCCGGGGCGTGATCACCCTCACCAACGACGACAGCACCAACCTCGCCGTGGCCATCGCGGCCCGCCTGCTGGCGCCCTCGCTGCCGGCCCTGTGCCGCGCCGAACACGCCGAGACGGTGGCCAACATGGCCTCCTTCGGCACCCGCCACATCATCAACCCCTTCGAGAAGTTCGGCGAGTACATGGCCCTCGCCCTGCACTCGCCGGCGGCCTATCACCTGCTGCTGTGGCTCACCGGGCTGCCGGGCACCACGGTCACGCGCCACCGCGACCCACCCGCCGGCCGCTGGGTGCTGTGCGGCTACGGCACCTTCGGGCGGGTCATGACCGGCGCCCTGGAGAACGCGGGCCTGCCGGTCACCATCATCGACCGGGCGCCGCCGGCCGATCCGAACCACTCCTGGGTCAAGGGCGACGGCACCGGCCACGAAGCGCTCCAGGCGGCCGGCATCCATGACGCCGTCGGCATCGTGGCCGCCACCGGACACGACGTGAACAACCTGTCCATCGTGGTCACCGCGCGCCAGATGAACCCGGGCCTGTTCACCGTGCTCCGCCAGAACCAGGTCGCCAACCGGGCCTTGTTCGACGCCTTCGAGTCCGACTTCACCGTGGTGCCCAGCGAGATCGTCTCCCATGAGTGCCTGGCCATCCTGACCACCCCGCTGCTCGCCCCCTTCCTCGACGCCGTCCGCAAGAGCGACGAACCCTGGGCCTGCGAGCTGCTGAACGATCTCACCGGGCGGTTCGGCTGGGACGTGCCTACGGTCTGGAGCGTCACCCTGAACCTGGCCCAGGCGCCCTCGGTGTATCGCCTGCTGATGCGTGGGGCGCCCAAGCCCAGCCTGGACGAGCTGTTGCGCGCCCCCGTCACCGAGCGTCCGGCCCTGACCTGCCGCCCCCTGCTCCTCGTCCGCGAAGAGCAAGCCGCCCGGCTGCTGCCGGCTGGCCATGAGAAGCTTCAGCTGGGTGACCAGATCCTGTTCGTCGGCACCGAGCAGGCACGCAAGGAACTGGGCCTGACCCTCTTCAACGGCCACACCCTGCAATATGTTCTGACCGGCCAGGACTCGCCCAGCGGACTGGTATGGGAATGGCTCGCGCGGCGACGGGCCGAGAAGGCCTGAGCCTGCCTCAGTGGCCCAGGTACTGGGCGAACTTCTTGTCCTCGATCAGGATGTGATTGGTCAGCCAGTTGCGGAGATAACGCGAGATCTCTTCGCCCAGAGCTGGCGTGAAGTTGTTGCGGAGCTTCTCACGCAGGGCGATCACCTCATCTGCCATGCGGCGGTGAACCTCCTTGTGCGCCTGCAGGTGGGGATAGCCGTTGCGCTCGAGCAGACGCTCCTCCCGGCCGAAATGCGACAACGTGTAGCCGACCAGTTCGTCGACGACGAACTCCACTGCGCTCTGGTCGTGGCAATTGGCATCCAGGGAGATCTGGTTGATCAGCGTGAGCAGCACGCTGTGGTCGTGATCGACCACCGGATCGTTCAGGCTCATCAGTGAGGACCACTGGATGTCGCTCGCCCGCCGGCGGATCTCCAGGACCTTGCACAACGCATCAACGATGCGTGGGTCGAACTGGGTCCCGGCCCCCTCCCGCATGTAGTCCTCGACCTTGTCGAGAGGCCAGGCCGCCTTGTAGGGACGCTCCGAAGAAAGGGCGTCGAAGACGTCAGCGACCGAGGCGATGCGCGCAGACAAGGGGATCTGCTCACCGGCCAGCTGGTTGGGATAGCCCTTACCGTCCCAGCGCTCATGATGGGAAAAGGCGATCTCCGCGGCGAGGCGGAAGTGCAGGCTCTCGGGCAGCAGGCGGCTGGCCTTCCTGAGGATGCCGCCGCCGTCCTCCGCATGGCGCTGGATGAGGGCCCGCTCCTCCGGCTCGAGCTGGCCGTTCTTGAGCAGGATGCTGTCGGGCACGCCCACCTTGCCGATGTCGTGCAGCATGCTGGCCGTGCCCACGTGGGACAGAAAATCGGCGCTCAGCGCGTCGCCGGGGTAGCCCATGCCCGCCAGCTCGCGGGCGATCTCATGGGTCAGCCGGGCCACCCGCAACACGTGTTCGCTGGTATCGGTATCCCGGTATTCGGCGAGATTGGCCAGGGTGGACACGGCCACCTTCATGACACTCTCGAGCTTGGCCGTCGAACGCCTCTCCAGGGTGATGTCCCGGACCTGCAGCAACAAGGTAGCGCTCTCCGTGACACGGGCCGTGATGAAGAGATGACGTCCCCGCTCGCCCACCAGCTCGACCTGCCGCTCGTCCCCCGCCGCCATCGGCTCGCGCAGCGAGGACAGCCGGCTGCGCAGCGTCTCAGCCTGCCCGCCTCCCTGGGCGGCCACACAATCGAGGACGAGAGACAGCCTCGACCCTGCCCGGAACGGACTGTGCCCCGGCGCCACAATCGCGACGAAGGGCGCGTTCTGGTAAATCAGCTGGTGCTGCGCATCGAAGATGGCCACCCCCTGGTCGAGGAGGTCGAAGGCATCGAGTGGGACATTCATTGGGGACGGAAAGCAAGGCCCGGCACAGCGCCGGTGTCGTCATGATGCCCGAGGAATGCTGCAGTGCGATATGAACAATCACCACCGCCCGCCGTGACATGATCCCCCGGGGCCACAGGCACTTCCGCAGCTCACCAGGCTGCTCAGGACGGGGCCGCGGAGGCTAGAATGCGGCAACGCAACACCCCAATGCCGCTCATGCTCAACGCCATGCACTTCGCTCGCAGCCTCTTCGCCCTCGCCCTCATCGCCATCTTCATCCTGGCCATGATCCCCCTGCCGGAGGCGATCACGGTGTTCTCCTTCCAGGACAAGGTGGAACACACCGGCGCCTTCGTGGTGTTGATGCTGCTGGGCGGAAAGGGGTGGCCGGCCAGACTGGCGGTGCTGTTCTGCGGACTGGTGGCCTATGGGCTGGCCATCGAGGTGTGCCAGCACGTGTTCACCACCAACCGGGTCGGTGATCCGTGGGATCTGCTGGCCGACGCGGTGGGTGCGGCGGCAGGCTACGGGCTGCTGTTTACGAGCCTGGGCCGCCGCCTCATTCGTCAGCCGACCTGATCGGCTTGGCGGGCGCGTCCGCCGGCAGGAACTCCAGCTGATCGTTCTTGCGGGTGAAGGTCCCCACCAGACGGCCCGGCGGTTCATCCGGCGGCTCCGTCCAGCGCTGGAACTCGCACTTTTCGGTGCTCGCCAGATACCAGCTCTTGCCCTGCTTGAGGGCCCACAGGCTGCTGCCCGCCTCGTAGACCTCCATCTTCACCGTACCCGCCACACCCGCCTTGATCTCATGGCGGCGCATGCAGGTGGGCATGCGCGACACGACGATGGCCTGGTTCACCTCACTGCTCCAGAACCAGGTCTGCTCCCGCACCAGGCTGATGTTCTCATCCTTGTTGCCATTGATGATGAAGGCCGCCCCTTCATATTCGCAGGCCGTCAGCAGGGGCAGCACGGCCAGAAGCAACAGGGGCTTGATGGAGAAGAGGCGCATCGTCGATCGGATCGGAAAGGGAGCGAAGGTCAGGCCAGTTTCCAGCCGATGGTCTCGCCGGCGCGCAACGGCACCAGCGGATCCCCCGGCAGGTAGTCGAGGCCGGCGGGCACGTTCCAGTCTTCCTTCACCAGGGTGATGGTGTCGGCGTTGCGCGGCAGGCGGTAGAAATCCGGCCCGTTGAAGCTAGCGAAGGCCTCGAGCTTGTCCAGCGCACCGGCCTGCTCGAAGGCTTCGGCATACAGCTCGATGCCGGCATGGGCGGTATAGCAGCCGGCGCAGCCGCAGGCCGCTTCCTTGGTGGTCTTCGCATGGGGGGCGGAGTCCGTCCCCAGGAAGAACTTGGTGCTACCGGAGGTGGCCGCCTTCACCAGGGCCTCCCGGTGGGTCTCGCGCTTGAGCACCGGCAGGCAATAGTGGTGCGGGCGGATGCCGCCGGCAAAGATCGCATTGCGGTTGAGCAGCAGGTGGTGGGCCGTGATGGTGGCGCCCACGTTCGCCCCGCTGTCGTTCACGAACTGCGCCGCATCGGCCGTCGTGATGTGCTCGAAGACAATGCGCAGGGTCGGGTAGCGCGCTGCAAGCGGCGCCAGCACGCGATCGATAAAGACACGCTCGCGATCAAAGATATCCACGTCAGCATGGGTCACTTCTCCATGAACACACAGGGCCAGGCCCGTTTCCGCCATCCGTTCGAGAACGGGATACACCTTGGCGATGTCGGTGACGCCCGCATCCGAGTTGGTCGTCGCGCCCGCCGGATAGAGCTTGGCGGCGGGGATAAAGCCGCTGGCGGCGGCCTTGTCGATCTCTTCGGGCTTGAGGCTGTCGGTGAGATACAACGTCATCAGCGGATCGAACTTGAGCCCCGCCGGCACGGCGGCCTGGATGCGCGCCCGGTAGGCGGCGGCCTGCTCCACCGAGGTCACCGGCGGCTTGAGGTTGGGCATGATCAGCGCCCGGCCGAAGCGGCGGGCGGTGTCGGGCACCACGGCAGCCAGGGCGGCGCCGTCGCGCACATGCAGGTGCCAGTCGTCAGGGCGGACAAGGGTGAGCAGGGTCTGGGTCATGGCGGTTCGTTGAGCCGATCGAAAGTCTGAGACCGGCATTTTAACAGCCCCGCGCGACCCCGCCCCGTTCGGCATTCCGAACGGAAATCCGGCCACCCATAACGGGGCATATCCGGAAATCCGAACGCCGCGCCGCTGGCACCCGCCCCCACCTCCATAAAAATCAATGACTTGAAATTCGGCTCGGCCCCTTATCGGGCTGGCACGCGCTCTGCAATGTAAAGGACAGCCGACGCCCAGGCACCCAACGTCCTCAACCCTTGCAGGAGTCCAGCACCATGCGTACCCCGTTCAAGCTCGCCGCCACCTGTCTGATCCTCGCCGGCCTTGCCCAGCCGGCACTGGCCCAGGAGTCGCCCACCCTGAAGAAGATCAAGGACAGCGGCACCATCGCGCTGGGACACCGGGAGTCCTCCATCCCCTTCTCCTACTACGACGACAAGCAGCAGGTCGTCGGCTACTCCCAGGAGCTCATGCTCAAGGTCGTCGATGCCGTCAAGGCCGAACTCAAGCTCCCCGCCCTCGCCGTCAAGCTCACCCCCGTCACCTCACAGAACCGCATCCCCCTCGTCCAGAACGGCACCGTCGACATCGAGTGCGGCTCCACCACCCACAACGCCGAGCGTGCCCGCCAGGTCGCCTTCTCCAACACGATATTCATCATCGGCACCCGCCTGATGACCAAGAAGGAATCCGGCATCAAGGACTTCCCTGACCTCGCCGGCAAAAACGTCGTCACCACCGCCGGCACCACCTCCGAGCGCCTCATCCGCAAGATGAACGAAGAGAAGAAGCTCGGCATGAACATCATCTCCGCCAAGGACCACGGCGAGTCCTTCCTCACCCTCGAGACCGGCCGCGCCGTCGCCTTCATGATGGACGATGCCCTCCTCTACGGCGAAATGGCCAAGGCCAAGCGACCCGCCGACTGGGTCGTCACCGGCACGCCCCAGAGCTTCGAGGCCTACGGCTGCATGATGAGAAAGGACGATCCGGGCTTCAAGAAGCTCGTCGACACCGCCCTCGCCAAGGCCATGACCTCCGGCGAGGCCGAGGCCATCTACAAGAAGTGGTTCACCCAACCCATCCCCCCCAAGGGCCTGAACCTCAACTTCCCCCTCTCCGACTCCATGCAGAAATTGTTCAAGGCGCCCAACGACAAGGCCTTTGAGTAACCCCCCCTCCATAAACACAAATCCAGCGGAGCCTCCCACATGAAGACTGTTCAGCACCTCACCCTGGCAAGCCTTGCAACGTTTGCCGCCCTCGCCAGCCTGTCCGCCCACGCCGATGACGGCGTGGTGATCTATGGCCGCCTCAACGCCACCTTCGAGAACGTCAGCGTCTCCGGCGGCCACTCCCGCACCATGGTCAATGACAACGCCTCGCGCATCGGCTTCCGCGGCACCGAAGACCTGGGCGGCGGCATGGCGGTGATCTACCAGATCGAGAGCCGTATCCGCGTCGATGGCAGCGACTCGAGCACACCCCTGGCCACCCGCGACAGCTGGGTCGGCCTGCGCACCCAGCAGGGCACCCTGCGCCTGGGCCGCTCCCTGGGCCCCATCTACTACGCCCTGTACGACTACATCAGCATGCACAACCACGACACCGGCACCTCCTCGGATGCGCTGCTGTCGTCGGCCATTTTCGGCAACTCCAATGCCGCCGGCGGGCGCATGAACAACCAGATCTGGTACACCAGCCCGAAGCTCGCCGGCTTCACCTTCGACGCCACCTACGCCCTGCTGGCCGAAGAGCCCGCCGCCAGCGGCTCCACCCGCACGCCCCACAACCTGGGCCTGGTGACCAGCTACGACGCCGGCCCGCTGCACGCCGCCGTCAGCTACGCGTCCACCCAGAACACCACCAACCTGGACAGCACCGGCACCAGCGTGCGTTTCAACAACGACCGGGCGGTCACCGCCGGCGGTGCCTACAACTTCGGCCCGGTGGTGATCGGCGGCCTGTTCGAGCGCTCCAAGCGCAGCACCCTCACCGAGGACATGACCCGCAATTACTGGCGCGTCTCGGCCATGGTGCCGATGGGCCCCCATGAGTTCCACGCCAACTACGGCCGCGCCGGCGACTACAGCGGCACCAACGACACCGCCGCCGCCCAGTACACCCTGGCCTACAACTACAACCTGTCCAAGCGCACCAAGCTCTATACCTACTACACCAAGATCGACAACGACGCCGCCAAGCGCACCGGTGGCGGCGGTGCCTACAGCTTCCTCGGCACCGCTCCCGGCCTGGACAACAGCTCCGTCGCGCTTGGCATCCGCCACAACTTCTGATCGCCCCCCCCACACACGCAAAGGAATCCGATCATGACCCTCTTCCGCATCCGCCCCGTCGCCCTGTCCTGTCTGCTCGCCGCCGGTCTCGCCGGCAGCTTTGCCGTGCATGCCGAGGACAAGGCCCGCGTCGTCATCCTGGCCACCGGCGGCACCATCGCCGGGGCTGGCGCCAGCGTCGCCAACAGCGCCACCTACCAGGCCGCCAAGGTGCCGGTGGACAAGCTCATCGCCGGCGTGCCGGAACTCAAGAACCTGGCCGACGTGCGTGGCGACCAGGTCTTCCAGATCGCCTCCGAGAGCTTCACCAACGAACACCTGATCACCCTCGGCAAGCGCGTCGCCGCCCTGGCCCGCCAGGCTGACGTGGACGGCATCGTGATCACCCACGGTACCGACACCCTGGAAGAGACCGCCTACTTCCTGAACCTGGTGCTCAAGACCGACAAGCCGGTTGTGGTGGTGGGTTCCATGCGCCCGGGCACCGCCATGTCGGCCGACGGCATGCTCAACCTGTACAACGCCGTGGCCGTGGCCGCCGCCAAGGACGCCGCCGGCAAGGGTGTGCTGGTCACCATGAACGACGAGATCCACACCGGCCGTGACGTGAGCAAGACGGTCAACATCAAGACCGAAGCCTTCAAGAGCCCCTGGGGCCCGCTGGGCATGATCGTCGAAGGCAAGACCTACTGGTTCCGCGCCCCGGCCAAGCGCCACACCACCGGCACCGAGTTCAACATCGACACGCTCGACAAGCTGGCCCCGGTGGACATCGCCTACGGCTACGGCAACGCCACCCCCACCGCCTACAAGGCCTTCGCCGAAGGCGGCGCCCGCGCCCTGATCCATGCCGGCACCGGCAACGGCTCGGTGAGCGGCGCGGTGGTGCCGGCTCTGCAGGAACTGCGCGGCAAGGGCGTGCAGATCATCCGCTCCTCCCGCGTGGTCGGCGGCGGCTTCGTGCTGCGCAACGCCGAGCAGCCGGACGACAAGTACGACTGGGTGGTCTCCCACGACCTCAATCCGCAGAAGGCCCGCATCCTGGCCTCGGTGGCCCTGACCAAGACCAACGACACCAAGGAACTGCAGCGCATGTTCATGGAGTATTGATCGCAGTGTAGGGGCCTGTAGGGGCGGCTTCAGCCGCCCGCGGACTTCGATCAAGTACCTGCGGGCGGCTAAAGCCGCCCCTACAAAGGCCCGCGGTGATGGACCAACGTCCAAGGGCGACGGAAGTCGCACCTACAAGAAAAGGAACCGACCACCATGAGTTACCAATGGAACTGGGGCATCTTCCTGAGCCCCGCGGCCTCCGGTGACGGAAGCTATCTCAGCTGGATGCTGTCCGGCCTGCAGACCACGATCCTGCTGTCCCTCTCCGCCTGGCT
>CALBTT010000128.1 GCA_937967645.1 uncultured Zoogloea sp.
AGATGGTGATTCGTGACTGGAGTTCAGACGTGTGCTCTTCCGATCTTGCGGCACCACAAGCGGCACGGCCGCCAGTGGTTCCCGTGGGACACGCTCATCGTCATCAAGTCGAAGGAGCGCAACGCATGAACCTCACCACCTCCGCAACCAGCGCCCGCGTGCTCGCCCGCGTGCCGCAGCAGTCTCGGTTCTTCGTCGAGATTCACCGCAACGACAACACCCTCGAAGCACGCCACTGCCTGACCGATACCTCCGGCTTCTGCTTCCATGACGGCTTTACCGAAGCCGACTGGGAAGCCGGATGGCGTCAGGTTGTCGCCTTCTCTGCTGATGGCGTCACCGAGGCCGAGATCGAGGCGGAAAAGGCCGCCGCGATCCAGCGCAACCGCACCTTCTGGCTTGACCTCATGGAGCGCCAGAAGGGCCTCTCCATCGTCGCGAACGGCTGGCACTACGCCGCACACGAACTGGGGATCGGCATGGGCTTCTACGGCGAAGCCTTCCGGGTCGATTGGATCGACACGAGCCGCCCTCCCCTTGTGTGCAACCTCTCCACCCAAGGCGAGGTTCCGGGCTGGCTGCGCCCGCAGTGCCCGGACAACGCGACCATCACCAACCTCGACTACATGCTCAAAGACCGGCCGGTGATCTCACGCAACCGCATCAGGCGGCACCTGATCGCCTCTGGCCTGCGCCCGGCCGAGGCGGGCGAGTTCCTGCGTCAGCACGACGAACGCCTCCGCTACAGCCGGGAATCGCACTACTGGCCCAGCTACTTGCTGCGCGACCTGATGAAGCGCCGCAAGCGTCATGCTGCCCAGTGGTTCCCGAAAGACATCTACATCGCCGACTGACACCGACATGAGCGACACCCAGCCCACGCACGCTGAACTGCTCGCGCAGCACGAGCAGGCCCTGTCGCTCCTATGCGGTCTGCATCCCTGCATCACCATCGACGGCCCACCCGAGGAAGTGGCCCGTCGCATCTTCGAGCATGTGACGGCCGACCGGCGAGCGCTGCTCGAACGCATCGCCTCGCTGGATCGGACGCTGGACTATTTCAGATCACAGCGCGGGTCACGCACACCGACATGATCCGCTGCCACCAACACAAGATCGGCGTCCGGTTTCACCCCGACTGCCCCGATCACGTCAAGCAGCGCAGCTTCGCTGGGATGTGCGACGCGATGCCCAACGACCAGCCTCCGCGCATCCCGCGCTGCGATCACGAGTGGGTCACTCGGATCGACGAGCGCATCCCCGGCTGGTGGATTCCGCTCATCGGCTTCGTCTCCGACGACAGCCTCAAGGCCCTCGCCAAGCGCGTGCGCGCCACGGCGGCTCGGCTGCTCGTCTGACCACCCGAAAACTCGCGCCAGTGGTGCGAGAACCCGCCTACCGCCGCTCGCGCAGCGGCGCGTCGCAATGCGGGCACCGCTTCAAGCCCCAGCCCGGCACCAAGTCCTTCTTGTCGAGCACGAACTTGCCGCAGTGAGGGCACCGGCAGAGCACGATGGATGCGGCCGTGAATGCCACCAACATCACCAGCCCGGCCACCTGCAACACGAACACCCCGCCGCTGGCCTCGGTCGTGATGATCGACAGCAGCAACGCGACGGCGGCCGGTATCGCGATCCACAGCCACGCCTTCTTCCTGCGGCCGAACTCTGCGGCACATTCCTCGCCGTCCTTGGTTTTCTTCATGCGAATTCCTAAACTTTTTGTTGCAATTACCGATACCAACGATAGGACGAATTACGCGAAAAGGATTACCCCATGTCGGACAACAACAAAGAAGATAAAGACGCCTTCTTCCCTGCATTGAAGGAGATGGAGCAGCAGGCCCAGACCTGCACCAACAAAGGCAAATTCCTCGACAACGTGCTCACGGCCAAGGAGCAGATCACCTTCGCCGTTATAGATCGCTGCCGCGAAGCCGTGTTGCAGCTTCGCCAGTGCCACTACGTCGTCAAGGCGCACCACGCCCGCTTCGTGGACACCTCGCTGGGACGTGACAACAAGACCCGCCTCGACGAACTGCTCAAGACCGCCGACGAGGCGAACGAGCGCGCCACGCAGGCCCTCACGGAGATCATCTCGTGGGTGCCTGCCGCAGTGAACACCCGCGCCCTCGGAAGCGTGCGCTGAAACACTCCCGCTGCGCGAGCGTTTCAGCGCCCTACCCCGGCAAGTTCAGTGCCGCAGACGCAGGAGCAGGTTCGACGGCGCGAACTGATCCGTCAGCACGCGCACACCCTTGATGGGCTGCTGCGGCTTGAAGCGCGGCAACAGGTAGCCCGAGTCGAAGCCCAAGGGCGTGATCCGGGCATCCAGCGACGCAGCCGTGGCCGCCATCGCCTGCATCGACGGCAAGCCATCGCGCCCGGCCAAGATGATGCGGTTGCCCCCATCCATCTCGACATCGACCACAGCACCGAACACCGACTGGTAGGTCGCTGCCTCCAACGCCTGCAACTCACCATCGGCGAACGTGTTGGAAGCCACCACGCCGCCCGGTTGCAGGATCGAGCGCACCTCGGACAGAAACTCCCGCGTCAGCATGTGCTCGGGGATGTAGTCCTTCTCGAAGGCATCCATCAGGATGAGGTCGTAGCGCACCCCGGCGCGCTTCTGCTTGCGCACGAACACGCGCCCGTCATCGACGTAGACCCGCGACCGCTCGTCGGCCTTGAAGCCGAAGTGCGACACCGCCACGCGGGCCACGGCCGGATCGAGTTCAACGCTGTCGATCTCGACCTGCGGGAAGGCGTCTCTGATCGCCCGAGGCAGCACGCCGCCACCCAGCCCTACCACCAGCACCCGGCGAGGCGCTGAGACGGCGTAGAAGCCCGAGAACAGCCCTTTCGTGTACGGGATCACCAGCCGCCCCGGCTGCGCAAGCTCGATGCAGCTTTGCTCGCCGTGGTAGCGGCCGAAGGTGATGCAGCGATAGCCGCCACCTTCGAGCACGAGGATGTTCCGGTACAGCGACTTCTCCTGATAGACCGGATGCAGCTTGCTCCGGTCATAGGCCGCGTGCGCTGAAACGCTCGCTGCCGCGATCAGCGCGGCCACAGCCGCACGCCACCTCACGCACGCCTCCGGCCGAAAACCATCAGCAGGCACCCCAGCGAGAGCGACACACCGATCATCGACAGGATGATGGTGTTCAGTTCGAGGTACAGCACGAAGTAGAACGAGGTCAGGATCGTTCCGGCCGCTGATCCCAGCGTCGAGACGAAGTACAGCACCCCGGCCGACCGGCCGGACTGGTTCAGGTCTGCGATCAGCAGGCGCACGGCATACGGCGAGATCATCCCCGACACCACCGTGGTCGCACCGAAGAGCAACAGCGCCCCGGCCAGCGACCCGTAGCGGGGATCAGGGACGGCGTAGGACAGCCATTCGAGCACAGGTGTGCCCACGGCGATGATGGGCAGGCCCAGCACGCCTGCACCCATCAGCAGTGCCCCCAGCATGGCAAGAGACGGTGCCCTCATCGACAACTGCCCACCAGCCAGATACCCGGCCGACAGGCACGTCATGAACACCGCGATGATCCCACCCCACACGAAGATGCTGCTGCCAAAGAAGGGCGACAGCAGGCGTCCGCCCAGAAGCTCCACGCCCATCACGAAAAAGCCGCTCCACCCAGCCGCCATGTAGATGACGGCCGAGCGAAGCAATCGACCCGGCTTCGCCGAAGCCGTGAGGTACGTCTGTTCGCTCATCAACATCGGCCAAGCCCTCCGGTCACAGGCCGAAGTCGGCCGTCACGTTGTCCTCGCGAGCCAGCTTCGGCTCGAACTTGCGCTCGTTGTCGAGGATCACGCCCTGCTCTTTCAGGTCGTTGACCATCGACTCGAAGCCGGTGATGAAGTGCGGCACGTCGTAGCCGCGCTCGATCTGGTGCAGCGCCTCGGCGCTCTCGGCAAGCGACTTGCGCACCGCGACCGGAGTCTCGTCCAAATCCCAGTCGTAGGAGTCATTTTCGAGGGCGATCAGGTGCTTGACCTGACTGAACGGCTCGCCGCCGACCTCGATGTTCCGGCGCATGTACTCATGCAGCGGATAGGGCCTGTCGTTGCCCTGCGTGTGGGCCTCGTAGCCCTCGCGCACGCTGCTCAGGAACTGGGCCTGAGACTCGGGCGAAGCGTTGATGGCCTTGTACGACGTGTATTGCATACCTTTCACCTCTCACGTTGGAGGCCGTTTGAAACGGCTCTCGTTTACCGACGTGAGATTTTATCATTCGCGTGTCATCTCCTGTTAGAAATTTGATTTTCAGTATCTCTATTTCCTGAGAGAAACCGCAGAAAACCACGCAGCCTCCCCCGTGGGCGGGGACGCTCGAACTGCTCGGGGTCTTTCAGGAGGGCATATACCGTCCGGTTGTAGCCCTCGTAGCCGTGATCGAAGCTCGCACCGAACATCTCGCTTGCGAACTTCGCCACCGCCGCTGATCGCCGTTGGCCAGCGTGGCAATGCACGACCAACTCCGTGATCCTTGGGTCGCCCGAGATCGGAAGAGCGTCGTGTAGGGAAAGAGTGTAGATCTCGGTGGT
>CALBTT010000129.1 GCA_937967645.1 uncultured Zoogloea sp.
ACGGCGACCACCGAGATTTACACTCTTTCCCTACACGACGCTCTTCCGATCTACGGGGCCTGCGTTCTCGGCGGATGCCAACAGCGGCGAACGGATCCTGCTGCCCTACCTGCGGGCCGTGGGGGTGCGGCGGCTGGACGCGCTGGTGGTGAGCCACCAGGACCAGGACCACGCCGGCGGGGCCGAATCCGTGCTGGCCGGCTTGCCGGTGGCCCGGGTGTTGGCCTCGCTGCCCTACAACCATCCGCTGCGCCTGATCGCAGGTCAGCGGGCCGAGGCTTGTGCGGCCGGTCAGGGCTGGGACTGGGACGGGGTGCGCTTCCGCGTCCTGCACCCGGCCGACCCGGTGGGCGAGGGCCGGGCCGGGAATGAGGCGACCTGTGTGCTGCAGGTGGAGGCCGGCGGCCGCAAGGCCTTGCTGAGCTCGGACATCGAGGCGCCGTCCGAGTCCCGGATCCTCGCCCGGGAAGGCGCTGCCATGGCCAGCGAGTTCGTCCTGGCGCCCCACCATGGCAGCCGGACGTCCTCCACGGCCGCCTTCATTGCGGCGACAGCGCCGCGCTGGGTGATTTTTCCGGTGGGCTACCGCAACCGCTTCCGGCATCCGGCTCCGGACGTCTGGGCGCGTTGGGAGGCGAGTGGCGCAGGCCTGTTGCGCACCGATCTGACCGGGGCCGTGTCCTTCGAGTTGGGGCCCCGGGTGCAGGCGCCCGTGGCGGAGCGTGAGCAGGCACCCCGCTACTGGCATGGTCGGTGAGGGGCGCGGCCTGTGGCGATGCTATCCTTGGCCCCATCCTTGTGTTTTTGCCGGTCTGCCCATGAGCCTCCCTTCTTCCGTCCAGGATTCACTCGCCCTCGCCGAGCCGCGCCAGCGGGACGTCCAGTGCTGCGGTCCCCATGGCCTGCACCGCATGGCCTACACGGAGTGGGGCGACCCGGCCAATCCCCGGGTGCTGGTGTGCGTGCATGGCCTGACCCGCAACGGTCGGGATTTCGACGATCTGGCGCGGGCCATGGCCGGCGAGTACCGGGTCATCTGCCCGGACGTGGTGGGGCGGGGCCGCAGTGAATGGCTGGTGGTGAAGGACGACTACCAGCTGCCGCAGTACGTGGCCGACATGGTCACGCTCATCGCCCGGCTGGATGTGGCCGAGGTGCATTGGGTCGGCACCTCCATGGGCGGGCTGATCGGCATGCTGCTGGCGAGCATGCCCGGCAATCCGGTCCGGCGCCTGGTGCTGAATGACGTGGGGCCGGTGATCATCGCCGAAGCGGTACGGCGGATCGGTGAGTATGTGGGGATGGCCCCCGTGTTCCCGAACGTCGAGGCGGCCGAGGCCTATATCCGGGCGGTCAGCGTGCCCTTCGGCAATCTTCCCGATGCCCAGTGGCGGCACCTGACCGAGACCTCCATCCACCCGGTGGAGGGGGGCTGGGCGATGCGCTACGACCCGGGCGTGGGGGAGGTCTTCCGCAAGGCGCCCCTGCAGACCGACGTGGATCTGTGGCCCCTCTATGAGTCGATCCGCTGCCCGACCCTGGTGCTGCGGGGCGCGCAGTCCGACCTGCTGGCCAGGGAGACGGCCGAGGCCATGACGCAGCGCGGTCCGAAGGCACGCCTCGTCGAAGTGCCGGACGTCGGGCATGCGCCGACCTTGATGGATCCGGCCCAGATTGCTCCGATCCGCGACTTCCTGCTGGAGGCGCGCTGATGCAGGGGGTGTGGCTGACCGCCTTCAGCCCGGTGGACTGGCTGGCCCTGGTGTGGTTTCTGGCCTGCTGGTTCGGTTACGGCTGGGCGGTGGAGCATGGCCCGGGCGGGACCATGCGGGGCTTGCTCGGGGCCAGCCACTGGTTCCGCGAGGAGTGGGGTCGCCAGATGTTGCGGCGGGAGGTCCGGGTGGCCGATTCGGGCCTGATCGGCAACCTGATGCAGAACGTGTCCTTCTACGCCAACACCACGATCTACGTCATCGCGGGCCTGCTCGCCCTGCTCGGCACCATGGACAAGCTGATCGACGTGGCCTCCGACCTGCCGTTTGCGCGGCATGTGTCGAGGGAGTTGTGGGAGGTCAAGCTGATCCTGCTGCTGCTGGTTTTCGTTGTGGCCTACTTCAAGTTCACCTGGGCTCTGCGGCAGTTCAACATGCTGTCCATCCTGATCGGCGCGGCGCCGCCGCCGGGGGAGGGCACCGAGGAGGATGCCCAGCGCTTCGCCAAGGTGAACTCCCTGGCCGGCGACGAGTTCAACCGGGGGATCCGGGCTTACTACTTCGGGCTGGCGGCGGTGTTCTGGTTTGTTCAGCCGTGGGCCTTCGTGGCGGTGACCACCCTGATCGTGCTGGTGCTCTACCGCCGCGATTTCATGTCGCAGACCTACGCCGCGATGCGTCGCTGATCACTCGTCCTGCTTCAGTTTCACCGAGACCGAGTTGATGCAGTAGCGCAGGCCGGTGGGGGCCGGGCCATCCTCGAAGACGTGCCCGAGGTGGGCGCCGCAGTCGCGGCACAGCACTTCGGTGCGCAGCATGAAATGGCTGCGGTCCTCGGCCTCCTCCACGTTCTCCGGGGCGGCGGCGGAGTGGAAGCTCGGCCAGCCGCAGCCCGAGTCGTACTTGTGCTCGGACGAGAACAGGTCGGCGCCGCAGCAGACGCACACATACTTGCCCTGCTCGTGGCAGTCCCAGTAGCGGCCGGTGAAGGCGCGCTCGGTGCCCTTCTGGCGGGCCACCTGGTATTCCTCGGGGCTGAGCTGGGCACGCCACTCGGCGTCGGTCTTTTCGATCTTGCGGGTCATGATGTGCTCCGGTGGGGGGATGCCGGATTGAGGGCGCGCGGCCGGGAATGTTCCCGTCCGCGCGTGCTGGCGCTCAGTGGAGGTGCTTGGGCATCTGCTCGGCCTGCTCTTCGGGCAGCTCGGCGTGCACCGCTTCGCCTTCGGGCGAGGGGTACATGGGCGCGCCGCAGTCGTCGCAGTATTCCATCGGGAACTCGTTGTCGAGAACCAGGATGTCGGTGATGCCGCAGGCCCGCAGGGTGGCCTCGATCTGGCCGAGGGTCTCGCTGCTCTCGTCTTCGGCGCCCAGCAGCGGCCACACCACGCCATGCACCACCTCGTTCTGGTTGCGCAGGGTGAAGCCGATGCGGAACTCCTCCACCTGGCGCTCGAAGAAGGGCGCCACCACCGCCCGCAGCCCCGCCGCGGGGGTGTCCAGGGTGGTGCTGAGGAAGGCCACCGAGGCCTGGATGGAGTAGGGGCGGGAGGTCTTGTCGGCTTCCCGGCTGGCGGCGAAGTAGGCGTTGGGCAGCACTACCTCGAAGGCGCAGCCGGTGAGCAGCGGGGCGACGCAGGCGCCACCCTGGGCGCGCCATTGCTCGAGGGCCTGGTCGCGGCTGCAATCCTCTTCCTGCCAGCGGAAGATGGGCGCACCCTTCGGCACCATCACCGCGCCCAGCAGGTAGCGGTTGTCGGACAGGAACTGCGCCGTCTCGGGCAGGTTGTCGGTCTTGATGTGCAGGTCGCTGTCGCTCTCGGCCGCCTTGCCCAGGTGGGTCGCGAAGTCGGCGGTGGCGCAGTAGCCCTGGGGCAGCTGGTCGGGGCTGAACAGGAAGTCGGCGAGGGCCAGCTTGACGCCGGAGGCCAGCACGTGGGCTTTGAGATGCACCCGCAGGTTGGCCATCACGGCGGCGGCGATGGGGGCTGCGGGGATGCGGTAGCGCGACCAGGCCATGACCGGCGCGGCGATCAGCAGCACATCATGCTGGGCATCCGACTTGAGCGCGCCCTCGGCGCGGGATTCGATCATGTCGGCCAGCTCGTCGTAGGCGTGCACGCTGCCGGTGGCCGAGCCCAGGTGGTCGAGGGCGGTAGTGAGGGCGTCTTCGTCTTCCGCGCTGAGCAGGCCGTCCACGGCGTCGGCGAGGCGCTGATCCCAGAAGTGGTCTTCAGCACGGCTGCTGGAATCGGCAAGACCGTTGGCGAGCCACAGGAGCTGTTCGGCGTCCCGCGGCAGACCACCGCGGCGCCCGAGGCGATTGCGTTTCATCGGGGGCTCTCCTTGTTGTTGAGGTTTGGACAGGCAGGGCGAGGCGGGGATTCCCGCCTCCCGGTCAATAGGAAGAAGGGTCCAGGCGGACTTCCTGCAGGATGATGGTAGAGATCTCTTCGATCGACTTGGCGGTGGAGTCCAGCCACTTGATGCCCTCGCGCTTCATCATGCGCTGGGCCGCCTCGATCTCGCCGAAGCAGTTGTCGAGGGATGCGTAGCGGCTGTTGGGACGGCGCTCCTGGCGGATCTGCGAGAGGCGGTCGGGGCTGATGGTCAGGCCGAAAAGCTTGTTCCGGTGGCGGGTCAGTTCGACCGGCAGCTTGTTGCGCTCGAAGTCTTCGGGGATCAGGGGGTAGTTGGCCGCCTTGATGCCGAACTGCATGGCGAGGTACAGGCTGGTGGGGGTCTTGCCCGAACGGCTGACGCCCACCAGGATCACATCGGCCTCTTCCAGGTCGGAGTGGGAGACGCCGTCATCATGGGCCAGCGTGAAGTTGATGGCCTCGATGCGCTTCTTGTAGTCCTGGCTGTCGGCGATGCCGTGGAAACGCCCGGCAGCGTGGGTGGAGCGCTGGCCGAGTTCGCTCTCCAGGGGTTCGATGAACTTCTCGAAGAGGTCGAGGAAGAGGGCGTCCACTTCCTTGAGGGCCGCCACCGCTTCCGGATTCACCAGGGTGTTGAAGACGATCGGCCGGGTGCCGCTCTCCACTGCCGCATCCCGGATCCGCAGGGCACAGTCGCGGGCCTTCTCGGGCGTGTCGACGAAGGGCAGGCGGTGGTTACGGAAGCGGGTTTCCGGAAACTGGGCCAGCAGGCTGTGGCCAAGGGTTTCGGCGGTGATGCCAGTGCCGTCGGAAATGAAGAAAACGGGGCGGGTCTGGGTCATGGGCGTGCCAACAGGGAATTAACGGATCTTGGGCGCGGAGGGATGCGCCGGCTCCACATCTTATCCCATTCCGGCCTTTGGGCCGGGGGCTGGGCCGGCAGGAAGTTGCCGATCCGTGACCGGTTCGACGCGGCCTCCTGTCGCAGCGACGTTAGGATAAACCCTGCATGCGGCGGAGCAGCAAACCACTTACAATACGCCCCAACAATAATATTCAACGCTTTGCACTTTTTCCCTTATTTCCCAGGAAGATCCCATGTCCCGTAATGTCATTCCTTTCCAAGAGCTGCGCATGTCCGATGTGGAGCAGGTCGGCGGAAAGAACGCGTCCCTCGGTGAAATGATCAGCCAGCTGCCCGCCAGCGTGCGTGTGCCGGGCGGCTTCGCCACCACTGCCGATGCTTACCGCCAGTTCCTGTCCCACCAGGGCCTCGCCGAGCGCATCAGCGCCGCACTGGAAAGCCTGGACGTGGATGATGTGGTCGCCCTGGCGCGCACCGGCACCCAGATCCGCCAGTGGATCGTCGACACCCCCTTCCCGGCCGAGCTCGAAGCCGAGATCAAGACCGCTTACGAGAAGCTCACCGCCGAAGGCGAGGGCAGCTTCGCCGTGCGCTCCTCCGCCACTGCGGAAGACCTGCCGGATGCCTCCTTTGCGGGCCAGCAGGAGTCCTTCCTGAACATCCACGGCTACGAGAACATCCTCCACGCCATCAAGGAAGTTTTCGCGTCCCTGTACAACGACCGTGCCATCGCCTACCGCGTGCACAAGGGCTTCACCCACGCCGAGGTGGCCCTGTCCGCCGGCGTGCAGCGCATGGTCCGCTCCGACATCGGCGCCTCGGGCGTGATGTTCACCATGGACACCGAATCCGGCTTCGACGGCGTGGTCTTCATCACCGCCTCCTACGGCCTGGGTGAGACCGTTGTGCAGGGCGCCGTGAACCCCGATGAGTTCTACGTGCACAAGGCCACCCTGGCCCAGGGCAAACCGGCCGTGATCCGCCGCAACCTGGGCTCCAAGCTGATCAAGATGGTCTTTGCCGACAAGAAGGAAGCCGGCAAGTCCACCCGCACCATCGATGTGGCCGAGGCTGACCGCAACGTGTACTCGCTGACCGACGAGGACGTGCTGGAGCTGGGCCGCTACGCGATGATCATCGAAAAGCACTACGGCCGTCCGATGGACATCGAGTGGGGCAAGAGCGGTGACGACGGCAAGCTGTACATCCTGCAAGCCCGTCCTGAGACCGTGAAGAGCCAGCAGTCCGGCCACGTGATGGAAAAGTACCGCCTCAAGCAGTACGGCAAGTCCCTGACCCACGGCCGTGCCATCGGCCAGAAGATCGGTGCCGGCCAGGTCCGCATCGTCAAGGACGCCTCCGAGATGGACCGCGTCAAGGCTGGCGACATCCTGGTCACCGACATGACCGACCCGAACTGGGAACCGGTGATGAAGCGCGCTGCCGCCATCGTCACCAACCGCGGCGGCCGTACCTGCCACGCGGCGATCATCGCCCGTGAGCTGGGCATCCCCGCCATCGTCGGTTGCGGCAACGCCACCGAGGTGCTGGAAGAGAACGACGAAGCCACCGTGTCCTGCGCCGAAGGCGATACCGGCTATGTGTACCGTGGCAAGCTGGACTTCGAAGTGGTCACCACCGACATGGGCAACCTGCCCGACATCCCGGTGAAGATCATGATGAACGTGGGCAACCCGGAGCTGGCCTTCGAATTCGCCCAGATCCCGAACGCCGGTGTGGGCCTGGCCCGCCTCGAGTTCGTGATCAACAACATGATCGGCATCCACCCGAAGGCGATCCTCGAGATCAACCAGGTGCCGGCCAGCCTGCGCGCCGAGATCACCCGCCGCTCCCGCGGCTATGCCACGCCGAAGCAGTTCTTCATCGAGAAGCTGGTGGAAGGCGTTGCCACCATCGCCGCGGCCTTCTATCCGAAGCCCGTGATCGTGCGTCTGTCCGACTTCAAGTCCAACGAGTACCGCAAGCTGCTGGGCGGCGAGATCTACGAGCCGGAAGAAGAAAACCCCATGCTGGGTTTCCGTGGCGCCTCCCGCTACATTGCCCACAGCTTCCGCGACTGCTTCGAGATGGAATGCGCAGCCATGAAGAAGGTGCGCAACGAACTCGGCCTGACCAACGTGCAGCTGATGGTGCCCTTCGTGCGTAACGTGGAAGAGGCCAAGGGCGTTGTCGATCTGCTGGCCGAGCATGGCCTGAAGCAGGGCGAGAACGACCTCAAGCTCATCATGATGTGCGAGATCCCGTCCAACGCGCTGCTGGCTGAGCAGTTCCTGCAGCACTTCGACGGCTTCTCCATCGGCTCCAACGACCTGACCCAGCTGACCCTGGGCCTGGACCGCGACTCCGGCCTGGTGGCCCATGCCTTCGACGAGCGCGATCCGGCCGTCAAGCAGCTGCTGTCCATGGCCATCAACGGCGCCAACAAGCTGGGCAAGTATGTCGGCATCTGCGGCCAGGGTCCTTCCGACCACGCTGACTTCGCCGAGTGGCTGATGGACGAAGGCATCCAGACCATCTCCCTGAACCCGGATACGGTGGTCGATACCTGGCTGAAGCTGGCCGCCCACGCCAAGGGCTGACCGGCGTCCTGCCGCAAGCCGTACCGCAAGTCTCCTGGCGGGCCGTCCAACGGCCTGTCCGGATGTAAAAACCCCCGACCGGCCTGGCCGCGCGGGGGTTTTTGTTGTGCTGGAGCTCCAGGCCGCGGGGTAAGATGCCCGCGGGCTCCTGCCCCATGACAAGATCACATCGAGGAGACGTCCGATGCACCGCCTTGCTGCCTTCTGCCTGCTTTCCACCACCCTGGCCGGCGCGGCTCAGGCCGCCTGTCCCACCGATCTCGAGGCGGCCGCCGTCGCCGCCGCCATCGTCGCCCGCCAGCCGGTGCCGCGCCCGGCGGGCGACATGAACATGGCGGACGGCCTGTGCGGGCGGGACAAGGTGGTCCGTTACCTGGAGCAGGCCTACGGGGAGCGTGCTGGCTACAAGGCAGGGCTCACCAATCCGGCGGTGCAGAAGCGCTTTAATCACGATGCGCCCCTGCGCGGCACCCTGTTCAAGAACATGCTGGTGAGCGATGGGGCGGAGCTGCCGGCTGGCTATGGCACCCGTCCCGTCTTGGAGGCGGATCTGCTGGTTGAAGTGGCCGACCCTCAGGCCCTGGCCAGGGCACAGACGCCCCTGGCAGCCTTGAAGGCGCTCAAGCGCTACGCGCCTTTCATCGAGCTGCCGGACCTGATGGTCGACGATCCGTCCCGGCTCGGCGGGCCGATGCTGGCCATGATCAATGTGGGGGCCCGCGCCGGAGTGGTGGGCAAGGCCGTCCCGGTCAAGGCCAGCCCGGAGTTGGCCGAGGCCTTCGCCAGCATGACGGTGACGGTCTCGGATGGGGCGGGGGCCGTGCTGGACACGGGTAAGGGCAGCGCGACCCTGGGCAATCCGCTCAATGCCGCGGCATGGCTGGCACGGGATCTGGCCGCGGCCGGTACGCCGCTGAGGCGGGGCGACCTGCTGTCGCTGGGCTCCTTCAGCAAGCTCCTGGCGCCGAAGGCCGGCATGGCGGTGGTGGTGAAGTACGCGGGCCTGCCGGGCGATCCGGCGGTCGGTGTGAAATTCCGCTGAGGGGTAGATAGCGGGCTCCCGCAGGCGCGGGAGCCCGTGATGCTGCTTACTTGGACAGATCGATGGCGTAGATGCCCAGGCCCTTGCCGGAGCCGTCGTCATCACTGATCACGCTGATGTTGCCAAGGCCCAGGGCTTGGGCCGTGGCCAGCTTGCCGCTGGCCGACTTGAAGCTCACCGGACCTGCGGTCGTCACCTTGGTGAAGCGCCAGCTGCGGGCGGACCCGTCGGTGGTCAGGTTCAGGTTCTTGCGCGCCTTGATGTACTCGATGAGCACGTCCCGGTTGGCGTCGGGGGAGGCGTAGATCACGTTGCTTCCATCCAGGCCCGGGAAACCGCCACCGCCGGAGCCCCGGTAGTTGTTGGTGGCGATGATGAACTCCGCCGCGGCGTCGATGGGCGTGCCCTTGTAGCTCAGGTTACGGATGCGACTGCCCTTGGCCTGGGTCACGTCGATCTCGTAGCTCACGTCCGCCGAGGTGAACACGTCGAAGTTGTAGCCCGGGAAGGTGGAGATCAGGGGCTGCTCGGTGGTGAGGGCCGGGTTGATCTGGTTGAAGCGTTCGGCGGCCTTTTCCAGCCAGGCCTTGATGCCGGCGCCGGTGACCTTCACCGCGTACACCGTGTTCGGGTAGAGGTAGAGGTCGGCGGCGTTGTTGATGGCGATGCTTCCGGCCTTCACATCGGTGAAGTCGGAGCCGCCGGCGAAGCCGCTCTTGAAGGGGGCACTGACCGACAGCACCGGCAGGTTCTTGTAGGCCGGCAGGTTGGCGGCCACGTACTTGCTCACGTAGTCGGCCTGGGCGGCGTTCACCACCTGGATGGCCGAGACGTCGCCCACGTCCGCGAAGTAGGACGACAGGTTGAAGTCCGACTGGCCGATCGGTGTCTTCACGTAGGTTATCGCCGACTCATGCTCCGTCCTGACCGCGGCGGCAATGGTGGGATCCACCGCGGCGTAGGTCTTGGCTGTGGCGTCGAGCAGGGTCTTGCGCAGGCTGACCTGGGTCTTGCTGGTGTCGATGGTCCACTTGCCGTTCTTCACCACCAGGCTGTAGTTGATCACCCCCAGGGCCTTGCCCCAGTAGCTGGGCATCACCGCGGGCACGCCGTGCAGGGTGCCCTTCACCTTGTCCACGCCGCTGGCATTGCAGTCGCTGGTGGCGCAGGCGGCGTTGGGGAACTCGTTGTGGGAGTGGCCCATCAGGATCCCGTCGATGCCGGCCACCTTGGCCAGATGGTAGTTGGCGTTCTCCATGGTGGCCGAGTAGCTGCGCGACTCGTAGCCGCCGTGGGAGGCGGCGATGACCAGGTCGGCGCCGTCGGCGCGGGCCATCGGCACATACTTCTGCGCGGCCTCGACCACGCCCTGCACGTCCACCTTGCCATCCAGCCAGCGCTTGTCCCAGGACAGGATGGGGGGCGGAGTGAAACCGATCACCGCCACCTTCACCGTGCTCTCGATGTCCTTGCCGTCCTTGTCCTTGCCCTTGATCTTGCGGGTCAGGATCACATAGGGCTTGTAGAGGGTCTGGCCATCCTTCTTGCTGGTGACGTTGGACAGGACCAGCGGGAAGTCCGGGCCGGCACAGCTGGGCTGGCTGGACACGGCGGCCATGCCGTCCACATTGAATTTGGCACCGGTCACCTGTGCCAGGTAGGGCAGGCCGTAGTTGAACTCGTGGTTGCCGAGGGTGCCGGCGTCGTAGCCGAGGCTGTCCATGGCCTTGTAGGTGGCCAGCTTCTGGCTGCAGCTGACGGGCGAGACCAGGGCCTGATAGTCGGCCAGGGCGGTGCCCTGGATGGTGTCGCCGTTGTCGATCAAGAGGGTGTTCGGGAAGTCGCTGCGGGCCTGGCGGATCAGCGTGGCGGTGCGTTCGAAGCCCACCGACTTGTCTTCGGCCAGCTTGAAGTAGTCGTAGCTGAGGACGTTGGCGTGGAGGTCGGTGGTCTCCAGGATGGTCAGCTGGGCGGTCGCGGATTCGGGCGGCGCGCTGTTGCCATCGCCGCTGCCGGAGCAGCCGTGGAGCAGCAGGGATGCGGCGAGGAGGGCGCCCAGGGTGCGTGCGGGAACGCCCTGTCGCAGATGCGTGCGAGTCATGGAAGATGTCCGGTGGATTGGAAATGGCGCACCTTAGTCAACCGGCATGACAGCTTGGTGAAGGCCGCATGACCCCGCCCGTACGACTGCCGGTTTCGGGTTGTTCCCGGCTCGCCTGGCGCACCCGTTTCGACTAGATTGACGCTAGATTCCAGGAGCCGTGAATGACTGACACCTCCCCCCACCCTGATGCGCTTGACCCCGCCATGGCCGCATTCATCACCAGCCATCTGTCGATGCAGCTGGCCGCCACGGATGGTGCCGGGCTGGCCACCGCCGTGCGCTGCGTAGGCTGCCGCGTGTCGCCCGACCGGCGCCGGATCACCCTCCTGATGCCGCGCTCCCAGGCCTTGCCAGTGCTCGCCGGCATCGCCGCCAACGGGCGGGTGGCCGTTGTCTTCAATGAACCGGAGAGCTACCGCACCGTGCAGCTGAAGGGACGGGATGCCCGTATCGAGGCACCATTGCCGGAGGACGCGGAGGCCCTGCTGCCCTATGCCGCCGGTTTTGCCCGGAATCTGGCGGCCTTGCAGGTGCCGGAGCCCTATGTGAGGGCCCTGGTCAGCTGCGCCCCCGATGATCTGGTCGCGGTGAGCTTCTCGCCGTCGGAGGCTTATGGCCAGACGCCCGGGCCGCGGGCCGGACGCCGGCTTGCCCCGGGGGAGATGGAGACGTGAGTACACCCTTGAACCTGGATCACCTGCGCCCATGCCTGGAGGGCATGGTCCCATCCGGCATTGCCACCTGCGGGGTCGATGGCATGCCCAACATCACCTATGTGTCGCAGCTGATGTATGTGGACCCGGAGCACGTAGCCCTGTCCTTCCAGTTCTTCAACAAGACCCGCGAGAACATTCTGGCCAATCCGGTGGCGACCGTCCTGATGATGGATCCGGAGACCGCCGCCCGCTACCGCCTGACGATCCGCTACCTGCGGACCGAGACGGCGGGGCCCCTGTTCGAGCGCATGAAGGCCAAGCTGGCGGGGATCGCGTCCCACGAGGGGATGACCGGCGTGTTCCGCCTGCTGGGGGCCGATGTTTATCGGGTGCAGGGCATCGAAGCCGTGCCGGGCCGGGAACTGCCGCCGGTGACCAGCGGGCCGGCCCTGCTGCCGGCCCTGCGCCGCAGCGTGGATGCCTTGAGTGCCTGCCAGAGCCTGGATGGCCTGATCGACAGCTTCTGTTCCAGCCTGGAGCGCAACTTCGGCATCCAGCACCAGATGCTGCTGATGGCCGACGAGCCTGCCTGTCGCCTCTACATCGTGGCCAGCCGGGGGTATGCCCACTCCGGGACCGGCGCCGAGATCCCCTACGGTGTCGGGGTGATCGGCGTGGCGGCCCGCGAGAAGGTACCGATCCGCATCATGTACCCGGCCAGTGACTACGCTTACAGCCGGATGCTCAGGGACCAGGCGGCCGCCAGCGAGCTGGCGGAGCGTCTCGAGACGGCGATCCCGCTGCCAGGCCTGCCCGAACCCGCCAGCCAGATGGCCGTGCCGATCATGGCAGGCAGCCGGCTGGTGGCGGTGGCCTACGTGGAGAGCCAGCGGGAGTGCCATTTCGGCTATGACCTGGAGGATGCGCTGGTGGCGCTAGGGGCCAGCGCCGGGCTGGCCATGGCGGCCCTCTTGTGCGCCGAGGCCAGCGCGGAGGAGGCCGCCGAGCCACCGGGTGGGCCTGCCGTTGCCGCCCCTTCCGGAGAGCCCCTGCGGGTTCGCCATTTTCTGCGGGACGGCAGCGTCTTTCTGGGCGATGACTACCTGATCAAGGGGGTGGCCGGGTCCATCCTCTGGCGGCTGCTCAGCGATCATCAGCATTCGGGGCGGCGCGAGTTCACCAACCGGGAGCTGCGTCTCGATCCCGCGCTGCGCCTGCCCGAGGTCTGTGACAACCTGGAGGCCCGGCTGATCCTCCTGCAGCGCCGTCTGCAGGAGCGCAGCGACTGCCTGCGCATCGAGAAGACGGGGCGTGGCCGCTTCCGCCTGGATCTGGGACGCCCGGTCGTGCTGGTGCCGCAGGAGACCGCCTGACATCTTTGCCTCAGCGGCTGCTGGTCTTGGCGGTGGTCGGGGGCTGGGGGACGAAGACGAAGTGCGGTGTCGGGATCGCCTGGCCCGGGGCGAGCGCGGTCGGTGCAGCTTCGCCGGCTGGGCCGAGGGCGCGGAGGTAGCGGTAGATGGCGCCCAGGTCATCCCGGCTCATGGCCTGCAGGGCCGACCAGGGCATGGGCGGCAGGCCGTTGCGGCGGGCGCGGGACTGCCATTCCTCCTCGCTGCTCTGGGCGGCGCTCAGGCGCAGGTTGCTCGGGTAGCTGACACCCCAGGGGCCGCTGAAGCCGAGGCCGGCACCAGTAAGGCGCGCGGCTTCGGGGATCTTGTCGCCCTGTTGCGCGTAGCCGGGCGTGTGGCAGTCATTGCAGCCACCAATGGCGATCAGGTAGCGGCCGCGTGCGATCTCGTCCGCATCGGTGGCGAAGCTCGCGGTGGCGGGGAGCAGGGCGGCACACAGCATGGCGCTGAGGGTGGCGGCGTGGAGGAGCTGGGACATGGTGTTTCTCCGGGTTGGGTTCATGTCGTCAGCTTAGGGGGTGGGCCGCCACGGCATTCTTAATAGTCTGCTCGGGAAATCCTAAATAAATGCTAAGCGCCCGCCGGAACGATCCGACGGGCGGTGAGGTCCTTATCGGCAGGGGCGCGGACAATGGCTTCGGGCTGACTGCACAAGGAGAGCGGCGTGGCGTTCGAGTGGTGGCACTGGATTGTGCTGGGGATAGGGCTGGTACTGGCGGAACTGGCCATCCCGGCCTTCTTCGTGATCTGGTTCGGCATGGGCGCGCTGCTGGTGGGGTGTGCCGTGCTGCTGGCGCCTGGATTGGGGACGACCGCGCAGGTCGCGTTGTGGGTGCTGGCCTCGCTGGCGATGGTGGTCCTGTGGTTCCGGGTCTTCAAGCGGGGCGAGCACAAGACCCGCATCGGTCAGTCTGATGGTGAGGTGATCGGGGAGATCGGGCTGATGGCCCGTGCGGCGAAGCCTTTCGAGCGGGGGCGGGTCCGTTTCCAGAAGCCCTTGCTGGGTTCCGAGGAGTGGGAGTGCGTGGTGGATGAGCCCATCGCCGCCGGCGAGCGGGTCCGGGTGGTGTCGGTGGAAGGCAGTTTCCTGAAGGTTTCGCGGGTGTGAGGAGCGTGTGATGAGTGATGCAATGGCGGTGGTGTTGGCAATCCTGGTGTTCGTGGCGGTGACGATCGCCAAGGGGGTGCGCATCGTGCCCCAGGGCGAGGAGTGGATCGTTGAGCGTCTGGGCAAGTACTTCGGAACGCTCAAGCCCGGCCTCAACATCATCATTCCCTACCTGGACAAGGTGGCCTACAAGCTGGTGACCAAGGACATCATCCTCGATGTGCAGGAGCAGGAGGTGATCACCCGCGACAACGCAGTGATCCTCACCAATGCCATCGCCTTCCTGAAGATCACCGACCCGGTCAAGGCGGTGTATGGGGTGACCGACTTTTCCGAGGCGATCCGCAACATGATCATGACCACCCTGCGCTCCATCATCGGTGAGATGGAACTGGACGAGGCCCTGTCCAGCCGCGACAAGATCAAGGCGCGCCTGCGCGAGAGCATCGCCGACGAGGCGGTGGACTGGGGGTTGACCGTGAAGTCGGTGGAGATCCAGGACATCAAACCCTCCGAGTCGATGCAGCGGGCCATGGAGCAGCAGGCCTCGGCCGAGCGCGAGCGCAAGGCGGTGGTGACCCGCGCCGAAGGGGCCAAGCAGGCGGCCATCCTGGAGGCCGAGGCGCGCCTCGAAGCTTCGAAACGCGACGCCAGTGCCCAGGTGATGCTGGCTGAAGCCTCGGCGGAGGCGATCCGCCGGGTGACCGCGGCGGTGGGCTCCGAACCGACCCCCATGCTGTTCCTGCTGGGCGAGAAGTACATCGCGTCGATGGAGCGCATGGGCGCATCGGACAACGCCAAGCTGGTGGTGCTGCCCGCCGATCTGCAGGACGCGGTGCGGGGATTGCTCGGCGGCATCGGAAAGCGCTGAACTGCCTGCCGCAGGGGCTTCGTCATCGGCGCCGGCCCATGTAGCATAGGCGCCCATGTTCGCTTATATCGTCCGGCGGCTGCTCTACGCGCCGCTCATCCTGATCGGTGTCAATCTGCTGACCTTTGCCCTGTTCTTCGTGGTCAATACCCCGGAGGACATGGCGCGCATGCAACTGGGGGCCAAGCGTGTCACCCCCGAGGCGATCGAGCGCTGGAAGGTCGAGAAGGGTTACGACAAGCCCCTGCTGCTCAACGCCGGCCGGGAAGGCCTGGCCCAGGTCACCGATACCATCTTCTTTGAAAAATCCCTGCGCATGTTTGCCTTCGATTTCGGCAGGGCGGACGACGGGCGGGACATCGCCACGGAGATCACGACGCGCATGGGGCCGTCCCTGGCCCTGGCGGTGCCCACCTTTGTGCTCGGGCTCTTCGTGACGGTGTCGCTGGCCCTGGTGCTGGTGTTCTTCCGCGGCACCTACCTGGACTTTCAGGGCGTGGTGGTGTGCGTGGCGATGATGTCCATCTCGGGCCTCTTCTACATCATCGGGGGGCAGTGGCTGGTCTCCAAGGTGTGGCACCTGGTGCCGATCTCGGGCTACGGCGAAGGTGTGGACACGATCCGCTTCCTGATCCTGCCGGTGCTGATCGGCGTGGTGGGCGGGATCGGCGGTAGCGCCCGCTGGTATCGCACCATCTTCCTCGAGGAGGCGGGCAAGGACTATGTGCGCACGGCCCGGGCCAAGGGCCTGTCCGAACTGCAGGCCTTGTTCCGGCACGTCCTCAAGAACGGCATGATCCCCATCCTCACCGGGGTGGTGGTGGTGATTCCGTCGCTGTTCATGGGCAGCCTGCTGACGGAGTCCTTCTTCGGCATTCCCGGCCTCGGCAGTTACACCATCGATGCCATCAATGCCCAGGACTTCCCGGTTGTCCGGGCCATGGTCTTCATCGGTTCCGTGTTCTACATCATCGGTCTGATCCTGACCGACCTGTCCTACACGCTCGTCGATCCCAGGGTGAAGCTCCAATGATGGGCGTACAGCTGGTTTTCCTGTGGACTGATCTGCTGCTCTTCGGTCTGGTGGGCTGCGTCATGCTTGCTGCCCTGGCGGCCCGTCGCAGCGAGCCCATGCGCGAAGCCTGGCGGCGGGTTGGCGAGAATACGGTGGGGATGGTTTCCGTCAGTATCCTGGCCTTGTTCCTGGTGGTTGGCCTGCTCGACAGCGTGCATTACCGCGAGTACCTGGCCCCTGGCGCCGGGGCGGCGCCGGATGCGCAGCCGGTGCTGGGTACGGAGGTGCGCAGCGCCCTGGATGCCCTGGCCGCACCGCTGCGCACGCGGGTCGAGAAGACCTATTCGGCGCCCCTGTCCTACCGCCTGTTTGCCAAGCAGACCCTCGAGGCGGAAGACGGCACTCAGCAGCGGGATTTTCCCCGCCTCAAGTTTGGCGGCGCCCATCTCCAGTATCCGGAGGAAGACCATGCCGGCGATATGCTGGGCCGCATCGGGCTGGGGCTGGCGCTGGCGGCCTGCGCCTGGGGCGTCTTCGCCGGGATTCTGGTCCAGGGGGTGGCCTGGTCGCGCGGGGTGCCCCTCGGCGCGGCCGGGCGCGCGGTGTGGCGAGGCAAGGGCGGGCTGGCCTGGCGGGCGGTGCTTGCCACGCTCGGGGTGTTGTGTCTGATCCTGGGGCCGGTCCTGGCCCTGGCTACGGAATACCACGTGTTCGGAACCGACAAGGTCGGGCAGGATGTGCTCTTCCTGACCCTCAAGAGCATCCGTACCGCGCTGGTGATCGGCACCCTGACCACGCTGGTGACGCTGCCCCTTGCGGTGGCGCTGGGGATCATGGCCGGTTACCTGGGGGGCTGGGTCGATGACGTGATCCAGTACGTCTACACCGTGCTCAACTCCATCCCCGGGGTGCTGCTGATCGCGGCGGCCGTGCTGATGATGCAGGTGGTCATCGATACCCACCCCCACTGGTTCGAGACTTCCGCCGAGCGGGCCGATGCGCGTCTGCTGGCCCTCTGCGTGATCCTCGGGATGACCAGCTGGACCGGCCTGTGCAGGTTGCTGCGGGGTGAGACGCTGAAATTGCGCGAGCTGGAGTATGTGCAGGCGGCGCGGGCCTTCGGGGTGTCCACGGCGCGCATCCTGGCGCGCCACATCCTGCCCAACCTGATGCACCTGGTCCTGATTGCCCTGGTGATGGATTTTTCCGGGCTGGTGCTGGCGGAGGCGGTGTTGTCCTATGTGGGGATCGGTGTCGACCCGAATACGGTGAGCTTCGGGACGATGATCAATGCGGCCCGCATGGAACTCGCCCGCGAGCCGATGGTGTGGTGGAGCCTGATGGCGGCCTTCATCTTCATGTTCGTGCTGGTGCTGGCGGCCAACCTCTTTGCCGACGTGGTCCGCGACGCCTTCGATCCGCGGGCCTGATCAAGACGGCGCATGCGCCCCTGGGTTCCGTGTCGCCGCAGGCAGGGTGTTCCCAAGGGAAGGGGGCGCTCAAAGCGACTGCCCGGCTTCGCGGGTGCTGCGAAGCATTCTGCGGCCGGGCCGGGCCGTTTGGTCCCGGCCCCCTTCTAAAGCTGCAGGGTGCTGCTGCCGATAGTGTTCATTGGAACGGGGAACGCCTGCTCACCACCGGACTCTGGAACACTTATCGATGAATATGCTGGTCAGTACTGCGCCGGACGAACTGCTTGCCTTCCTCGAGGACGATGGCGGAGTGATGGCGCCCTCTCAGGTCGGGACGTGGCGGGTGCTGGTGGTCGATGATGACTCGGAGGTGCATCAGGCGACGGTCTTCGCGCTGAACGATGCGGTGATCTGCTCCCGTCCTGTGGAGTTGCTGCACGCCAGCTCCGCCGAAGCGGCGCTCGAGATTCTGCGCTCCACGCCGGAAGTCGCTGTCATCCTGCTCGATGTGGTCATGGAAACGCATGACGCAGGCCTCGAACTCGTGCGTCGCATCCGGCAGGAACTTGGCCTCGCCGATACCCGCATCATCCTGCGCACAGGGCAGCCGGGCTATGCGCCAGAAGTCAGCGTGGTTCGCGATTACGACATCAATGACTACAGGACGAAGTCCGAACTGACCCACACCCGGCTGCTGACGACCCTGACTGCGGCCATTCGCTCCTATCAGCAACTCCGGGCACTCGAGGAAACACGCAGTGGGCTGGCCTTCCTGGTGGAAAGCAGTAATGAATTATTCACGCCGCGGGATCTGAAGTCCTTTGCCGAGGCGACCCTGGGGCACCTTGAGGTGCTGCTCGGCCGATCGGTCAGCGCGCTTTTCCTGGGGCCCGCACGTGGTGGCGGGGAGAGCTACGAAGAGTCGCTCGAAGTGCTCGCTGTTCGTGGGAAGTGTCAGGATGTTCTGGGCAATCGGCTCGACAGCCTGGTCCGGTCAGCGGCGGGCGGCGTACTGGTGAAGGCGCGGGGACGGCGCGCCCATGTCTTCGAGGGGGGGGCGGCTGCGCTTTATCTGGGGCAGGCGCGGGGCCTGGATGCGCTGGTTTATCTGGAAGTGCCTGGCGTCATCACCCCGCTGGTCCGGCAACTGCTCGAGGTGCTTTCCGTCAGCTTGCGGGTGGGGTTCGAGAATGTCGTGCTTTTCGAGCGCCTCAATTTTTTTGCCTATTTCGATCCGCTGACACGACTCCCCAACCGGACCCGTTTTCTGGACAGCCTGGACGAGGGGTTGGAAGGGTTTGCCGACAAGGCATGGATTCTGGCCATCATCGATGTCGTGCGCTTCTCGGAGCTCAATGACGCGCTCGGCCATCGTAGCGGTGACCTGCTGCTCACCGAGGTGACCGCGCGCCTGAAGGCCCGTGTCAGCCCGGAGGCCCTGCTCGCCAGGGTGGCGGGCGATGCCTTCGGAGTGTGCTGGCGGCCGCAGGATGAGGAGCCGGCAGCGATCCTCGATGTCTTCGCCGCGCCTTTTGTCGTGCGAGGCCATGCGGTGCCGCTGCGGGCCCGGGCTGGTTTTGCCCATATGGCGCCGGTGCCGGGCGGAGCAGTCGAACTCCTGAAGCGAGCAAATCTTGCGCTCAGCCACGCCAAGATGGAGGGCGACCAGCACTGGCGCTTCTTCACGGAGGAAATGGAGTCCAGTACCCAGAGCAGGGTGCAATTGCTTAATGAACTGAGGTCCGCCCTGAATTCCGGAAAAGGCCTGGAGCTGCACTATCAGCCGCAGGTCTCTCCCCTGGATGGGCAGATGATCGGGTGTGAAGCCCTGATCCGCTGGATCAAGCCCCATGGCGAGTTTGTCGCTCCGGACAAGTTCATTCCCCTGGCCGAATATACGGGGCTCATCGTCGAGATCGGTGACTGGGTGTTTGCCGAGGCATGCCGGCAGATCATCAGGTGGGACCAGTGCGGTCTTCCGGGCTTCCGGGTCGGAATCAATATCTCCGCTGCCCAGTTTCGGGAGGCGGATTTCGTCACCAAGATCGCCGCGGTCATCGCCGAGACGGGCGTGGATCCCGCTCGCCTCGAGCTGGAGATCACTGAATCCGTTGCGATGGATGATCCCGAATCCGTCGCCAGGCAGCTCCGGGAGCTGAAGTCACTGGGCTTCAAGGTGGCGGTGGATGATTTTGGCTGCGGCTTCTCGTCCTTGGGCACGCTCAACAGACTGCCTTTTGACCGTGTGAAGATCGATAGGGCTTTTGTCCGGGAGCTCACTCCTGAAACATCCCATGAGTGCATCGCACGTCTGATCGTCAAGCTTGCCCGTAGCCTTGGGCTGGATGTGATCGCAGAAGGGGTGGAGACTGAGGAACAGGCAACCCTGCTTGACGAGATGGGCTGCAAGGAAATGCAGGGCCACCTCTATGGACGGCCCATGCGGGCGGATGCCCTTGAGGCGTGGCTACGTCTGCGCGGAGCATTGCCCGGAATGCTTTCCTGATCAGGAGGGCGCGTGCCTTCTGTGGTTGGGGATTTATTTTCCCAATCTTCTTGACGTGATCTGATAGCTCTATATAATTCGCCTCCTTCGCTGCAGCGCAAACGGAAACGTGGC
>CALBTT010000130.1 GCA_937967645.1 uncultured Zoogloea sp.
CTCCATCGGCCACCCCTTCGGCATGTCCGGCGCCCGCATGGTCGGCCACGCGCTGATCGAAGGGCGCCGTCGCGGGGTGCGCTATGTGGTGGTGTCGATGTGCATCGGCGGCGGGATGGGGGCGGCGGGTTTGTTCGAGGTCTGCTGACTTGGAGAGGGCCTGTTCCTGATGGGGCGGGCTGGACGACCCGGAAATCAATGAAATGCGCCCGGCCGGATGGCCGGGCGTTTGGCTTTCTGGAGCTTCAAACGGGCAACGGGTTGTCGGCCTTTGCGGCCATTGGGATTTCCCAAACTAGGCCGGGAATGTGCTTGGGCGCAGCGGGTAGGTCGGGTTGATCCGGATGGTGCCGGGCAGAGCTCTGGCGCCATAAAAAAACGCCCGATGATCTCATCGGGCGTCAATGGTGTGCCGGCCATGCGGGCGGCGTTTCACCAGGGGAGGGTCGAGGTCAGGCGGCGACGGGCTCCTTGTCCGTATAAGGCACCGCGCCCTTCGGCACGTAATACCCTTCGCACTGGTCCAGGAACTCCTGCTTCATGGCGCGGGGGTTGTAGAACTGCTTGTACCAGATGCGGGCCTTCATGAAGGGGCCGTCGCTGGGGATGAAGAGGCCGTTGAGGCAGGGGCCCTTGTTGGTCCACACCTCGAAATCCTGCGCAAAGGCGGTGAGGGCGGCTTGCTGGAACTGGCGGGCGGCGATGGTATCGGGCAGGGTCGCCGTGTCGTTACCGCCGGGCGACTTGACCAGCAGGGCGTGCCAGACCTTGATGCTGCCGTCGTCCACCGGGGTGTGGGTGATCATCATCACTGCGTCGTACAGGCCGGTGAGCTCGGAGATCAGCACGCCGGGGCCGTGGTAGACGGTGAGGGTGTGCAGGATGGGGCTCACGCCGTCCTCGCCCACCAGGGTGCGGTGGGGGCCGCACTGACGCTGGATGGCGTTATGGCCCTTGAACTCGTTCTCGTACTTCTCCACGGTGGAGCCGTGGATCGGGCTGAGGTGGCCGTAGTCGCAGATGTTGTCGATGACTTCCTGGGGGTGCTGGTTGAGGATGCCCAGGTGGTCGAACTTCCAGCGCACCCAGGCGGGGTCGTCCCACTGGGGCAGGCTGGGGTGATCCCACTCCGGCTCGCCGCCTTCCGGGTCGTGCCACAGCCAGATGGCACCCAGGCTCTCCACCACCGGCCAGGACTTGACGTTGGCCGCGGCGGGGATGGGGCCTTCATGGTAGGGGATGTCGGTGCACTTGCCGTCCGCACCGAAGCGCCAGGCATGGTAGGGGCAGCGGATGCCGTCGCCTTCGACGTTGCTGCCGCCGCCGTCGAGCACCACGTAGGAGGTGTTGTTGGGCGCCGCCAGGTGGGTCTTCATGTGCGGGCAGTAGGCGTCCAGCAGGACGACCTTGCCGCTCTCGCGACCCCGGTAGAGGGCAAAGTCCTTGCCGAAGAAGCGTACTGCGAGCGGCTTGTGGGTGTTCAGCTCGGCGGCGTCGGCGATCATGAACCAGCCGCGGGGGAAGGTGAATTCGCCGAGTCGATAGTCCTTGGTGGTGGCCATGGAGGCTCCTTTTCGTGATGGGTGTGGGTGTGGATGCACGTCTGATTGTGGGCAGGGGGCGCGGGCGAGGCATCCCCCGTTCGGACGATGGGCGCTCAGCCGGCCTTGAGGGCGTCGAGGCGCCGCACGTAGTCCTGGATGCCCCGGCCCAGCAGCAGGGCGGAGATCCCCAGCAGGCACAGGGTCACGAGCAGGGCGTAGCGCAGGCTGCCCGGACCGAAGCGGCTGACGAACAGGTCGCTCAGCGCCCCGGACAGGAGCGGCCCGAGCCCCGCGCCGAAGAGGGTCAGGAAGAGGTTGAGCATGGCCGCACCGAGGGCCCGCTGGTTGGGCGCCATCATGTGGCTGGTGGCGGCGTAGCACAGGGGCGGCCACCAGGCATTGAAGAAGCCGAAGCCCACCGCGAAGACCATCGCGTGGGGGACGGCCAGGCTGCCCAGCTGCCAGTTGCCGGCCGGCCACAGCAGGAAGGCGAAGCCCATCGGCAGGCCCAGGATGGCACCGAGCATGGGCAGGCGGATCTGCCAGCGCGGGTCACGTCGGGTGAGGCGGTCGCAGTACCAGCCGCCGAAGATCGCGCCGCTGGCGGCACCCAGGCCGCTGGCCAGGCCGAACAGCAGGCCGGCCTGGGCCAGGGGCAGGTCGTGGCTGCGCATCAGGAAGCTCGGCCCCCAGATGCCGTAGCCGTAGCCGGCAA
Organism: uncultured Zoogloea sp.; assembly: GCA_937967645.1. Classification (GTDB taxonomy): domain Bacteria; phylum Pseudomonadota; class Gammaproteobacteria; order Burkholderiales; family Rhodocyclaceae; genus Zoogloea. Next base: position 2,260 of record CALBTT010000130.1, read on the forward strand.
TGCCGCCCAACCCGCAGGCCAGGCACACCAGCAGGAAGGCGCGGATGCTCAGCAGCGCCCGCAACTGGGCCAGCAGGGGCAGGGCAGGGCTGGCGGCGGCTGCCGGGGCACTGTCGAAGCCGCCCCGGCGCGGTTCGCGCACCAGCAGCCAGAGCAGCGCGGCGAGCACGATGCCGGGCACCCCGAAGAACAGGAAGGTGGCCCGCCAGCCGTGTTGCTGGGCGATCCAGCCGCCCAGGGCCATGGCCAGGATCATGCCGATGTGCGGGCCCATCATGAACAGGCTGATGACCATCGAGCGGCGTTCCTTGGGGTACAGGTCCGACACCATCGACATGGACGGGGCCATGCCGCCGGCCTCGCCGATGGCCACCGTCATGCGGGCGATCATCAGCTGCCAGAACTGGCCCGCCACGCCGCAGGCCATGGTGGCCAGGCTCCACAGGCCGCAGGCGATGGCCACCAGGTTGCGGCGGTTGAAGCCCTGGTCGGCGAGGCGCCCGAGGGGGATGCCCATCACCGCGTAGAGCACCCCGAAGGCCAGGCCGGTGAGCAGGCCCATGGCCGTGTCGGAGGCGCCGAACTCCCGCTTGATCGGTTCGATCAGGATGGCGATGACGTTGCGGTCGATATACGAGAACACATACACCAGGGCCAGCAGCAGCAGGCTCAGATGGGTCCGCCAGTTGACGATCGGGGCGGCGGCGGTGACTGCGAAGGATTCCTGCTTCATGGAGAGGCTCCGGGCGGGGGACAGGCTAGGGATACTGTGGATCTCCGGCAACGGGGGCATCGTCCTTTTGGACGTTTTGTGCGGACGCCCTGGCGCCTAGATTCGATGCATGAACCCAGGAGGGCCCATGGCCGACACCGTCTCAGACCCGCATGCCTCCGCGCCCGCCGGCGTGCAGGCCGTCACCCAATCCATCCAGTTTCCCTTCGAACCCCCTGCGCCGGATGCCTCGGTGGTCGAGGTGGCGCCGGGCATCCTGTGGCTGCGGATGCCCATGCCGATGCAGCTCGACCACATCAACATCTACCTGCTCAAGGATGAAGACGGCTGGATCATCGTGGATACCGGCCTGCACACCCCGGCCTGCAAGGCCTTGTGGGAGCAGGTGGTGGTCACCCGCCTCGAAGGGCTGCCCCTTAAGGGCCTGGTGTGTACCCACTTCCACTACGACCACGCCGGCCTGGCCCGCTGGCTTACCGACCGCTACGCCATTCCGCTGTGGATGACCCACGGCGAGTTCTTCACCATGCGCGCCCTCGGCGAACGCCTGCCCGATCCGCCACCCGAAGGGCTGGTGCTGTTCCACCAGCGCGCCGGCATGTCGGAGGAGCGCATCGCGCGCATGCTGGCCGGTCTGCGCAAGGACCCGTTCATGCCGCCCCAGCCCGAGAGCTTCCGCCGCCTGCGGGCGGGCGACAGCCTGGAGATCGGTGGTCGAAGCTGGCGGATCATCGTCGGGGAGGGGCACTCGCCGGAGCACGCCTGCCTGTACTGCGCCGAGGACGCCATCCTCATCGCCGGCGACCAGCTGCTGCCGCGCATCACCTCCAACGTGCTGGTCTCCAGCATGGAGCCGGAGGGCAATCCGCTGCAGCTGTGGCTGGACTCCCTCGAGCGGCTGGACCGCCTGTCGCCCGACACTCTGGTGCTGCCGTCCCATGAGCGCGTCTTCCGCGGGCTGAGGCCGCGGGTGGCCGAGCTGCAGGCCCACCACCAGCACCAGTTCGACCTGCTGCTGGCGGCCCTGGCCGACGGCGCCCGCCTGTCGGCCTTCGAGGCGATGAGCGTGCTGTTCCCGCGCAGCCTGAAGGCTGCCGAGGAGATGATGGCCGTCGGCGAGAGCCTCGCCCACCTGGCCTGGCTGCGCTACGCCGGGCAGATCGTGCGGACCCTGGACGAAGACGGCGTATACCGATTCGCCATGGCGGCCTGAAGGGCTTACAGTCGCGCCCGCGCACGCAACACCTACATAGAACAGGCGGCAGCCCACTGCCGACGAGGAGACAAGACCATGACCGACACCGCAGCGCTGGACCTGGCACGCCAGGCCCGGGCTCAGCTCACCGCCCCCGGAGCCCCCTTCGAAGTGATCGAATGCCCCGTGGGCGACCACCTCGAGCGCCGCTACCGCAACGCCTTTCCCACCCTGCCGGCGCTGCTCGCGGCAGCCCGCAGCCATGGGGACAAGCCTTACATCAAGTACCAGGGTGAAACCTGGACCTTCACCCGCTTCTTCGCCGAGGCCGACGCGGTGGCGGCCCGCCTGCATGCTGCCGGTGTGCGCCCCGGCGACCGCATCGCCATCGCCATGCGCAACCGCCCCGAGTGGGGCGTGGCCTTCGTCGCCAGCGCCCTGATCGGGGCCGTGCCGGCGCCCCTCAACAGCTTCGGCCTGCGCGAGGAACTGCACGCGGCGCTGGCCGATCTGGGCGCCAAGGTGGTGTTCTGCGATCCGGAGCGCCAGGCCCGCATCGCAGGCGAGGGCGCGCCCGACGCGCTGCTGATCGTCACCGACATGGCGCATGACAGCGATGGCGCCCAGGCCTACGCCCGCTTCGCCGCCCAGCCCGCCGATGCGCTGCCGGCGGTGGAGGTGGGCCCGGATGATCCGGCAGTGATCCTGTTCACCTCCGGCGCCACCAGCCGGGCCAAGGGCGTGCTGTCCACCCAGCGAGCGGTGTGCCAGGCGCTGTTCAACATCGATTTCATCGGTGCCGTGTCGGCGATGAGCTCGCCCGAGGCGGTGGCGAAGCTCATGGCCCGCGGCCTGCCACCCACCACCCTCACCGCGGTGCCGCTGTTCCATGTGAGCGGCCTGCACGCCCAACTGCTCAATGCCCTGCGCAACGGCCGCCGGCTGGTGTTCACCCACCGCTGGGACCCGTCCACCGCGCTGGACCTGATCGCCGAGGAGCAGGTCACCCAGTTCAACGGCGCGCCGTCGATGGTCATGCAGTTGCTCGCCGAGCCGCGCTTCGACGACCCGGCCGTCACCGGCAAGCTCGGTGGCCTGGGCTTCGGCGGGGCAGGGCTGCCCCAGCGCGCCATCGACGAGGTGCTCAAGCGCCCGCAGGGCGAGATGTCCGGCATCGGCTTCGGTCTCACCGAGAGCAACGGCGTCGGCGCGGCCGCCTCCGGTGCGGTGTTCCGTCTGGCGCCCCGCGCCTCGGGCCTGGTGTCGCCGATCGTGGACCTGCGCATCGTGGACGCCGCGGGCCAGGTCGTGCCGCCGGGCGGCATGGGCGAGATCTGCCTGCGCGGGGTGACCCTGATGCAGCACTACTGGAACGACCCCGATGCCACCGCCCACGCCGTGCGCGATGGCTGGTTCCACACCGGTGACGTGGGCTACGTGAGCGACGACGGTCTGCTCTTCGTGGTGGACCGCATCAAGGACGTGATCAACCGCTCCGGCGAGAAGATCGCCGCCGCCGAAGTGGAGTCCTGCCTGCTGCAGCACCCCGACCTGAGCGAGGCTGCCGTCTTCGCCATGCCCGACGAAGGCACCGGCGAAGCCGTGGCCGCTGCCGTGGTGCTGCGCGAGGGCAGTCGCCTCACCGAAGCCGACCTGCAAGCCCATGTGGCCGCCCATCTGGCCGGCTACAAGGTGCCGGCCCGCATCTTCATCCGCCACGACGCCCTGCCGCGCAACCCCGCCGGCAAGCTGCTCAAGACCGACCTCAAGCGCGAATACCTCCCCCCCGCCAGCTGACGCAGATGCAGGGCCTGTAGGGGCGCTGTAGGGGCGACTTCAGTCGCCCGCGGACTCCGGTCAACCGCATGCCGTTGATCAACGTCCGTGGGCGGCTGAAGCCGCCCCTACAGCCGCGGACTCTGGCCAACCGCATGCCGTTGATCAATCTCCGTGGGCCTGTAGGGGCGACTTCAGTCGCCCGGGGACTCCGGTCGACCACATGCCGTTGATCAATCTCCGTGGGCGGCTGAAGCCGCCCCTACAGTCTGTACGCCCGCCCGCCCCAACCCGTCTCGCTGCCCCCCTGCAATAGGGCTAGTCCTCTCGGACGATGTTCCGCCTTCCGCTTCCACGAAGAATGGTTCCAGATGAAACAAGGGGATACACCCCGCCGCCAGCGGCACTTCATCTGCACAAAAGCCGTTCCGCTCAAGCAGCCATTCGCACCCGGAAGGAGATAACCAAATGAAGAAAACCCAGTCATGGGTCCCCGCATTGACCACCCTTGCCCTGTCGCTCGCCGCAGCGAACGTCAGCGCCAAGGTGACCGAGGATGAAGCCGCCAAGCTCGGCAAGGAGCTGACCTGTGTCGGCGCCGAGGCTGGCGCCAACAAGGACGGCAGCATTCCGGCCTTCTCCGGCAAGTGGCTGGGCACGCCGCCTGGCATCAAGTACACCCCGCACGTTGGTCAGCACCCGGTTGATCCCTACGCCGCCGACAAGCCCCTCTTCGTCATCACCCAGGCCAACGCCGCCCAGTACGCCAACCGCCTCAGCGATGGTCAGAAGGCGCTGCTGGCGCGCTTCCCCAGCTCCTACAAGATCCCGGTCTACCAGGGCCGTCGCGAATTCCGCTACCCCGACAAGATCTGCGAACTGGCCAAGAAGAACGCCCGTGAAGCCGAACTCATCGACAACGGCTTCGGCTTCACCGGGGTGATGGGCGCCATTCCCTTTCCCATCCCCAAGCAGGCCATGGAAGTGCTGGCCAACCACAACTTCCCTTACCGCGCCTACACCGAAGACAACCGTGGCCGCGACATTGCCGACGTCAACTCCAAGGGCGTGATCACCTGGGGCCGGCAGTTCAACCGCAACATGAACGTCGTCACCACCCCCGAGAACCTCGGCAAGCCCATGGAAGGCGCGATGGCCTACGCCATGACCGGCACCCTGCTGCCCGAGCGTGACAAGGGCACCATGACCACCTCCATCGAGCCGGTGAACTTTGCCAAGGGCAAGCGCCTCGCCTGGAACTACGACCCCGGCACCCGTCGCGTGCGCCAGCTGCCGCAGTACGGCTACGACACCCCGCTGGCCGGCTCCGGCGGCAAGCTCACCATCGACCAGGACCGCCTGATGAACGGCGCTCCCGACCGCTACGAGTGGGTCCTGCACGGCAAGCGCGAGATGTACGTCCCCGCCAACGCCTACAAGGTGCATGACAAGAGCGTCAAGTACGCCGACCTGCTGCGCCCCGGCCACCCCAACCCCGACCTGCAGCGCTACGAGCTGCGCCGCGTATGGGTGCTCGAAGGCAAGCTCAAGGACGGCTACCGCCACCCCTTCGGCAAGCGCGTCATGTTCATCGACGAGGACACCTGGCACGCCGTCGCCGGCGACTACTACGACACCCGTGGCCAGCTTTGGCAGCACGCCGTCATCAACTACTACTACGCCTTCGACCTGAACGCGTGGCACGCCGGCACCAGCTTCTACCACGACCTGAACTCCGGCAGCTATGTGGCCTACAACCTGTTCCAGGAGCGGGACATCGGCCCCGTCCTCAACAAGGGCGACATGAACGCAGACCAATTCACCCCGGCCGCCCTGCGCTCCGCCGGCAACTGACCTTGCTCAGCTCAGGGAGACAAACACAATGACACTGCACACCACGCTGCGCCCGCTGGCCATTGCCCTGCTGGGCGCCGGCCTTGCCGCCCCGGCCTTCGCTGGCGAAGCCGTCGAGTTCGACAACGGCTACAAGCTCGACTGGCGCGTCAACTCCACCTACACGCTCTCCACCCGCATGGAGAACCGTGACCCGAAGATCTCCGCCTACTCCGGCGGCAACGACGGCAACAACAACTTCGACAAGGGCAGCCTCACCGCCAACCGCCTCAGCCTGCTGCTCGACACCAGCTATACCAACGGCGTCAACGGCCTGGTGCTGTCGGCTTCCACCTTCTACGACGACGTCTATCACCAGACCAACGACAACAGCGGGCCGGTGAACAAGCCGGGCGCGGTGGATGAGTTCACCCGCGACGCCCGCCGCTTCCACGGGGGCTACACCCGTCTGCTCGACGCCTACGTCTTCGACACCTACGACCTGGGCAACGGCCGCCGTGCCAACGTGCGCCTCGGCCGCCACGTCGTATCGTGGGGCGAAGGCCTGTTCTTCCCCAGCATCTCCCTGGCCCAGGGCCCTGCCGACGGCACCAAGACCGGCATCGTCGGCACCGAGACCAAGGACCAGCTGCTCCCCGAAGACCAGGTCTCGGCCCAGATCGAAATGTCGTCCCGTTGGTCCCTGCTCGGCCACATGCAGTTCGGCTTCCACACCACCATCGCCCCGGCACCCGGCTCCTTCCTGAGCAGCGCCGACTCCACCGGCCCCGGCGGCACCTGCCTGCAGCCCTACCGCACCGTGGGTGGGCGCTCCGTGTGCTCCTACGGCCAGCGCGGTCGCGACATCGACCCGGGCAACACCCCGCAGTGGGGCGTCGGCAGCCGCTACCGCCTCACCGAGGAGACCGAAGTCGGCCTGTACTACCTCAACTACCACGACCGCTCGCCGCTGCCGGTCATCAACGCCTTCAACACCAGTTCCGGCGCCCTGGGCGGTGGCCTCTACAACGTCCGCTACTTCGACAACATCAAGCTGATCGGCGCCACCTTCAGCACCTCGGTGGGGGCCGCCTCCATCGCCGGCGAACTGTCGTACAAGCAGGGCGCCCCGGTGCTGGTGAAGACCCTGGTCAACCCGCGTGCGCCGCAGGCCGCCAGCAGCTACCTGCCCACGCCCACCCGCGGCGACATCTTCCAGGCCAACCTCAACACCATCTGGAACCTGGAACGCACCGCCCTGGCCGACCAGACCACCCTCACTGCCGAAGTCGCCTACGTGACCATCGGCAGCGTCGAGGAGGTCAACGCCCCGGGCGCCGCCAGCGCCACCATCTTCCCCAAGAGCAAGGAGCTGTTCTTCGGCGCCAACTACGGCCTCGCTGCGTCCGGCACCCTCAGCCTCGGCTACCCGGGCATCATCGAAGGCTGGGATCTCAGCGTTCCCATCAGCCTCTCCCGCCAGCTCAAGGGCCGCACCATCACCGGCGGCGTCGGCGGCGAAGGCGACATGCGCGCCAGCATCGGCGCCACCTTCACCTACCAGCGCAACTTCCAGGTGGGCGTGACCTACATGGGCTACTTCGGCAGCGCAGAAGTGGCCAACATGCGGGAATTCCGCCCACTGACAGACCGGGACCAGCTGTCGCTGGTGATGAAGTACTCGTTCTGAACGTAGCTGTTTGATGGAATAAAGAACGCCCGGCTTGCCGGGCGTTTTTGCGTTGACGGAGGGGAAGGGCGAGGCGGAGTTGGCGTAGGTCGGGTTAGTTGGCGTAGGTCGGGTTAGCGCAGCGTAACCCGACAGCACATGATCTGCCCCGACCCGCTCTGCAGTAGCACGCTGGCGCACCCACGTATCCATCCGGGATGAGGGCGAACAAGGTAGCATCCGAAACCCCGCGCGGCGTCCAGCCTGGTCTGCCGCTCAGCAAATTCATGGAGGTCTCGATGCGTATCCGACGGATGGAAGAACGGGATGTCGAGCTTGTCAGCACACTCTGTATGCGCTCATTTGCCCGATCGGTTGCAGGTACCGTGTCGGAGGAGGGGCTTTCAACCTTCTCACGCGTTGCAGACGGTGCTGCCTTTATTGGAAGGATGAAAGCCGACAATCTCATGCTGGTGGCGGAAGACGATGAGGCCATCCGTGGCGTGATCGAGCTCAAGGAAGGGCGGCACCTGGCGATGCTCTTCGTGGCCCCCGATCACCAGCGGAAAGGCGTGGGTAAGCGGCTGCTGTCCGCTGCCCTGGACCATGCGAGAGTCGATACCGTGACGGTGAGGGCGTCCTTGTCTTCCGTCCCCGCGTATGAAAAATACGGCTTTGAATGCACGGGGGAGATCGGCGAATCGGCAGGCCTCACCTATCAGCCGATGGCGCTTCAGCGTGGCCGATGGATGCTGTCGGCTGCGTCGGCGGAATGAAGTGGCCGACGCGACCTGTTTCCTTACCCAACACGGACGTTGTGCCAGATGACCACGAATCCGCTCCTTGCCGTCATTCAAGCGCTCGAAGTCGAGTTGCATCATTCCGGCGTCCGCTGTGATGCCGTGCGCCTCGACCACTTGCTGCATGAGGACTTCCACGAGATCGGTCGATCCGGAAACAGGTACGACAGGGCCACCGTCATGGGCTTCCAGGCCGGCCTGAAGGAAGCGCCTCCCGCGGTGTCCGACCACTTCGCGCTTCAGGCGCTGGCGCCCGGCGTGGCGCTGCTCAACTACCGCTCCGCCGATGTCCAACCCGACGGATCCCTGTCCAGGCACACCCTGCGCGCTTCCGTTTGGGTTGAAGAGGAAGGGCGGTGGCAGATCCGCTATCACCAGGGAACACCGGCGGCTGCGCCCTGGTAGGGCACCTATTCAGTCGGTGTAGGTCGGGTTAGCGCAGCGTAACCCGACATTCCCTATCTACGACAATGGAAACGCCATAACACCCGACATTTCTATTGTTAGTTTTGTGCGAATCGTTGCCAACGTGTTTGAGCATGAGCGGGATCGATCACGGAATGTCGGGTTACGCTGCGCTAACCCGACCTACCTCGCCCCGTGAGAACGGGACGCCGTGATCGAAATGTCGTTCGGGATTCTGATACTTGCAGTCGGCATGGCGTTTGCTCCATTGTCTCTTAGGGGCCCTGATTGGGGCGTTTTGTAAAGAAATCTGACAGTCGAGGAGGGCAAAAGCATGCATGTCGCAAATTGGTTCAGGGGCGTGGTCCTGGCCGCGGGTGTTGCTACCCTGGGGCAAGCAAACGCTGGCCTCCTCACGGTAGATCAGGAGAGCGTAGGGCCGACGAATTTTTCGGGCTCGGGGGGCGTAACGAACGGTCAGTCGTTCACGCCCTCATTCTCCAGCATCGATGGCGCTGAATTTCGGATTCGCAGTGATGGCGCAAGCAGTACGCTCCATCTGGAGGTACGGGAAGGTCAAGGACTATTGGGAACGCTGCTCGGCAGCAGCGGGCAGGTGACGATCGATTCGATACTCTCAGTGGTTCACTTCGACCTCCTGAGCTCGGTCACTTTGTCGCCCGGCAGTCTGTACACGCTGATCCTGGCGCTCGATTCCGGAACCACTTTCGCTGGCGACATCAGCAACCTCAATCCGTACGCCGGGGGTTTGGCAATCGACAATGCGGGCTCGTCGTTCGCTGGGCTCGACTTTTGGTTCCGTGAAGGCACGCATGCCGCTCAAGTGCCCGAGCCGTCGATGCTGGCGCTCCTCGCCCTCGGCTTTGCGGGTTTGAGCTGGAACCGGCGCAGAAAGCATCTCGCCGCGGCTTGACCCGTCGCTGCGATGCGCGTGGGCGTTCGGCAGGTCGAACGCCTGCGGTAGGGGCGCCGCTGCAGATCATTTCCTGCGCTTGCTGCTGCTTGCACAGTTGGATGTGATCACACCGATGGTGCAGTTGGTGCAGTGTCGGGGCTCTGCCACGTACTCAATGCTTACCGGCTCCCAGGGCTGATGAGGGCGAGGCGGCGTCGCCACGCCTTTGAGCATCCGACAGGTGAGGCCAGGATCGTGCGGTTCGGGGTGACTTTGCATTTCGGAGCGCTACGTAGAGGTACGCTCAAATCCACGTTTGATCACCTGTTGAACCGTCAAATTTTCCGACACCCCTTTTGCGCTGAACGGCTTGCAAGCTACAGCTTGCTGCCCAATGCTCAACATAAGACCCGTCACCTGGGGCCGGGATGCCGGATTAGCCGGTGTAAGTGTAGGTCGGGTTAGCGCAGCGTAACCCGACACCGCATGATCGGTCCCGCTCGTGCTCCAACACATCGGCAACTTTCTGCATGAAAGTGACAATGGCTCCGCCTTGACGTTTTTGCGTGGGGTGCGGAGCCGCCGAAGGCTGCGAGAAGCGCCCCGGCATTTCAGGTGTCAGGCTGACTGCGGAGCTGCTCCTTGAGCGCTTCAATTGAAATGGCTGGCACCGTTTTGTGAAGCATCGCATGACAATTCGGGCAGACGGGCCGTAGGTCCTTGATGGGGTCGAGCTGGTAGGTCTTGCCGATCTCGGACAAAGGTTTCAGATGGTGAACATGTATGAAACCCGCGCCACGGTCCCCATACATGCGTTCGAAATCAAATCCGCATACCACGCATGCGACTCCCCATTCGTCAATACACTTGAGGCGGGCAGTGGCATTGCGCTCGTACCTATTGACGGTTACCGTTTGTTTCGCGCCTTCTGTCACTGAATCAGGGTCAGGGAGCTCATTCGGAAACTCCTGCTCAGCGTGACCGGATGCCCAGTACCGGATGACCGGACTTCCCCAGCCTGCCGGAGACTTGCGGTAGTCGAGCTTGGCAATCAGGCCAGCGTTTGCTTCCTTGTTCAGCGCGTGAGCCACACGACTGTACGCACTATAGGCCTTGCCTGCCCCCGACCCGCCCGCGCCGTATTCGGCTTCAAGTGCGTTCCATGTAGCGGGATAGAGGTTCTTGAGGGCAAGTATGAATTCATAAGTCGAGAATGATCGTTGCCCGAGATGGCTGACGACATTATTCAACTCCTGATCTGGGATGGTGATCATCGCGAAGGCCTGTAGTTGGTGTAGGTGTAGGTCGGGTTAGCGCAGCGTAACCCGACATCGCGTGATCTGTCCCGACCTGCTCTGCCGTAGTAGCCGTTCGCAGCCGGACTGCGCCAGGCTGAGCATCGTCATCATGACCGGCCCTCATTCTCGGTCGCTGGAGTCCGCCCAAGTAGGCACCCGGGTTGCAGGGCGGTGGGGCCGCATGCGTATCCCTCCGGGATGAGGGCGAACACGTTACCATCCAAAGCCCCGTGCGGCGCCCAGCCTGGTGCGCCGCTCGGCAAGTTCATGGAGATTTCGGTGCGTATCCGACGGATGAAAGCCGACAATCTGATGCTGTCGGCTGTGTCGGCGGATTGAAGTGGTCGACGCGACCTGTTTCCTTACCCAATACAGGAGTTGTGCCAGGTGACCACGAATCCGCTCTTTGCCGTCATTCAAGCGCTTGAAGTCGAGCTGCACCATTCCGGCGTCCGCTGCGATGCCACGCGCCTCGGCCAACTGCTGCATGAGGACTTCCACGAGATCGGTCGATCCGGAAACAGGTACGACAGGGCCACCGTCATGGGCTTCCAGGCCGGCCTGAAGGAAGCGCCTCCCGCGGTGTCCGACCACTTCGCGCTTCAGGCGCTGGCGCCCGGCGTGGCGCTGCTCAACTACCGCTCCGCCGATGTCCAACCCGACGGATCCCTGTCCAGGCACACCCTGCGCGCTTCCGTTTGGGTTGAAGAGGAAGGGCGGTGGCAGATCCGCTATCACCAGGGAACACCGGCGGCTGCGCCCTGGTAGGGCACCTATTCAGTCGGTGTGAGGTCGGGTTAGCGCAGCGTAACCCGACATCGTGCGATCTTTTCCACTCGTGTTCTCTGCAGGCAGGAAAATTAATCCCGCCCCCATCGGCCTATTGTTCTGCGCAACAGATACTCGGAAACCCTCTTAAGTACCTTCCCTCCGCCAGGAATTGGGGTTTTGTTGCCAACTTCTTCAAGTAAGTCTGGGATGTGCTTGATTGCAACGTCAGCAATTGCTTGAGGTACACCGAGTCGCTTCATTAGTTGATAGGCAGATTCATTGACTTTGCGACGGTATTTTTCTGGGAGCCCAGTTAGCGAGACAAATTCGTTCCAAATGCGCGTTAACGCCTCATTGAACGTGCTAGGCGTACCTTCTCCGTAAATTTTAACGGGGGTGTGCGTGCCATGCTTTTCAATAGCTTTAAGCAGCATTTCCCTCGACTGTACTCTCAGGGGCTGGAAGTGCGCCTCCATTGGTCCCCCTTCGGCAAAGCAGCAAGAGACTATTTCTTGGTAGTTGAAGCGCGAAAACGCACTTCGATTTCGCTCAACCCATGCCTGCATTGGCTGCTCGTTCTCACACCCAGTGACCGCCAGGATGACCGGAATCTGGTTTTGGGTCATTTTGTCGACGAAGAATGTGTAGTCCTCGTCGTGCTCCTGAGTGATGCGAGAAGCTCGGGTAACATGGATCAGTAAGCTAAAGCCATCTCTTGCATTTTTCAGAATTTCGACGATTTCAATAATCGCTTGTTCCGCTGGTACGGTGCCGTGGTTGCTCTCATGCAATCCCACGGTATCAATGACCTCGACCTTGCGACCGTTTAGGTTAAATGGCAGATAGAGATGGGATTTTGCGGTAATCCCTTTGGCTCCATTGTCCGTCGGGCGTGCCTTTCCGGTCAGTGTGTTGCACAGGCTGGTTTTTCCCGTGCCTGTTGAACCAAAAATCAATACTCTTAATGTACTCAAAGGTCACTCCCGCATTAGATTTGTTGGAGGTTATGGGCAAATCATAGGGATGTCGGTTACAGCACATACTTGTGCCTTTATGTCACTCAAAGGCACTTGCGGGATAGCTGGTGGTTTTCCTAAAGCATTAGTTGCAGCTAGGTAAGCTGCCTGCCAATTTTTACTGACCTCAGCTACAAGTTGTTTTTGGTCCGGGGCTTTTACACCGCAAATCTGATGCTCGTCCTCAACTTCTACGCCAATTGAACGGTTCATTTCATTGACTTCTTTAATCTGCTCGCATGCGTCGACGACATCTAGGGCCAACATCGTTGCTACAACAGCTGCACCGATCACCGGGATCGACTCGCCAGCTGCTCCGCCTATATGCCTTGCAACACCACGTGTAGCTCTAGTTGCGACACTTGTGGACAGCTTTTTGGCGGCAGTCTTCGTTCGGGTTTCCATTTCGGCTTTGGATTTCTCAAGCTGCAAATGCCTGGACTTAAGGTCGCGATGCTGCACTGCAAGGTCTTGATGCAGTTTCTCCGTCGTATCGAGCTTTTTCTTGAGCAGTGAATTCTCGGTGACGGTGTTCTGGCTCTTTTCTAAAATGTATTTTACGTTGGCTGCTGCATCTGTTGCATCAACACCTAAGAGAAGACTGATTTTAGCCAATTCCCCGTAGGAGTTTTTTTCACTCTCTTTCGCGCTTGTGGTTAGTGCGGGGAGCTTGTTGCCTAATAGCGTGCGAAACCTGTCGTTGTAGAGGGCGAGGTAATTGGTGAGGCATAGAATGCCAATCACAATGAGGCTCATTCGGTGCAGTGACCTAGGTGGTTGTGTGGATGCTCTCTCAATCTCTTTTGGGTTGGTCTCGCCTTCAGTATGCATTTTTCTCTTCCCGGTTTTTTTGTGGAAAGTTGCTGTTTCAAATATTGAGCATGGGGTTTGACTTATTCTCATGAAGTCAGTTGATTGGATTCTTGAATCCATGAGCTAAAATATGTCATGCCTCTACGTGGTTTTATTTATGTTTTGGTATGTGTTGAGTGGGTGTGGCGTAAATCGATATCGCGTGCTCGTTCGCCCTTTTACTTAAATATGTCGGCAATGATCTGCATGCTATTCGCAATAGCTTCAATGGGGCTTCTCGTGTTTTGATTGCAGATAGGGAATGTCGGGTTACGCTGCGCTAACCCGACCTACCAGGCTATGGGCAGGCATCGCCGACGGCAGGTATTGGCCGATGCCTGCCATTAAACTCACCCCCCCACCTCATACCTCAACTCCACCATCCCACCCCCCATCTGCCTCACCTCCGTCAGCCGCAGCATCGGACTCAGCACCCGTCGCGGGAAAACCTGCTTCCCTTTCCCTAGCGTCACCGAGCCGATCTGGATGATGAGTTCGTCCAGCAGGCCGGCATCGTGGAATTGGCCTGCGAGGTCGCCGCCGCCGACGATCCAGATGTTCCTTGTGCCGGCGGCCTGGCGCATCTGTGCGTGCACGTCGCGCACATCACCCTGTACGAAGCGGATGTCGGCGCCTTCGATGGCGGGGAGCGGGCGGTGGGTGAAGATCCAGGCGGGTTGGGTGTAGGGCCAGGGGCTCCCGGTTTCTGCAGCGACGGTGTCGGCGTTGCGGCGCATCCATTCGTAGGTGGAGGCGCCCATGGCCAGGGCGCCGACTTCGGCAATGAAGGCGGGGTAGCTGGATTCGTTGAAGTCGCCGAGCGGGAACAGCCATTCCAGCGAGTCGTCCTCGGTGGCGATGAATCCGTCGAGACTTGAGGCGGTGTAGTACTGGGTTTTCATGGCTGTGCTTTCCTTACGCCCGTGTCCGCATTGATCCTTACGATCCTCACACGCCCACGCGCTGCGGCTCTATGAACTGCTTCACTCCGCATCCTTCCCGCCCGGGTGTTTTCTCTTCCATCCAGCCTGCACCAAGCTCCAGGCCGCTTGCTACAAGGACAAACGGGTATGGCATCAACACATGCCATACCCGTTTCTTTTGAAGCACGGCTGCCTGAAGGATTGGCAGCCGTGCACATGCTTCTCGCCGGACTGCTTATTGATAGGGCAGCCGTGCACATTGATGTAGCCACGGTGCACTTTGATCTATCAGCCCGCTACATGCTTCCCGCAGCCGTATTCATCCTTCCCGCGCGGGTCCACGAAGCACTCGCACGCGCCAGAATGCGTCGCTCCCGCTGTGCGTCATCATGAGTGCGAGAGCGCCAGTCCCTGGGCCTTCTCTTCCACTCTCTCCACAGTTGGTCCCAGGTGCCGGTAGGCCCTTGTCTGTTTCATGGAGTTGGCTTTGGAGGGTTTGGCGCCCACTCCGGGTATTCCGGTAAGCCACGGGTGATGGGCCACCAGCTTGCCTTTGAGCTTGTGAATGCATGGAATGCAAGTTGTGCCTTCACGGGCTCCTGAAGCAGACCGGCCCTGATCCGCACTACATCTGGCAGCGAATCACGCTTGCTGAAAACAGGTGACCCGCAAACCTTGCAGAACGCGCGGATCTTGCCGGGTGAGGACTCATAATTCTGCAGCAGATTCTCACCACGTTCGAAGGTCAGCGCACTGATTTCAACGGGTATGTTGGTTGCGACCGGGCCACCCTGGGCCTGTCGGCACTGAGCGCAGTGGCATACCTGAATAGGCTCAAGTGCGCCTGTGATGGTGAAGCGGATTCCTCCGCAGAGGCAGGATCCCTGATGTTGGATGCTCATACTGTTTTCAAAGCGGGTGTAGGTCGGGTTCGCGCAGCGTAACCCGACATCGCATGATCTGCCTCGCTCGTGCTCAAACACGTCGGCAACGATCTGCATGAAAGTGGCAATGGCTCCACCGGGGGGTTATAGCGCGTTGATTGTGGAGAGGGAGCGTCGGGTTACGCTGCGCTAACCCGACCTACTAAGCTCCGCCATGTTCAAGGCTCTGTGCAGGAATGCAAAAAGGGTATGGCATCAAAACATGCCATACCCTTTGCTTTTGAAGCAAACGTCTACGAAGCATGTGGCGCGGTCTACATGCTTGCCAGACTCGTCCTCATGCTTCGTGGCGGTTGCAGATAAACATGTTGGCGGTGCTGCATTGAATGCGGCACCGTCCACATTCAATGCAGCACCGCCAACATCGAATGTGGCGCGGTCAACATTCAATCTCGCAGCGTCGACTTGATACCCATCGCCTGCCACATGTCATCCGGAGGCTGCTGGATGCTTCCCAGGCGCCGCCGGGAAGCGCCTGTCCGGTGATGGGGGGTATTGCGGCAGGTCAGGGCGACGTGTGTCGCCCGCCTGGGATCACGAATGGGCCAGTTGCCCTTGCCGCGCCTTCTCCTCGCTCCCCACGCCCAGCCACACGGCCAGCGCGGGCAGCAGGAAGATCGCGCCGAGCACGTTCACCAGGAACATGAAGGCCAGCAGGA
>CALBTT010000131.1 GCA_937967645.1 uncultured Zoogloea sp.
ACACTTAGGTGAGACCAATGACACCTGTCATGTCTATGTAGTTGTGCATATTGGCAAGGTCGTAGTTGTTGTTTTTTTTTTTTTTCAATGTTACGGCGACCACCGAGGTCTACGCTCTTTCCCTACACGACGCTCTTCCGATCTCGCCTCCGGCGCGGTGGCGGCCGGCCGGGAGGCGCCACCCGACGTGGGCCCTTGGCCGCCCGGCGTGTCGGGCGTCGGCGCGTCCCGATGGCCGACGCGCGCATCCGGGGTGCTCAGGCCGGACAGGCTGGCTTCGATGGCGTCGGCGAGGGCCGGGTCGGGGGCTGGCAAGACGTCGAACCAGCGGCTGATCAGGCGCCGCTCCTCGTCGCTGCGTCCCCACAGGGCCACCGCCAGGTCGCGCAGGGCGGCCCGGCTGTCCTGGCCGAAGCCCAGGCGCAGGGCTTCCACGCCGTCCAGGTAGTCTCGCACCCCCACCGGCACGCCATGGGCCTTGAGCTCGCGGAACAGCCCCAGCAGCAGGGGCGGCAGGGTGTCGCTCACCGGGCCGCCTCGTCGCTGGTGCGTGCCCGGTAGCGCTCGATGTCCTGGCGGACCTTGAACAGCACGGCCTGGTCGATGGCGTCCAGGCTGTCCACCGAGACGGCCTCGGCCTTGCGGCCCTGCCAGTGCAGCACGCGCACCCAGTCCACCAGCTCGCTGGTGGCCGGCAGCTTCTGCATGCCCAGCTCGCGCCCCCGTTCGCGGATGCGGCACAGACGCTCCACCGCGCCGGCGATGAGCGCATCGCTGATCTGCTCGCTGCGGGCGTCGAGGTTCTTGCGCACGATGTCGGCCAGCATGGCGGGGTGGTCGGCGGGGAAGTCGAGCTGCACGTACAGGCAGCGGCGCAGGAAGGGTTCGGGCAGCTGCTTCTCGCGGTTGCTGGTGATCAGCACGATGGGCCGCACCCCATCGGCCGGGCCGGTGACGTGGCGGCCGAAGCCGCGGGCCTGGCGGCAGGCCTCGTCCTCGGCGCGGGGCAGGTCCTCGATGTCGAACTCGAAGCGGTCCAGGACGTCGAGCAGGTCGTTGGGGAAGTCGATGTCGGCCTTGTCCACCTCGTCGATCAGGACCACCTGCGGCTGGCCTTCGCGGATGGCGTGGCCGAGGGGCTCCAGGTCGATGTAGGGATGCACCTGGCGGGCGCTCCGGTTCTGCGGGTCCTGGGCGTCCTGCAGGCGGCGCAGGGCGTCGAAGCGGTAGAGCAGGTCGCGGGCCTGGCTGGTGCTCTTGACCGTCATGGTGGTGAGGCCGATCCCCAGCTCCTCGGCGATGGCGCCGGCGAGGCGGGTCTTGCCGCAGCCCGCCTCGCCCTCAACCAGCAGGGGGCGGCCCAGGCGGATGGCCAGGTTGACGATGGTGGCGGTGTGGGGCGCGGCCACGTAGCCGGCGGCGCGGGTGCCGCTGAATTCGGTGTAGGGCAGGGTCTCGGGCACGGTGGGTTCCTCAGCGGGCGCGGCTCCAGAAGCCGTGCAGGATCAGGCGGTTGAAGACGTCGGGGGGATGGCCATTGGGGGTGGTGGCGTAGTCGGCGATCTGCTCCCGTGCGGCTTCGTCGATATGCACGCCGGCGCTGCGTCGGATCTCCGCCAGCCAGCTGCGCACCTGTCGCGCGCTGATGGGGGCCAGGGGCGGCAGGGCCAGGATCTGTCGATAATCCACGTCGTCCGCGTCCAGGCCGGCGTGCCGGAAGGCCGCGTCGGGGGGCTGCGGCAGCGGCGCATGGTCGGCCAGGAAGCAGTACAGGCGCCCGCGGCCAGCCGGCGGGCGGGCCGCCAGGGCGGCCTGCAGGGGCAGCCAGAAGCGTTGATGGAAGAGCGTCAGCCGGGTCGCCTCGAGCCCGGCCGTGCGCAGGATGAGGACCACCGAGCGGGCGGCCAGGCGCACCGCCAGCAGGCCGGCGAGGGCCTCGATGGTGGGCTCCCCCAGCAGGGGCTCGCCGAGCTGGCTGCAGGCCCAGCAGATGAGGGACTCGGCGCTGTCCGGCTCGTCGGCCTGGCCGCAATGAACATCCATCCCGTCCCACTCGTCGTGCCAGTTGCGCAGGAGCTCGACGAACTCCAGCTGGCCGTGGTTCTCCGGGCCATGGATGAGGAAGGCGGCGGCCCGTTCCGACCGGCGGTCGCGGAAGGCCTCCAGGGCCTGCCCGAGGGCGCTGATCTGCGCGTCGCGGCCGATCCGGCCGAGTTCGTCACGGGGGATGTCGCCGGGCGCCGCGTAGCGGCCCCGCGAGGCGTTGCGGAGCACTTCCTGGTCCCAGTCCTTGATGCAGCACAGGGCCTTGCCGACCAGCTGCAGCGGGGTCCGGTAGAAGACCTGGATGCGCCCGCCGGCCCACTGGTCGACGCTCGCCAGAAACTCCCGCTGGGCAGCCTGGTCCGCCTCGGCTTCAGCGGGGGGCATCCGCGCATGGAACTGCGCGGCCTGGTCCCGCAGGTGCTGGTCGGCTTCGCTGCCGGGGACCGGGCGGAAGATGAAGATCGGCGCCTCGCCGGCTCCCCAGCGCTCGACCGCCCAGCGGAACTCCAGCTCGGTGATGGAGCGGCGCTGCAGGGGCGGGGTCCAGCCGTAGCGGTGGCCGAACAGGCCCAGGTAGGCGTCGCATTCCTGCACCTTGCGCTTGCACACCTTCTCGACGTACTGGCCGCCGGCGGCCCAGTTTTCCTGCAGGAAGATCCTGGCTGACTCCAGGTTGTCGTGGATGAAGTCCCGCACCGCCTCCCGATAGATCCGGCAGTCCTGGGCGGTGGCGCTCAGGAAGATCTGTCCGATCTCTGGAAGTGGCGCTTCATGGGGCATGGTGCGGAGATCCTCCTGGCCGGCGCGTGGCGTGCCTGAAGAATATGCCAGTCACACGCTGTTTGCCACGGGGGGAGGGCTTATCATCGGGCGCCTTCTTGCGGAGACGATTGAGCATGCGTATCGGCATCGACCTTGGCGGAACGAAGATCGAGATCATCGCCCTCGACGACGGCGGGCAGACCCTCGCCCGGCGGCGGGTGGCAACGCCGCAGGGCGACTACGCCGGCACCGTGGCGGCGGTGGCCGGCCTGGTGCTGGGCGTCGAGGCCGAGCTCGGACGGCGTGGCGCGGTGGGCGTCGGCATGCCGGGCGCACCGTCGCGGCGCAGCGGGTTGATCAAGAATGCCAACTCCACCTGCCTGATCGGCCGCCCGCTGGCGGCGGACCTGGCGATGGCCCTGGGGCGCGAGGTGCGCCTGGCCAACGACGCCAACTGTCTGGCCCTGTCGGAGGCGGGCGACGGCGCCGCGGCGGGGGCGGAGGTGGTGTTCGGGGTCATCATCGGCACCGGCGTGGGCGGCGGGATCGCCGTGCGCGGCCAGGTGGTCGAGGGCCTCAATGCGATCGCCGGGGAGTGGGGCCACAACCCCCTGCCGCTGCCGGCGGGGGCCGATCTGCCCTTGCCCCCCTGTTATTGCGGTCGTGCCGGCTGCGTCGAAACCTATCTGTCAGGTCCTGGTCTGGCCGCCCTGCACGCCCGCGAAAGCGGGCGCCGCCTCACCCCGGAGGCCATCGTCGCCGCTGCGGCGGCCGGTGATGCGGCTTGCGAGGCCAGCCTGCAGGCCTATGAGGGGCGTCTGGCCAGGGCGCTGGCCGGCGTCATCAACATCCTGGATCCGGATGTGATCGTGCTGGGCGGCGGGCTGTCGAATCTGGCCCGCCTGTATGAGTCGGTGCCCCGCCTGTGGCTGCCCCACGTGTTTTCGGATGCGGTGGCCACCCGCCTGGTACCGGCCCTGCACGGCGATTCGTCCGGCGTGCGTGGGGCGGCCTGGCTGTGGCCGGTGGAGGCGCACGACAGCTGAGACATTCCGCCGCAACTGGCGCAAAATGGGCAGCTGCACGCGCGTTGCGGCCCCCGCCAGGGAGGGGGCGCATGGATCGCCTGCACGGATTCGACTCCCAGGGCCCCAGGCCGCCAAGGGAGCCCGGCTACCACCCCCAGAGAGAGCTCGCCCATGTGGATCCCCGCGGAACCGGCATTTCGTGCCAGCCTGTACTTCACGGACCTGTTCGGCAGCGTGCTGCTGGCCCACGCGGATGCCGCGCAGCGCCTGCATTTCCTGGCCGGACGCCTGCTGCTGGGGGCGACCAGCAGCTGTCTGCGCAGCCAGGTCCTGCGCAAGGACGATGTGCTTTACGCGGTCGACAGGGCTGAACTGGACAACCGCCTCAACCTCATGATGGAGGCGGGTGCCGAGGGGTGCGTGACGATTCTGCAGGGGCTGATCGACGAGGTCGGTGCGGCGCAGATGCGCTGGGCACGGAGCCTCTTCGCCCAGGGTGAGGGCGAACACTCCGTGCTGCGCTTGGGGTTTTCCGACTCCGAGCCGCTCAGTCTGGACCTGCGCCAGGACGTGCGCGCCAGGCTCAGCGCAGGGGGATGACCAGCGGCGGGATGCCGATCACCACCGCAGGGTCGCGGGAGTAGGCGTAGGCGGGAGCCGGGTAGACCGGTTGCGGCACATAGACCGGCGCCGGCATGACGGCAACCGGCGCCCGATACGGCCGGTAATGGCGGTATTCGTTGTAGTGGCGATGGTGCTCGTGACGATCCCAGTGCTTGTAATGACCGCGATGCTCGCCCCGATCGGCGCTGGCGGGAAGGGACACGCTCAGGGTGCCCAGGGCGATCAGGCAGGCGGTCAGCAGTTTCAGGGTGCTCATCGTATTCTCCTCGAAGCTCCGGTGGAGCCGGATACGCTTGGAGGATAGTCACGTCCGGCGTGACCGGTCGTGAGCCTTTGTAAGCAAATCTTGTTTCCTGCCCTTTGGCAGCCCCCTCAGAGGGCTGCGCCTTCGTCCTTGGCTGCGTTGTGGCTGTCGATCAGGGTCTGCCGCCAGCGGTGGATGGCTTCGGCGAGGGCCTGGCGGGCGACCGGCTTGACCACGTAGTCGTTCATGCCGGCTTCGAGGGCCTTGCTGCGTTCGTCACTCATGGCGTCGGCGCTGACCCCGATGATGTAGGCTGGGTTGCCGGCTTCCCGCAGGGCCCGGGTGGCGGCCAGGCCGTCCAGGCGGGGCATCCGGGCATCCATGAAGATCAGCTCGTAGGACGCGCTGGCGCAGCACTCGAGGGCGGCCTGGCCATCTTCGGCATAGGCCAGGTCCTTCGCGCCGAAGCGTTCCAGCATGCGCCCCAGCACCATGCGGTTGATGGGGTTGTCCTCGACGATGAGGATGCGCGTGCTCTGGCGCAGGATCGGGCGAGGTGCCTCCGGTGCTTGGGATTCCTCGCCGGCGCCGTTCTCCAGGCTGAGCGTGAACCAGAAGCGGGACCCCTTGCCTTCCTCGCTGTCCACCCCGATCTCGCCGCCCATCAGCTCGCACAGCATGCGGCAGATCGCCAGGCCCAGCCCGGTTCCGCCGTAGCGGCGGGTGGTGGACATGTCGGCCTGCTCGAAGGGCGTGAAGATGTGCCGGCACTTGTCCGGCGCGATGCCGATGCCGCTGTCGCTTACGGTGATCCGCAGGTCGGTGCGGCCGGGCTGGCCGGGCACGCCTGCCACATGGATGCCGACCTGGCCCTCCGCGGTGAACTTGAAGGCATTGCCGGTCAGGTTGACCAGGATCTGGCGCAGGCGGGTCGGATCGCCCATCAGCACCCGTGGGACGCCGTCGGCCACGCTGGTGGCGAAGGTGAGCCGCTTCTCGGCGGCCTTCGGGCGGAACAGGCGCTCCACGTCGAGCACCAGCTGGCGCAGGTCGAAACCGACGGTCTCGAGGCTCATCTTGTTGGCCTCGATCTTCGAATAGTCGAGGATGTCGTTGATGATGCCCAGCAGGGCCTCGCCGCTCTTCTGGATGGTCGAGATGTACTCCTGCTGCTCCGCCGTGTGGGGCGCCATCTCGAGTAGCTGGGCCATGCCGATGATGCCGTTCATCGGGGTCCGGATCTCGTGCGACATCATCGCCAGGAAGTCGCTCTTGGCGCGGCTGGCGGCCGTGGCCGCGTCCCGCGCGGCGATCAGGGCCTGCTGGGCGCGCTGCCTCTCGGTCACATCGGTGATGCAGAATACCCGGCCGATCATCTGCTCGTCATGGCGGGCCGGGCGCGAGCTGATCTCGAAGATGCGCCCGTCGCGCAGGGACACCGTGTCGAAGGTCTCCCGGGTGTCCCGACCGTGGCCGGTCAGCAGGTGTTGCAGGGTGCCGGGATCTTCGACCGCGTGGCAGAAGTGCTCGAGCAGGGCGTTGTCGTCGTGCCGGGCGAGCAGGGCTTCGGGGATCTGCCACAGGTGGGCCAGGCGGCGGTTGAGGTTGACCACCCGGTCGTCCCGGTCGAGCACGAGAATGCCGTCGGCGGTGGCCTCCAGGGTGGCGCGCAGGCGCGAGGCCATCTGGGCCAACTCGTCCTCGGCGCGTTTCTGGGCGCCGATGTCGGTGGCGCGGACCAGGATCCCTTCCGGAATGCGGCGCACCGTCTTGCGGGCCGACAGCAGGCTTTCGTCGGCACGGCGGTACAGGCCTTCCATCACCTGTTCGTCGATACTACCGCCGGCGCGCACCTCTTCCCAGAAGAACAGGTCGGCGAGGGCGCACTCCACGTCGGTGATGGACAGGCCGACCAGCGCATCGGCGGGGTAACCGAGCAGGCGTGCCGCGGCCGGATTGGCCGCCAGGATGGCCAGGCTGGTCGGGTCGACCAGCAGCAGGATCTCCTCGGCGGCGGCGAGCAGGACGTCCTTGTAGGGGGCATTCATGAAGTGCGCCCTTTCTTGGAGTCGGCGTCGAAGTAGTAGGTGACCCGCTTGCGCGGGCTGAGGTAGTCGTAGACCTCGGGCGGCAGCTGGATCGGCCGCAGGGCCTTGGTGATGTTGATGTCGGGCTCTTCTTCCAGGTCGAGCATGATGGCTTCGTCCTTGGGAACGCCGGGATCGTAGACCGTGACCCAGGGGCGTAGCGGCTTGACCGGATTGACCGAGGCCACCAGGGCGATGGCGTCGTTGGACAGCTTGACCACGGTGCCGGGCGGGTACACCCCCAGGCAGCGGATCATGACCTGCAGGGCCTTGGGGTCGAACTTGGCGCGGCGCTGGGCGAACATCAGCGAGAGGGCCTCGTGGGGCGTCATGGCCTTGGCCTGATCCGCTGGATTGCACAGGTTGTCGTAGTAGTTCACCAGCGACACGATGCGCGCCAGGGGGTCGATCTGGTCGCCCTTGAGGCGGTTCGGAAAGCCGCTGCCGTCGGCCAGCTCATGGTGCTGGGCGATGATGCGCAGGACGGGCTCGGGCAGCCCGATCTGCTTGCCGGTGCGTACGCCGTACTCGCAGTGCAGCTCGCGCAGGTGGCGTTCCGGGGCGGTCAACTCATGGCGCGGGCGGGCCACCCGGTCGGGGATGTCGTTGAGGCCGATGTCGTGGAGCAGGGCGCCGACGCCCAGCAGCTGGCAGTGGGCGCGGGGGAAGCCCAGCTCCTTGGCCAGCATCATCGACAGGATCGAGCAGTTGAGCCCATGGTAATAGGTCTCCTCGCCGCCCGAGTGCTCGCCGATCACGTGCAGGGCGACTTCCGGCTGGTCCAGGAAGGCCACCACCATCTGGGTTACCAGCTCGCTGACTTCCTCCATGCATTCCTTGGGGCGGGCGAACAGGTTCTTGCTGATGTTGCGCATCACCCCGGCGGCCTTGACCAGGGCCTTCTCCACTTCCACCACCTTGCGCTTGCGCTGGGCCAGGCGGGCGATGCGCTCGCGCTTGGCTGCCAGGGTGCCGTCATCCACGGGTTCGACCTGAGGTGGGGGCGGTGCCTCGACCTGCGGGTGGGTGGCGATACCGGTGGGCTGCACGTCGGAACGGTCCGGATCGTAGCGGAAGTGCTTCACGCCCAGCTTGCGCAGCGTCGCCAGCTGCTCCGCATTGCGGATCTTGAAGCTGTTGAAGCTGAAGGGATGGCTGAACCAGGGCAGGTCGATATGCACGAACACCCCGACGCACAGCTGGTCGGGGGTGACGACGAAGTCCTGGGGCGGTGATGCTTGCATCGGGCGGCGTTCAGGGCGGATGAATGGAGGTTTTCGGCCGTCGGTGGCAGAAGTTTAGCCGTCTCCGCCCACCAGCAGGACATGGACGCTGCGCGGGCCGTGGGCACCGAGCTGCAGGGTCAGCCCCACGTCGCCGGTGCGGGACGGTCCGGAAACGATGTTTGCCGTGCGTGGCATCCCGCCGGGCAGCGCCCGCAGGCGTGTCCAGGCCGCTTCGAAATCGGGTACCAGCTGGTTGGCCTGCAGCACCACCACATGGTGGTCGGGCACGAAGTTGAGGGTGGTCGGGCTGTCCGGGCCGGAGGCCAGCAGGATGCTGCCTGTTTCGGCGATGGCGGCCAGGCAGGCGGTGACGGACAGGAGCTCGTCCTTGCCGGCCGGGCCCTCATGACGCACCAGGCCGGCCGGCCAGGGCAGGTCGGCGAGGGGGCGGGCCACGGCGGCGCGGCCCGGCAGGGCGTGGGCCTCGCGGTAGGCCTCCACCGCGGCGGGGACGTCGGACAGGCTGGCGATGCGGCCCACGGTACCGGCGCGGCTGCAGAACCTGGCGACGAAGCGCTCTACCAGGTCGTCGTCAAAGGCGATGCGGGTGTGCGTGGGGCGGGCATCCAGGGCGGCGCTGGCGGAGGCCGGCAAGGGGCCGCGGCCGAGGCCGCTGCGGATGCGGGCGAGGATGGTGTCGCGTGAGTCGGCCATGGCGTCAGCGCGCTCCGGGGTGGCGGGCCTGCCACAGTTCGAGGAAGGTCCGGCCCTCGGGGGCCGGCAGGTCACGGAAGGCCGTCCAGCCCTCGGCGAAGGGCAGGCTGTGCAGGCGGCCGGTGTCGCCGGCCAGGCCCTTGATGGCCCGGGCGGCCAGCCGGTTGGTGAACTGATAAAGCCGCGGCCGCTCCGCCACGAAGCGCCAGGCGGCCAGGGCGCGGCGCTCGGCGGGTGGGCGGAGGTTCCGTTGGTGCTGCTGATGGCGCAGTTCGCGGAGCAGTTCCGGCAGCGGGATGCGTACCGGGCACACCGACTGGCAGCGCCCGTTGAGGGTGCATGCATTGGGCAGGTCGGTGGTGACGTCGAGGCCGGCGAACAGCGGGGTCAGTACCGCCCCCATCGGGCCGGGATAGACCCAGCCGTAGGCATGGCCCCCCACCGCCCCATATACCGGACAGTGGTTCATGCAGGCGCCGCAGCGGATGCAGCGCAGCATGTCCTGGAAGGGGCCGCCGAGCATGCCGGAGCGCCCGTTGTCCACCAGGACCACGTGGAATTCCTCGGGACCGTCCGGGTCGCCAGGGCGCCGCGGGCCGGTGGAGAAGGTGGTGTAGGTCTCGGTCTCCTGGCCGGTGGCGCTGCGGGCCAGGATGCGCAGGAACAGGCTCACGTCCTCGAGGGTCGGTACGATGCGCTCGATGCCGCTGGTGACGATGTGCACCCGGGCGAGGATCTGGGTCAGGTCGCCGTTGCCCTCGTTGGTGACGATCACCGTGGAGCCGGTCTCGGCGACCAGGAAGTTGCCGCCGGTGATGCCCACGTCGGCCTTGAAGTACTCGTCGCGCAGCACCAGGCGGGCCTCGGTGACCAGCTCGGCGACGCTGGTCTTGCGCTCGCCGCCGTGGGCCGCATGGAAGAGGTCGGCCACCTGCTCCCGGGTCTTGTGGGCGGCCGGGGCAATGATGTGGGACGGGGGCTCGTGGGCGAGCTGGATGATGTACTCGCCCAGGTCGGTCTCCAGCACCCGGTAGCCTTCGGCCTCCAGGGCGTCGTTGAGGCCGATCTCCTCCGACACCATCGACTTGCCCTTGGTGATGGACTTCGCGCCGACCCGCTGGCAGATGTCGAGGATGACCTGGCGTGCCTCCGCCGCGTCGGCGCACCAGTGCACCTGGCCACCTGCCCGGGTCACGGCCTCGTCGAAGCGTTCCAGGTAGTGATCGAGGTGGGCCAGGATGTGGTTCTTGCGGTCGCGGGCCTCGTCGCGCAGGCGTTCGAATTCGGGCAGGGCGGCGGCCAGCTCGGCGCGCTTGTTGACGAACATGATGCGGGTCTTGCCGAGGGCTTCCCGCAGGTGTGGGTCGGCCAGGGCCGCGTCGGCCTTTGCCTTGAAGTTCGGGCTGTCCACCTGCATGGATCAGGCCTCCCCGCCGATTCCGGGGCCGTCGGCCATGCCGGCCAGCACCTCGGCGGCATGGAAGACCTTCACCGGCTGGTCGTCGCGGCGCAGCTTGCCGGCCAGGTGGAGCAGGCAGCCCAGGTCGCCGCCGAGCAGGGTGTCCGCGCCGCTGGCGGCCACCGCGGTGGTTTTGTCGCCGGCCAGGCGGCCGGAGATGGCCGGGTATTTGACGCAGAAACTGCCACCGAAGCCGCAGCAGACTTCCCGGTCATCCATCTCGGCCAGGCTCAGCCCGGACACGGTGCCGAGCAGCAGGCGGGGCTGGGCCTCGACGCCCAGGCCGCGCAGGGAGGAGCAGGAGTCGTGGTAGGTGACCGTGCCCGCATAGTGGGCGGCCACGTCGCGAACGCCGCGCACATCCGTCAGGAAGGACAGCAACTCATGGCTCCGGGCCGCCAGGGCTTCGGCCCGGGGCCGCCAGGTGGGGTCGTCGGCGAGCAGTTTCGGGTAGTCGTGGCGCAGGGTGGCCATGCATGATCCGGAGGGGCCGACCACGTAGTCGAAGCCCTCGAAGGTCTCGATGACCTGCCGTGCCAAGGCCCGGGCGGCCTCGAAATCGCCGCTGTTGTAGCCGGGCTGGCCGCAGCAGGTCTGGGCCATGGGCACCTCGACCGTGCAGCCGGCGTCCTCGAGCAGGCGTGCGGCGGCGAAGCCGACGTTCGGGCGGAACAGGTTCATCAGGCAGGTGGCGAACAGGCCGACGCGCGGGCGCGTCGCGTGGTCGGGGGGCATCAGCGTCTCCGGTGGGGCAGGCATGCCGGGCTGGATGCTAGGCCGGGCATGGCGATCGGGCAAGGGGCATGGACAGGCCGGGGGCCTGGCGCCGCTGCGTCAGGCGAGTTCCGTCCCGGAGCGTTGGGGGACGGAGGGGACTGTGCCGGCCGCTGCATCGAACCACTGCAGCAGCGTGGCATACAGCCGGTCAGGGGCGACCGGCTTGGAGATGAAGTCGTCCAGCCCGGCCTCGCGGCAGGCCCGGCGGTCCTCCTCGAAAGCGTTGGCGGTCATCGCCACGATGGGGGTGTGGGCATGACCAGGCAGCGTGCGGATCCGCCGGGTGGCGGTGAGCCCGTCCATCACCGGCATCTGGATGTCCATCAGGATCAGGTCATAGGACGTGGTCTCGGCCTTGCGCACGGCCTCCAGGCCATTGCAGGCCAGCTCGGTGTCCAGGCCGAGGATCTCCCGCAGCAGCTCCAGCCCGACCATCTGGTTCACCGCGTCATCTTCCACGAACAGGACGCGGCGCTGGCGATGGTGGGTCCGCAGCTGGTGCTCGGCTTCGCGGCCGTCCTGGTTGCTGCTGCCACCGTGGGGCCGGCTGCCCTCGGCGGCCCGTCGCAGCCGGGCGGTGAACCACACGGTGGTACCCGTGCCCCGGTGGTCGGTGACTCCGATCTGTCCGCCCATCATGTGCACCAGGCGTTTGCAGATGGCCAGGCCGAGCCCGGTGCCGCCGAACTGGCGGGTAGTGGAGCCGTCGGCCTGCTCGAAGGGTTCGAAGATGCGTTCCCGTGCCTCGGACGGAATGCCGATCCCGTCGTCGTCCACCTCCACCTGCAGCAGGATCTCCTTGCCTTCGCCGGGCGTCATCCCGATCCGCACCCGCACGCCGCCGGTCTGGGTGAACTTGATGGCGTTGCCGACCAGGTTGAGGAGGATCTGCTGCAGGCGCAGGGGGTCGCCGTGCAGGGGCTGGCCGGCCAGTGCCGGAGCCACTGAAAAGTCGAGGCTGAGGCCCTTGTTGGCGGCATCGGTGGCCACCAGGCCCTGCACCCCGCTGATGACGCTGTCGATGATGAAGTCCTGTTCCTCGAGGGGCAGGCGCTCGGCCTCGATGCGCGACAGCTCGAGCACGTCATTGAGCAGCTGCATGAGGTGGCGGGCGGCCCGGCTGACGCTGGTGAGGCGTTCCTTCTGCTCCGGGTCGGTGTTGCGGCGGCTCAGGATGTGGGTCAGGCCGATGATGGCGTTCATCGGCGTGCGCAGCTCATGGCTCATGTTGGCCAGGAAGCTGCTCTTGGCCCGGTTGGCGCTTTCGGCGGCTTCCTTGGCGGTGTTCAGATCGGCGGTGCGGGTGGCCACGAGTTCTTCCAGGTGGTCCCGGTGGCGGCGCAACTCATCGTCGGCGAGCTTGCGTTCGGTGATGTCCCGCGCCGTCGCATAGATGTAGTCCTGTCCGCCGGCCTGCACCATGGCGGCCGAGATGGCCACCGGGAAGCGGCTGCCATCCTTGCGCTGATGAAGGGTCTCGAAGCGGCTGGTGGCCCCTTCCGCCAGGTGGTGCAGGTGTCCCTGCCACACCCTTTCATCCAGCAGGGGGTCGATGTCCGCCACGCGCAGGCGGGTCAGCTCTTCCTCGGTATAGCCGAGCATCCGGTGCGCGGCGGGGTTGACCCGTACGATCCGGCCGTCGGTGTCCATCCAGTAGGTGCCGTCGGCAGAGCGATCGGTGGAGATCTTGATCAGCGCCAGCTCCTGGTTCTTGGCGGCGATATCGGCGGTTTGCTCCTCGACCTTGCGCTGGATGATGGCTGCCCGTCCGCTCATGCCCAGCATCAGGGTCTGCAGCAGGGACGCGAAGAGCAGGCCGACCACGCCCACAGCCCAGGCCACCCACAGGCGGTTCTGTTCCAGGTAGGCGTCTTCCGCAAAGACCTTCAGCACCCAGGTGCGCTGACCCACCGGAAACTCGCCCTGCCAGGCGATCCGGTCGTTCTTTTCGGCCTCCATGCGCTGGTGGCGGGCCAGCAGGCCACCGTCAGCGTCGTGGAGTTCCAGGGACAGCCCCACCGGCAGGTGCGCGCGGATGGAGGTCTCGAGCAGGATCTCCAGCCGGATGATGGCGCCCGCCACCCCCAGCAGGCGATCACCCGGTGAATCGACCGTGCTCTCGTGGCGATGTACCGGCGCCATCATCAGCACCGCGCGTCGCTCGGAACCGTCCTGCACCAGCTGGATCGGCGCGGTGAGGCTGACCGGGGTCTGGCCCTGCATGGCCAGGGTCAGGGCCTCACGCCGCACGGCCTCCGAGTTCAGATCGAACCCCAGCGCCGGCCCATTCCCCGCACGGGGCACGATGTGGGTCACCGCCACGTGGAAAGGCCGCTCGCCGGCGGGCACCAGCTTGCCCTCGGCGTTCCGTTCGGTGATCCGGAAGCCCGACTGGCCGAGGCGCAAGGCCATGTCGTGCTCGAAGCTGCTGCGTTGGGCGGCGCTGATGTTCCGGCTGAAGCTCAGCGCGGAGATGTCCGGGTTGTCCTGCAGGGTCGACAGGGTGTAGCGGGCAAAGTGCTCCGGCGACAGCCCGGGGTCGATCTCGATCAGGCGGCGCAGGGCCTGCAGCGCCTCGCGATGGCTCAGCAGGCGGTCGGTGATGTGCCCCTGGATGGCCAGGGAGTCGGCCTTCAGGCGGTTGAGCTGACCCTGCTGTTCCCAGCGGCCGGTGAAATAGATGGCCACGCCCACGCAGAGCAGGGTGAGCACCATGGGGATCCCGACCTGGCGCAGGCGCGAGGCCCACAGGGGTGAGCTGCGCAGCAGCAGGGACATGCACAGGGGGGTGAAGGTGAGGACGCCGAGGGTGTCGCCGACGAACCAGTTCCACCAGGCGAACAGGATGGCGGCCGGGGGCAGCACCTCCAGGACATACAGGCTGCCGATCCCGATAGTGGCGGACACCAGGCAGGCCAGGGGGCCCCCCAGCAGCAGGAAGGCGACCACGTCGCGCTCCTGCTCCAGCCTTCGCCAGCGGTGCGTTTCGAGCATGCCGATCAGGCGGCTGCCTATCCAGGCCTGCAGGGTTGCGCCGGTGGCGATCAGCACCGACGCGGTCAGCGTTGCCTGGGAGGCGGTGCCATTGAGCAGGGCCAGCAGGCAGTTCATGCCGGCGGACCCTATCCAGATCCCGGGCAGTGCCCGCCTGCCCATCACCAGCGCCACCGCCAGAGCCATGCCCGAGGCGGGGAAGATCGGGCTGGCGTATCCGGGGGCAATGGCGAAAACCAGCCCCAGCCCGCCCAGGGCGAGGTAGCTGAGGGCGATGCCGAGGCTGCGGCCGGATTCAAGCAGGATGGCGTTTTTCAAGACGGAGGCCGGCGAATCTCGAGGATCGGGGGACGCAATCAGGGAAAACCACGAGTCTAAGCCGGGCAGCCCACCCGTGCTTGCTCCTGAGTGACAAATTTCTCCCCGAGGTGTTCAGTAGCGCACTATTTTCCCGAGAAAAAGATGCGCTCCAGCAGCTTCCGGGCTTCGTCGAGCAGCAGGGTGCTGGAGGCGACCAGGGCGGCCAGGCCCCATTCCAGCGCGCCCAGTTCCACCGTGTCGAAGATCTGCCGGGCCGGCCCCCAGTGCACCACCAGGGCCTGCAGGCTCAGGACCCCGGCGAGGGCGGCCCACAGGCGGCCGTTGCAGAAGAACTGGCTGTTGAAGGCCGACTCATGCTCGGCCCGGGCATTGAAGATGTTGAAGAGCTGGAACAGCACGAAGGTGGTGAAGGCCAGGGTGCCGGCCAGGGCGGCGCCGCCCCGCTCCAGCCCCCAGGCATAGATGCTCAGGGTGCCGGTCGCCATGGTCAGGCCGTAGGCGCCGATGCGGGCCAGGCGCGGCCACGACAGGATCGCTGCGCCGACCGGGCGGGGCGGGCGTTCCATGAGGCCCCGCTGTGCCGGCTCGAGGCCCAGGGTCATCGCCGGTGGCCCGTCCATGATGATGTTAACCCACAGGATCTGGATGGCCGTGAAGGGCGTCGCAAAGCCCAGGAAGGGGGCTGCCAGCACGGTCAGGATGGCGCCGATGTTGGTGGACAGCTGGAAGCGCACGAACTTGACGATGTTGTCGTAGATGGTGCGGCCTTCCTCGACGGCCTCCACGATCGTGGCGAAATTGTCGTCCGCCAGCACCAGGGTGGCGGCCTCGCGGCTGACCGCCGTGCCGGTGATGCCCATCGCCACGCCGATGTCGGCCGCCTTCAGGGCCGGGGCGTCGTTGACGCCGTCGCCGGTCATGGCCACCACCTCGCCGCTGGCCTGCAGGGCCTCGACGATGCGGGTCTTGTGGGCCGGCGAGACGCGGGCGAAAACGGCGGTGTCGGCCACCGCGGCCTGCAGGTCGGCCGGCGACAGTCCGTCCAGCTCGCGCCCCTCGCGGACCTTGCCGTGCAGGCCCAGCTCGGCGGCGATCGCCGCGGCGGTGCTGCGGTGGTCGCCGGTGATCATCTTCACCGCGATGCCGGCCCGCTGGCAGGTGGCGATGGCGCGCCGGGCCTCCGGGCGGGGTGGGTCGATGATGCCGACCAGCGCCACCAGGTCCAGCCCGTGGACCCAGGCCAGCAGGTCGCCCTCGGGATCGAAGTCCGCGGCGGGCAGGCTCCGCCCGGCCAGCGCCAGCACCCTCAGGGCCTGGCCGGCGAGGGCTTCGTTGGCCGCCTGCAGGCGGTTTCGGGCTGCGTCGTCGAGGGCGACCCTGCCGGCTTCGGTCAGCTGATGCGAGGCGCGGCTCAGGAGCACGTCCGGCGCCCCCTTGACCCACATCCGGATCTGCCCTCCCTCCCGGTGGAAGGTCGCCATGAACTTGCGGGACGAGTCGAAGGGGATCTCGGCGATCCGTGGGCAGGCCGCGCGCAGGGCGTCGCCCTCCAGTCCTGCCTGGCTGGCCAGGGCCAGCAGGGCACCCTCGGTCGGGTCGCCGATCAGCTCACCCTCATGCCATTGCGCGTCACTGCACAGCACGGCCGGCGTCAGCAGGGCGTGCAGGTCGGGTGGGCGGCCTCCGTCGTCGGCCCGCAGCCCCGCCGGGCCCTCGCCCTCGGCATTCAGGGTGAAGCGTCTTCCGCGGCTGACGAGGGCCCGGGCGGTCATCTGGTTGAGGGTCAGGGTGCCGGTCTTGTCGGAGCAGATCACCGTGGTGCAGCCCAGGGTCTCCACCGCCGCCAGTTTCTTGACGATGGCCTTGCGGCCGGCCATCCGGTGCATGCCCAGGGCCAGGGTGACGGTGACCACCGCCGGCAGTCCTTCGGGAATCGCCGCCACGGCCAGGGCGATGGCGGTGAGCGCGGTGTCCATCAGATCACCGCCCCTGGCCAGGCCGGCGGCGAACATCAGGCTGACCACCACGCCGGCGATCAGGGCCAGCCGCTTGCCCAGCACGTCGAGCTGGAGCTGCAGCGGCGTGGGCGGTTCGCCAGCCCGTTCCAGCAGCCCGGCCAGCTGGCCCATCGCGGTGGCCATGCCGGTGGCGGTCACCACGGCCTCGAGGCGGCCCCGGGTGACGACCGTGTTCATGAACAGCATGGCGTGGCGATCACCCAGCTCGGCGCTGGGGTCGGTGGCCTCGACCTGCTTGGGCACCGGTGCGGACTCACCGGTCAGCGCCGCCTCGGCCACTTCGGCGGAGATCGCCACCACCACCCGGGCGTCGGCCGCGATGCGCTCTCCGGCCTCGAGCAGCAGCACATCGCCGGGGACCAGGCTGGCCGCGTCCACCACCTGCTCCTCCCCGTTGCGCCGGACTCGCGCGGAAGGCGACAGCATGTCGCGCAGGGCCGCCAGCGCCCGCTCGGCCCGGTTCTCCTGGATGAAGCCGAGGCTCGCGTTGAGCAGCACCACGATCCCGATCACCACGGCGTCCTCGATGTCGCCGAGCAGGCCGGCCAGCACGGCGGCGCCCAGCAGGATCAGGATCAACAGGCTTGCGAACTGGTCGAGGAAGCGCCGCCAGCCGGGCTTTCGTGGCGCCTCGGCGAGCGCGTTGGGGCCGACCCGGGTCAGCCGGGCGGCGGCCTCGTCACTTGATAAGCCCCGGGTGGGGTCGCAGCCCAGCGCCTGGCTCGCCTGTTCGGCGGAGAGGGCGTGCCAGGTGGGCTCGGGAGGGGAGGAGGGTGAGGCGCGCATGGGGGAAGAGGTCTGTCCGGCGTCCGGTGCCGGTGTGCTCGCTAGCAGGGCAGCAGGGCCCGGGCGACCCGCTCTGCCTGGTCCGTGTAGCCACCGCCATACAGCAGCGCATGATTGAGCAGATGGTACAGCTGATAGACCTTGCGGCGCTGCCTCGCGCCTTCGTCCGACGCGTCGGGGAGCAGGCCGGCCTCCGCATAGGCTTCTGCAAAGCCGGCGGGGGCGGGACCGAAGAGCTCCAGCATGGCCAGCTCGGCCTCGGGGTCGGAGATGGACACCGCCGGGTCGAAGATGACCGGGCTGCCGTCTTTCAGCATGGCCCGGTTGCCGGACCACAGATCACCGTGGATGAGGCTGGCACGGGGACTGAAGTCGGCCGGAAAGAAGCGCTCCAGCCCGTCGATCAACGGGTCCAGGGCCAGCAGCAGGCCAGGCGAGGCGCCCCGCCGGGCCAGTCGTTCGCGCAGGGCGCCCAGGCGCTGGTCGGTGAGGAAGCGCAGCCATCCCTCACGACCGCCCTGCGGGCTCCAGGTGTTGAGCTGGGGCGTGGCCCCGAGCACATTGTGGCGGTGCCAGCCGAAGCGGCCCCCGCCGGCGGGGGGAGGGGCGTTGTGCAGTGCGGCCAGCGCGCGGCCGAAGCGCTCGCCGAAGCCGCGGTCGGGGCGGGCCAGATCGAGCCATTCCATGGCGAGGAGGGTCTGGTCACGCTCCTCGTCCCGCCAGCAGCCGGCCAGCCTGGGTGTCCGCACGGTACCGCTGGCGGCCAGCGCCTCCAGACCATCGGCTTCCGCCTCCAGCATCGGGGCGCGGGCCAGGGGGACTGTCTTGATGAACAGGGGGCCATCCGGTCCGTCGGCCCGCCAGGTGGCCGAGAAGTCGCTGACGTCGAGCGGGCGGAGGGTCCAGTGTCCGCCCAGGACGCAGTTGAGGAAGGAAGGGACAAGATCGGAAGAGCGTCGTGTAGGGAAAGAGTGTAGATCTCGGTGGTCG
>CALBTT010000132.1 GCA_937967645.1 uncultured Zoogloea sp.
TGAAGAAGCGCCCTGCCTCCGCGTCGGCGTGGTGGTTGGCCTCGGTGATCCAGCCTTTGTGCTGGGCCAGGAAGGCGCTTACTGCAGCAACGATGCCGACCCGGTCCGGACAGGATAGGGACAGGGTGTAACGTCGGGGAATGCTCATGGGCTGTAGTCCTTTTGCTCGGCCTCTGGAGGGCCATTCATTCGAGACGGCCAGACCTGCAGGGGCGGCTTCAGCCGCCCTCCGCGCCTTGATCCGTGGTCAAGCCGTCAATGATCGACATCCGCGGGCGGCTGACGCCGCCCCTGCAAAGTCCGGTCAGCCCTTGGCGGTACGCTTGAGCTTCTGCGGATCGTCGAAAGGCAGTTCGTGGGTGGTGGCCGGTGCGCGCAGGCTGGCCCCCCGCAGCTCCAGCTTGCGGCCGGCTACGGCGTACGCCGGGTCCAGGCGGGCGATGGCCATGGAGCGGCCGACCAGGCGGGAGTACATGCCGCAGGTCACGAAGCCGACCTTGGTGTCGCCGTCGTACAGGGCGTCGCCGCCCTGGGCCGCTTCCTTCGAGTCGAGCTCGATGCCGTAGATCTTGAAGCGCTCCTTGCCCTGCAGGCGGTAGTGCTCGGCCGCCCCGCGGAAGTCCTTCTTGCCCGGCGACACGGTGAAGTCCAGGCCCAGCTCCCACAGGCTGTCGCCGATGGGCTGACCTTCCATCGGGTACATGTCGGAGTTGTCGTAGGGGTAGAACAGCAGATAGCTCTCCACCCGCAGCCAATCCAGCGCCAGGAAGGAACACGGGGTGATGCCCATGGGCTTGCCTTCGGCCACGATGGTGTCCCAGATGGTCGGCGCATCCGCCGCCTTGCAGAAGATCTCGTAGCCCCGCTCCCCGGTGTAGCCGGTGCGGGAGATGGTCACCGGACGACCGAACAGGGTGGTGTGGGTGTGGTGGAAATACGGCAGGTCGCGGATACCCGGCACATGCTTGGCCAGGAACTCGACGGCCAGCGGCCCCTGCAGGGACAGGTCATGCAGATCGTCGTCGAACAGCACGGTCACGTTGCGGCCCAGGGCCCCGCGGGTCAGGATCTCATGCCCCGCGCCGGAACCGTGCACCACCATGAAGGCGTTGGGGCCGTTGCGGTAGATCAGGCAGTCATCGATGAACTTGCCGGACTCGTTGAGCATCGAGGCGTACACCGACTTGCCCGGATAGAGCTTGCTCACCGAACGGGTGGTGGCCCAATCGATCAGGGACTCCGCGTGGGGCCCGATCACATGCACCTTCTTCAGGCCCGACACATCCATCAGGCCGGCCTTGGTACGGATGGTCTCGTGCTCGTCGGCGAGATCGGCGGAATAGGTCCACGCCGTGCCCATGCCGTTCCAGTCTTCCAGCTTGGAACCGAGGGCGCGATGACGGTCGGCCAGGGCCGAGATTCTCCATGAACTCATCTGAAACTCCTTGAAGGAAAAGGGGTTGGGGTATGAGTTCATTAGGCCAGCCGGGGCGCCCGGGGAAAATACTACTCTGGTACTACTTCAGGGAGAGGCCCCTGTGAACACGGGGCCACAGGCCGCTCCAGGCAGCGCCGACGCGGCCCTGGCTCCCTACTGGGCGGCGTTCTTCCCCTCCTCCCGCAGCTCCCGCAGCCACACCGCGGCTTCGAAGCGGTTGCGCAGATTGAGCTTCTGGAGCACGTGTTTGACGTGCACCTTCACGGTGCTCTCGGCGATGCCCAAGGAGCGGGCGACGATCTTGTTGGAGGCCCCCTTGGAGACCAGCTCCAGGGTCTCCTGCTCACGCGCGGTCAGGGACGCCCAGCCGGCATTGATGCTGTCATGGCCGGCCGGCTGGGGCTTGGCCAGGAGGCCGCCAACCTCGTCCGACAGCACGGTGCCACCGGCCGCCACCTGACGCAGCTTGAGGTAGAAGGCATCGGGCTCCATGTCCTTGAGCAGGTAGCCGCTGGCCCCCGCCTTGAGCGCCTCCATCACGTCGAAGCTGGAGTCCGATACGGTGAGCATCACCAGGCGGGTGGGCGAACCCGCCGTCTGCAGGGCCCGCAGCACGGAGATGCCATCGAGGCCCTTCATGTGCAGATCCACCAGGGCCACGTCGGGGCGGTAGGTGAGCACGGCCTCGATGCCCTCGGCACCGGAGGCGGCCTCGGCCACCACCTGGATGTCGGGATACATCGAGAGCAGCTGCCCGACGCCTTTGCGGAACAGGGCGTGATCATCCACCACCACCAGGCGGATCCGCCGCCCCTCGGCCGGTTCACCGGTGTTATCGGATACGTCCATGCAGTTGCTCCTCGAGTCTGTTCTGAATATGGTCTGGATGAATGGAGGCCCGGCGGCTCATCCGAGCGTCGCGCGGGGCCGGAAGCGCACTTCGATGCGCGTGCCGCGCCCCCCTTCGCCGGGCAGCAGCAGCAGGCCCCCGCTCAGCTGGCGGGCCCGTTCGCGCATGATGGAGACACCGTGGTGGCCTTCGCCGCCACTGCCGGGCGCGATGCCCCGACCGTCGTCGTCCACCTGCACCACCACCTCGCCGCCGGCATCGCAGGCCAGGCGGATCAGGGCGTGGTCGGCGCGGGCGTGGCGGATCACGTTGGTGAGGGCTTCACGGACGATCTGCAGCAAGTGGAACTCTTCATTCACCGACAAGGGCGTGTCCCCCAGGCGGTAATCAAGGCCGATCTGCGTTCCGGCCCGGGCGGACATCTCCTCCACCACCTCACGCAAGGCCTGCTGCAGCCCCCCCGGCGGCATGCTTGTACGGAACGCGGAGAGCAGCTCGCGGAGGTGCCGGTAGGCGTTGTCCAGCCCCACCTTGATCTCGCCGGCGATCTCCAGCACCTGCCCGCCGGGCTCGCAGGTGGCGCAGCGGCTGCGCCCCACCTCCAGCTGCAGGCGGGCGATCTGCAGCTTCATGTAGGACAAGGCCTGGGCCAGGGAGTCATGCAGCTCGCCGGCGATGGCATTGCGCTCGTCCATCAGGGCCAGGCGGCGGCGGCGCTGATTGCGCTGCAGATTGCCCAGGGACAGGGCGAAGAGGCCGGCCACCGCATCCACCAGGCGGCGGTGGCGGCTCTCGAACAGGAACTCACCGGGCGCCTCGACCACCAGCACGCCGTAGATCTGGTCGGCGTCGCGCACCGGAACCGCCAGCTCGACGATCTCGCCATCGGGCCCCGGCGAGGAGCGGCGCATGCCGCCACCGTGGGCCAGGGACTCCGCATCGAACTCATCCAGCAGACGGGCGAGGCGCGGCGCCCCGAGGGCCTCGGGCACCCCCAGTCCTTCCGCCACCGGCTCGCACAGGGCCAGGGAGCAACAGTGGGCGCGCAGGCAATCCACCATGTCGTCGAGCAGGGCAGTGAGCCAGTCGGCGCTGCCCGGGTTCTCGGCCAGGCTGGCGCAGGCCCGGTAGATGAACTCCAGGGAGCGCACGGCAAAGCGCTCCTGCTCGAGGGCGTGGCGGGACAGGCGTTCGCCGTCCGCACGCTCGCAGGCCAGCTGCTCGGCGACCGCATCCAGGGTGCCCGCCAGGCGGTCGATCTCGTCCACGCCCTGGGCCGGGGCGGAAAGGGCACCAGCGGAGTGCGCGGTGAGGCGCGCCAACGCCATGTCGGTGCGCCGCATCAGCGTCTTCCATGCGCCTCTCAGCAGCAGCGCACAACCGGCCAGAAAGAGCACCACCAGCACGGCGGCCATGAGCTCGAGTCCGGCCAACCTGGCGGCCTCGGCGCCCCCAGCCCCCACCTGCCCCAGCTGGCCAACCCGCACCCCGATGAAGAAGAGGCTGCCCGCCAGGCTGGCCAGACAGGCCAGGAGCAGGCAAAGCCATGAGAGGAGTGGATAGCGGGTCAGCACGATGGGGGACGGAGATCCGGAAAAGTATTGGCACAAAAGAATAAAAAGCAACATTCGCGCCCCATGTGAAACACAATGCTGTTGTCACACCTCCTCAGCGTGGAGTGAATCGTGCTTGGAGGAGGTCACGTCCCGTCCTCTCAAGACCATGAGCATCTACCTCGCCGCCACCCTGCTGGCCACCATCCTGAGCTGTCTGGCCCTGGCCGATGCGGGCCAGATGGACGCCACAACCCGTGGCATGGCCTTGATGTGCGCCCTGCCCGCCCTGGCCTGGATGGGCTTGCATCTGGCCCCCCGTGCCCGCCTGGATGCGCGTCCTCTCGACAAGGAAGGCCGGGGCCGGCCCCTGGCCCACTTCGCCCAGCACAGCAGCCAGCCGGCCTTGCTGGTGGAGGGCGGGCGGATCGCCCACGCCAACCGCGCCCTGCTCAAGGCCCTGGGCCTCACGGCGCGAGCCGACGAGGTGCTGGGCATGCCTCTCGACAACATCGTGCACCCCAAGCACCACCGGCGTCTGGCGGCGCTGCTCGGCAGCGAAGCCGCCTCGGGAGATGCCGGCGTGCTGACCTTGTTGCGCGCCGATGGCGTGCCCTGGCTGACCCGGGCGAGTCTGTTCCGGGGCGACCTGTCCCAGGTCACGCTGGTGCAGTTCGACGTCCCCGAGACCTTTCCCGAGGCCCGCTCCGACCGCCAGTGGGGCAACCGCCTGGCCCACTTCGCCGGGGAGATCCTGTTCGCCCTCGACAACCAGCTGCTGGTCACCTGGCTCAATCCCCAGTGGGAAAAGGCCACGGGCCGGCCGGTCGCGGACAGCGTGTTCCAGCCCTTTCTGCCTTTCTTCCACCTGGAAGACCGGGCCGCCGTCACCAAGGGCCTGCGCCAGCTGCAGAACGGCGAGCGGGACAGCCTCATCCTCGAACTGCGCACCCTGGCCGGCCGCGCCCTCGGCCCCCGCTGGGTGGAGCTGCGGGCCTGGCCGCTGGACCTCCCGGCCAGCGGCGAGACCGGCATCGTCGGCATGCTGCTGGACATCGACCAGCGCCGCCGCAGCGAGGAGGCCCTGCGGGCCCAGCGGCGCAGCCTGCACACCATGCTCGACAACCTGCCGGGCATGATCTACCGGGGCCAGAACGACAAACACTGGACCATGGAGTTCGTCAGCGAGGGCTGCTTCGAGCTGACCGGCTACACCCCTCTCGAGCTGGTGGACAACCAGTCGGCCAGCTTTGCCGACCTGATCCACCCGGAGGACCGGGATTTCGTCTGGAACTACGTGCAGATGCGGCTGACCCGCCGTGAGCGCTACGAACTGAGCTACCGCATCGTGGACCGGGACGGCCAGACCCGGTGGGTGTGGGAGCAGGGGCGCGGCATCCACTCCAGCCGGGGCGAATTCCTCGGCCTGGAAGGCTTCATCACCGACGTGGACAGCAGCCGCGGCGCCCAGGAGGAGGCGCGCCGCCGCCTGTTCTTCGACAACGCCACCGGCCTGCTGGGCTTCAGCCTGTTCCTCGACCGGCTGCAGCACCTGTTCGTCCACTCCACCTGCGTGGGCTATCCCTTCGCGCTGCTGCACCTGGCCCTCGACCCGCTCGAGGAGATCGCCGCCAGCCACGGCCCCGCCATGGCCGAGCGGGTCATGGTGGAGGTCGGCAAGCGCCTGCGGGTGGTGTGCAACGACTGTAACGGGGTGGCCCGCCACGGCAACGGCTTCGCCATCCTGGTGGCCGACTTCCGCCCGGCCTCCCTGGCCTGGGCTGCGCCGCTGCCGGACGATCCCGCCCCGGACGCCAGCCTGCAGCACCTCGCCGGCGCCCTGGCCGGACTGGCCGGCAAGCCCCTGAGATCGGAAGAGCACACGTCTGAACTCCAGTCACGAATCACCAACTCGT
>CALBTT010000133.1 GCA_937967645.1 uncultured Zoogloea sp.
CGAGCGCCGCGGCAAGCGCCCGGAACGCAGCGACCGGCCGGAACGCGGCGAGCGTTCCGAGCGGCACGAACGGCATGAACGGCCCGAGCGCAGCAGCCGGCCGGGTCGTCAGCCGTCGCATATCGCCGCCGACGGTTTCGACTTCAGCAAGCCTTACGAGCAGAAGAATGTACCGGCAGCTGCGGGCGCCGAGGACAAGTCCGGGGAGGCGTCCCGTCTGCAGAAGGGCCAGCGCCCGATCGCCTTCCTGCTCGGCGGTCTGGGCCGCAAGCACTGAGCGGTCTTCCCCGCGCAGCATGAACAAGGGCCACCTTCGGGTGGCCCTTGTCGTTTCCGAGGCTTGCGCCTGTCGCGGTGCCGGCTCAGGCCAGCATGTCCGCCCAGATGTTCCTCGCCCAGGACAGGGCGTAGGCCCCCTCCAGCTCGTTGGCCGCCGCCGATACGCCACCGGCCCCGGCCACCGGCATCACCACCTTCTTCTGCGCATCGTACTGATGCACCGAGGCCACGTGGATCACGTTCTTCGAGTCCACAAAGCTGTAGCAGGTGTTCATCAGCACCGGGCTCGCCGCCGGCGCCTCCCCGGCCAGCAGGTTGAGGATGGCTGCCGCCGCCACCTTGGCATGCTGGTTGGCCATGTGGCCGGACTTGGGCATGGTTGGCGCCGGGAAGATGGCGTCGCCGATCACATGGACGCCCGGTGTGTTCGCCGACTCGAAGCTCAGCCAGTCGATATCCACCCAGCGGTCGTTGATCAGCTTGAGGCCGGCCCGGGCAGCAATGTCGCCGGCCCGGTGGGGAGGCACCACATTGAGCACGTCGGCCCGCACGGTATCGAAATCCAGCCTGGCCGTGCGGCTGGCCGCATCCACCTCGCGCAGCTCGCTGCCCGGCCGGTACTCCAGGATCCCCTTGTAGCGCTCGAAGGCCTGTGTGAACAGCGCCTTCTTGGAGACGATCTCATCGTTGGCATCGAGCACCAGGACCTTCGACCTGGGCTTGGTCTTCTTCAGGTAATTGGCCACCAGGCAGGCCCGCTCATAGGGCCCTGGCGGGCAGCGGTACGGCGCCTTGGGGATGGTCAGGGCATACACGCCACCGTCCTTCATGTCCTCCAGCTGCTTGCGCAGGGCCACGGTCTGGGCACCCGCCTTCCAGGCATGGAGGATCGTCCCCTGCGCCGCCTCACTCTCCAGGCCGGGCACTTGGTCGAACTGGAAATCCACGCCGGGCGACAGCACCAGGCGGTCGTAACGCAGCGTGCCACCCGAGGCCAGGCGGAGGGTTCGCCCTGCCGGATCGATGGCCAGCGCCTCGTCCTGCAGCACCGTCACGCCCCAGGTGTTGCGCAGGCCGTCGTACCCCAGGGTGATGTCGGCGAGGGTCTTGTCCCCACCGATCACCAGATTGGAGATCGGGCAGGAGATGAAGCGGGGATGGCGCTCCACCAGGGTGACGGCAACCCCCTGGTCACTCCACATGCGCAGGTACTTGGCCACCGTGGCACCGCCATAGCCCCCTCCCACCACCACCACATGCCCCGCCGGGCGGGTCCCCAGCGCGCAGCCCGAGAGGCCGGGCAGGGCCGCCGCGCCACCGGCCAGCAACGAGCGCTTCA
This sequence comes from uncultured Zoogloea sp., assembly GCA_937967645.1. Lineage (GTDB taxonomy): Bacteria > Pseudomonadota > Gammaproteobacteria > Burkholderiales > Rhodocyclaceae > Zoogloea. The sequence continues at coordinate 1,619 of CALBTT010000133.1, forward strand.
GGAAATCGCGTCGATTCGTCATGCCCCGCTCCTTACTTGCGAGCGGCAAAATAAGCCGCGATCAGTTCGAGTTGCGCCTCGGTATAGCCCTTGGCGATCTGATGCATGATGGTCGCCGGCTTGGCGCCAGACCGGAAATCCCGCAGCTTCTGCATCATCACCGCGCTGTCGATGCCGGCCAGCGGCTCGACCGCGGAGCCCGGCACCGGACGGCCCCCGGTGCCATGGCAGTTGGCGCAGGTGGCGGCGAGATTACGAGCCAGGTTGGGGTCGGGCCTGTCCTGGGCGCCCACCGCGCCACTCCCGGTGAGCAGCGCCAGCACCAGGGGGGTCCATCGAAGCAGCTTCATCGTTTTGTCTCCTGTGTTCAGCCCGCCGCGCAGGCCATGGAATGCGCTTTGCGCGCTGTTTTGCCATGGAAGCCGCCGTGCGGCAAGCGGCCATCGCGGTCAGTCTCGAGCGGCACTCAGGTGACCCCCGCCGCGCCGCTCTCCTGCTCGATCATCTCCCGCACCGTGTAGGACACCGGGCGCCCCGGGTAGCGGCACTCACCGGCGGTGAAGCCCTCACCATCGCTGCCGTTGAGCAGCGGGCACTGGGCAAAGAGCTCGGCCACCCAGTCGGCGAAGGCCCGCACCTTGGGCGACAGGTGGCGGTTCTGCGGATAGAGCACCGACATCGGCAACGGAGCCGGCTTCCACTGGGGAAGCACCTCCTGCAACTCGCCGTTCTCAAGATGGGGAAGCGCCATGAAACGCGGCGCCTGAAGCAGACCGAAACCTTGCAGGCCGCAGGCCATGTAGGCATCGGCATCATTCACCGCCACCCGCCCCTGCATCCGCACCGGGGTGCTGACGCCATCGACCACAAAATCCCAGTCGATCACCCGTCCGGTACGGCTGGAGAAATAGTGCACCGCCTGATGCTCGGCCAAATCCTCCAGGGTCTGTGGCTCGCCCTGCAGCTCGAGGTATTCCCGGGACCCGCAGGTGACGAAGCTGAGGCTGCCGATCCGGCGCGCCACCAGGGTCGAATCCTCCAGCGCACCCGCCCGGATGACGCAGTCCACCGCCTCCTGGATCAGGTCCACCGGCCGGTCCCCCATGCCGATCACCAGTTCCACGTCCGGATAGCGGTGGTGGAATTCGCACAGCCGGGGGATCAGGATGCGCCGCCCGATCGGCCCGGACACATCCACCCGCAGCCGTCCCTGGGGCCGCCGCGCGGCATCCTGAAACGAGGCTTCGATCTCCTCCAGCTCATGGATGATGCGGGTACAGCGCTCGTAGTAGGCCGCGCCATCCGGGGTCAGGCTGACGCTGCGGGTGGTGCGGTTGAGCAGACGTGCCTTGAGCAGGTTCTCGAGGGCCTGGATGGTGGTCGTCACCGTCGCCCTGGGCAGGCCGAGGTTGTCCGCCGCGCGGGTGAAGCTGTTGGCGTCCACGACCCCCATGAACACCCGCATCGCCTGAAATCTGTCCATCTGCCTGCGCTCCGCTTGAATGCCTCTCAGCGAGGCCGTACTGAATTATTAGTCAATATCGAATAGTGAAGTCAAGTTTCAAATATTTATCCCACCACAACCAACAACCAAAATGCAGTCATCCCCGATTCGACCCTCGCTTTCATGCACGGAGAGGACAGCATGCAAACCCCCGACTTCACCCCCACCCCACAGGCGGACAGCCACTCACGCCGCCGCACCCTGATCGTCGCCGCGCTGGCCGGCTTCATCGTCACCGGTGGCGGCATCGCCGCCTATGCCGCCCGAGCCGGCGCACCCGCCGCGGCAGCGGCGCCGGAGGCGGCCCAGGTAGACACCGCCCAGGTGATCCAGCGCAATGTCACCGAATGGCAGGACTTCTCCGGCCGCCTGGAGGCCGTGGACCGGGTCGAAATCCGACCGCAGGTGTCGGGCGTCCTTACCGAGGTACACTTCAAGGATGGCAGCGCCGTACGCAAGGGCGACGTGCTGTTCACCATCGATCCGCGCCCCTTCGCCGCCGAGGTCGCCCGGGCCGAGGCCCAGCTCGCCGCGGCGGAATCCCGCACCGCCTACACCGCCTCGGACCTGGCCCGGGCCGAGCGCCTGATCGCCGACAACGCCGTGTCGCGGCGCGATCTCGAGGAAAAGCAGAATGCCGCCCGGGACGCCGCCGCCAGCGTGCAGGCAGCCCGCGCCGCGCTGCGCGTGGCCCGGCTCAATCTCGAATACACCACCATCAAGGCCCCCATCGCCGGACGCATGTCGCGGGCCGAAGTCACCGTCGGCAACCTGGTCGGCCCCAACAGCGGCCCGGCCCTGACCACCCTGGTCTCGGACGACCGCATCTACGCCGCCTTCGACGTGGATGAGCAGACCTTCCTCAAGTCGGTCAATCCGGCCCGCACGGCCCGGGGCACCACCCTGCCCGTGCATCTCGGCCTGGCCGACCAGGACGGCCACCCCTTCGAGGGGCGCATCCACTCGGTGGACAACCGCCTCGACACGCACTCGGGGACGATCCGCGTACGGGCCGTCTTCAACAATCCGGAAGGCCGCCTGGTGCCCGGCCTGTATGCGCGGGTCCGCCTGGGCGGCGGCACGCCCCGCGAGGTGGTGCTGATCGACGACCGCGCCATCGGCATCGACCAGGACAAGCGCTTCGTGCTGGTCGTCACGCCCGACAACCGCAGCGCCTACCGGGAAGTCCATCTGGGCAGCCTGCAGGACGGGCTGCGGGTCGTCGAGAAGGGACTCTCGGCGGGCGATCGCATCGTCGTGAACGGCCTGCAGCGGGTCCGCCCGGGCGATCCGGTGACGCCGCGACCGGTGGCCATGGAGGGCAACGCCCCGGTGGCCGCGGCAGCCCTGCCCCGCGCCGACAAGACGCAGATCTGAGCGCCCGCCGGAAAGCACACCATGAATATCTCGAAGTTCTTCATCGACCGCCCCATCTTTGCCGGGGTGCTGTCGGTCCTCATCCTGCTGGCCGGCCTGCTGTCGGTGTTCAAGCTGCCCATCGCCGAGTACCCGGAGGTAGTGCCGCCCTCGGTGGTGGTGCGCGCCCAGTTTCCCGGCGCCAACCCCAAGGTGATCGCCGAGACCGTCGCCGCACCGCTGGAAGAGAGCATCAACGGCGTGGAAAGCATGCTGTACATGCAGTCCCAGGCCAACAGCGACGGCAACCTGACCCTGACCGTGCACTTCCAGCTGGGCGTCGATCCCGACAAGGCCCAGCAACTGGTGCAGAACCGGGTCTCCCAGGCCCTGCCGCGCCTGCCGGAAGACGTGCAGCGGCTGGGGGTGACCACCGCCAAGAGCACCCCCACCATCACCATGGTGGTGCACCTGACCTCGCCGGACGACCGCTATGACATGACCTACCTGCGCAACTACGCGGTCCTCAACGTCAAGGACCGCCTGGCGCGCATCCAGGGCGTGGGCGAAGTCGGGCTGTTCGGCTCGGGCAACTACGCCATGCGGGTATGGCTCGATCCCGGCAAGGTGGCCGAGCGCGGGCTCACCGCCAGCGACGTGGTGCAGGCCATCCGCGAACAGAACGTGCAGGTGGCGGCCGGCGTGATCGGTGCGCCCCCCGGGGATGGCCGCACGCCCCTGCAGCTGAACGTGAATGCCCAGGGCCGCCTCAAGGACGAGGCGGAGTTCGCCCGCATCATCCTGAAGACCGCCCCCGACGGCGGCGTCACCCGTCTGGGCGATGTGGCGCGCATCGAGCTGGCCGCCGCCGAGTACGGCCTGCGCGCCCTGCTCGACAACAAGCCGGCGGTGGCCATCCCGATCTTCCAGACGCCGGGCGCCAACGCCCTCGACATCTCGGCCCAGGTCCGCGAGACGATGGCCGAGCTGTCCAAGGACTTCCCGCCCTCGGTGCAGTACAGCATCGTCTACGACCCCACCCAATTCGTGCGGGCCAGCATCAAGGCGGTCATCACCACCCTGCTGGAGGCCATCGCCCTGGTGGTGCTGGTGGTGATCGTCTTCCTGCAGACCTGGCGCGCCTCGATCATTCCGCTGCTGGCGGTGCCGGTGTCGATCATCGGCACCTTCTCGCTGATGCTGGGCTTCGGTTACTCCATCAACGCCCTGTCCCTGTTCGGCATGGTGCTGGCCATCGGCATCGTGGTGGATGACGCGATCGTCGTGGTGGAGAACGTGGAGCGCAACATCGAGGCCGGCCTGACGCCCCGGGAGGCCACCTACCGGGCCATGCGCGAGGTGTCCGGGCCGATCATCGCCATCGCCCTGACCCTGGTGGCGGTGTTCGTCCCCCTGGCCTTCATGACCGGCCTCACCGGCCAGTTCTACAAGCAGTTCGCCATGACCATCGCCATTTCGACGGTGATCTCGGCCTTCAACTCCCTGACCCTGTCGCCGGCCCTGGCCGCGCTCCTGCTCAAGGGCCACGACACGCCCCCCGACTGGCTCACGGTGCAGATGCAGCGCTGGTTCGGCGGCTTCTTCGCGCACTTCAACCGCTTCTTCAAGCGCAGCAGCGAACGCTATGGTCGCGGCGTCACCGGCGTGATCCAGCGCAAGGCCTCGGCCATGGGCGTGTACGCCGTGCTGCTCGGCCTGACCGTGGGCATCTCCTACCTGGTGCCCGGCGGCTTCGTGCCGGCCCAGGACAAGCAATACCTGGTGAGCTTCACCCAGCTACCGGCCGGCGCGTCCCTGGACCGCACCGAGGCCGTCATCCGGCGCATGGGCGAGATCGCCCTGCAGCACCCCGGCGTGGAGAGCGCGGTGGCCTTCCCCGGGCTCTCCATCAACGGCTTCACCAACAGCTCCAGCGCCGGCATCGTCTTCGTGAGCCTCAAGCCCTTTGCCGAGCGCAAGTCGGCGGAGCTGTCGGCGGGGGCCATCGCTGGGGCCCTCAACCAGCAGTACGCAGCCATCCAGGAAGCCTTCATCGCGGTCTTCCCGCCCCCGCCGGTGATGGGCCTGGGCACGGTGGGCGGCTTCAAGATGCAGATCGAGGACCGGGGCAGCCTGGGCTACGCGGAGCTGGACAGCGCCGCCAAGGCCTTCATGGCGGCCGCCGCCAAGGCACCGGAGCTGGGCCCGATGTTCTCCAGCTACCAGATCAACGTGCCCCAGCTGGACGTGGATCTGGACCGCACCAAGGCCAAGCAGCAGGGCGTGGCGATCACCGACGTGTTCGACACCCTGCAGATCTACCTGGGCTCGCTCTATGTGAATGACTTCAACCGCTTCGGTCGGGTGTACCAGGTGCGTGCCCAGGCGGACGCCGGCTTCCGCGCCCAGCCGGAGGACATCGGCCGCCTCAAGACCCGCAACGCCAACGGCGAGATGGTGCCCCTGTCGTCCCTGCTGCGGGTCACGCCGACCTACGGTCCCGAGATGGTGGTGCGCTACAACGGCTTCACCGCCGCCGACATCAACGGAGGGCCGGCCCCCGGCTTCTCCTCGGCCCAGGCCGAGGCCGCCGCCGAGCGCATCGCCGCCGAGACCCTGCCCCGCGGCGTGAAGTTCGAATGGACCGACCTCACCTACCAGAAGATCCTGGCCGGCAACGCCGGCGTGTGGGTCTTCCCGATCAGCGTGCTGCTGGTCTTCCTGGTGCTGGCGGCCCAGTACGAGAGCCTGACCCTGCCCCTGGCGGTGATCCTGATCGTGCCCATGAGCATCCTGGCGGCCCTCACCGGCGTGTGGCTCACCGGCGGCGACAACAACATCTTCACCCAGATCGGCCTGATGGTCCTGGTCGGGCTGGCCTGCAAGAACGCCATTCTGATCGTCGAGTTCGCCCGCGAGCTGGAGCTGCAGGGCCACACCCCGCGGCAGGCCGCCATCGACGCCAGCCGGCTGCGCCTGCGCCCCATCCTGATGACCTCCATCGCCTTCATCATGGGCGTGGTGCCCCTGGTCACCTCGACCGGGGCCGGTGCCGAGATGCGCCACGCCATGGGCATCGCGGTGTTCTTCGGGATGATCGGGGTGACCCTGTTCGGGCTCTTCCTCACCCCGGTGTTCTACGTGCTGCTGCGCACCCTCGACAAACGCCACCCCCTGCACTCGGCGGCCCCCCACGAGGCACCGCTGGTGACGGCCCCGGTGGGCCAGGAGTAAGACCATGCACAACTCACGCCTCTCTCCCCTGCCCCGCCGCGCCATCGGCCTGCTGGCCAGCCTGCTGTTCCTGGCCGGCTGCGCGGCGGCCCCCATCTACCAGAAGCCGGCCGTCGCCACGCCGGAAGCCTTCAAGGAAGCGCCCACCAGCGACGCCGCCTGGAAGGCCGCCGAACCCGCCGACCAGCTCCCCCGCGGCAACTGGTGGTCGGTATTCGGCGATCCGCAGCTGGACCGCCTCGAGCATCAAGCGGTGGAGGCCAACCCGACCCTGCTGGCCGCCGCCGCCCGCCTCGGCCAGGCCCGAGCCCTCGAACAGTCGGCCCACGCCGCCCGCCTGCCGCAGGTGGGCATCGGCTTCGGCCGATCGGAAGGG
>CALBTT010000134.1 GCA_937967645.1 uncultured Zoogloea sp.
TTTTTTTTTTTTTTTGTTCAAGCAGAAGACGGCATACGAGATGGTGAGTCGTGACGGGAGTTCAGACTTGTGCTCTTCCGATCTCAGCGGGCCGCCCATCACGATCATGCTGCCGATGTCCATGCACATCTCCTTCAACGTGTCGAACGGACAAGCGTGCCGTTCGGTCGGGTGATCTTCAATCGAGAGCCGTTGTTCGGCATCTCGACCTTGCTGACTTGCCACACCTCGTCCCACTGGACGAACTGCCCCTGAGCGTCCTTGGCGACGAGAGTGACCGGGTGATTGCCCGGCTCGACCTTCACCACCTTGCACTCCTTGAACTCGATGGGGCCACCGCAAAGGTGATCGTCGTGTCCATGCACCTCGGCGATCCGGTCGCCGATGTTCACCTTGGTGCCGCTCACGATGACAAGCACCGGGGCCTGCTGCGCAGGTGCGGCCTGCGGCGGCTGGGCCGCTTGCTTCGGGGTCGAAGCAGCTTGTTCACGGGAGCAGGCCGCGAGCACGCACGCCACCGCGAGGGTGGCTGCTGCTCCTAGAAAACGGCCCCAAGTATTCATTCCTGCTGTCTCCGTGGTGCCGCGAGGCACCTCTACAGTTTGAGAAAGACGGACAAACTCCGCATGTCGTTAGTGTGGAGTATAGTCCATATTTCGTCAAGCCCTGACGGATTTATTCGTCCTCGGGTCGGGCCAACGCCCAGCCGATGACGTTGGGCAACGTGTTGCCGGTGGCCGAGCACACGAAGGCGTCGCGGCTGCTGTCGAACCACGCTTGCCGGAAGGTCGGGCCGCCGTCATGGCGCTCGTTGCGAGCGTCCAGACGGACGATGCAGCCCTCGACCGCGCCCGTGGCGTCGCACAGCGGCTTGAGGATCAGCTTGGCGTCTGCCGTGTCCTGCCACGGCACGCGCACGGCGGCCAGCACCGAGGTCGTGTCGTCGGTGGTGCCGATCAGTTCAAAGACACGCTCTGCCGTGCCGCGTTCGCCCAGCCGGTAGAGCGCACCTGCGATCTCCTGCAAGGCGGCGTGAATGCTTGTACTCATGTCGTCTCTCCTGTGATTGCGTCGTCATCGGACGGTCGCGGGTTTTGAAATTGGTGGCAGTGTGCCGTCCAAGGTGTCAAACGCATCAAGTGGCTTGTTGGTCAACACGTAGAACAACGCTGGGGCCAAGCGCACCGAAGCTGGCTGCACCTCGCCTTGGGTCTGGTACTGCTGGTGAGTCTGCGGCTCGAAGAGGCCATGTGGCACGCGCTCGTCGTGCCCGAGCCACATGCGTGCCCGCAGGTCGCAGAGGCGGCCATCGGGCAGCGCGATCCACCAGTGGTAGGGGATGATGCCGACGCTCTCGATCTGGACGCGGCCGACGTGGACGCTGTGCGCCACGGCGTCACGCTGCATCAGCGTTGAGATGGCCCGCGTCAGCCCGTCGCATTCGAGCGGCAGGGCGTCAAGGGCGGGCAGCATCTCGGTGAGCGCGATCACTTGTCGTCGCTCCCGTAGATGCTCTTGCGCGCAACATGCTTGCGCTGCTTGACGCACTTGGGGCAGTAGTCGAGCGATCCGTAGCATCGCCACCCGCGCCCTGTCAGGTACTCCCTGAACTCGGCGCGGGTCGAATTCGGCATCTCCGTGTAGAAGGTTGCGTCGTCGTCGTCACAACCGTCGCAGGACACTTGGAGCCACGTTTCGATCATGCGGGCACCGCTGTCCTTTCCTGCACCCAACGGTCGGCGAACTCAGGTTCGAGTTGGTCGATGAAGTACAGGGATTGCCAGCACGCAGGCTCTTCGTAGGTCGAACCGTTGCGGCGCTTGCGCTTGAAGGTGAGATCAGGCGCGCACCACGCGAGCCGGTGCCCGTCGAGTTCGCTGATCCGGCGCACGATGACGGTCTTGCCGACTTCATGCTTGAGGGCTGAGTGATGAACCCACGCGATCTTGCAGCGCTCGCCGAGCGATGGTGTCCATTCGGTCATGCTGGCACCGCCTGCTGACCGTGCAGCCACCACTCGACATGCTCGAAGGCGGCTGCTTGGATCACGATGTCATTGCTGGGCAGGCGACCGAGGCGGAAGTCTCGGCAGATGCCGAGGCCGAAGCGGTCGGGCCTGTCCGTGGAGACATGGGCATTCACCACCGTGCCTTCGGGCGCGCTTCGCCGGTAGGCGAAAGTCGGCGCAGCGAGGAAGGGGCACACGCGCAGCGCGTAGGTCGCGCAGTCGCGGTGCATCGGCAGGTCAGTGAACAGCCGGTTCTCGATGGACATGGGGCCACCCACGAACGCGATGCGAGCACCCAGCACATCACCGCAGATGCCGCAGCAGCGCAGGCGCGCTGCGCGCATCCACTTTTCCGGGTCGATGGTGCGGAAGTCAGGGGTGCCGTCCGCCCGGTACATGACCGTGTGCGGGATCGGATACCCCCGAGCGTCCCGAGCCAGCCGCGCAATGCGTGCAGGCGTCTCGACGGCCGCGAGGTCGATCCATGTGCGCATCACTCGGCCTCGCCTTCGGACTTCATGTCGATGGCGCGGAACATCGCGCAGCGCCGGAAAGTTTCCAGCGTCAGCGTCTCGTTCCGGCCCTTGGCGACGCGCAGGGCCAGACGGAACAGCATCTTGATGTCGCGAGGCGCAATCGTCGGGAACAGTTCGACCAGACCCGTGATGAGGTCGTCGCCGACCTCGGCCTTGTACTGGGCCGCCATCACGCGCCAGATCGCCGCTGCATCTTTGGGGCTGGGTGGCGTGTAGCCGATGATCGCGGCGCAACGCGAGACGATGGCCTCGTCGATGTCGTTGGGTCTGTTCGTGGTCATGAACAGCAGTCCGTCGAAGTATTCGAGGGTGCGCAGGAATTCGGCGACGATGGCGTTCTGCTCGATGTTGTCCCCTCGCTGCACGACGAACACATCAGCCTCGTCGAGCAGCAGCACGCAGTCCCAGCGCTTGGCGCGCTGGAAAATCATCTGCAAGCTCTTCTCGATCTGCGAGGCGCTGGTGCCCAGCGAACCGGAGTGGATCGAATACAGGGGACGCTCGATCAGTTCGGCGTAGACCTCCGCAGTGAGGGTCTTGCCGACACCGGGGATTCCCTTGCACAGAATGACGTTGCCCGCGCTCTTGCCTTCGATGATGTCCTCGACGAAAGCGCCCAGATCGCTCGTGAGCACGTCGAGCAGGTCGCGATGGCTGGGCGGGAGGATGAGCTTGTCGCGCAGCGTCTTGTCGTACTTGTAGGGCGTCAGAACGGCGCTATGCACCCAGTAGAACTCATGTGTCTTGAGATCAAACACACGGATGACCGGGTGCTCGGGCACCGCGCCGACACCCGCGTGCCCTTCGTGCTTTTCAAGCAGCTTGGACTCGACGTGGTTGGAGAACGCGCCATAGTTCGACGGTTCGAGATCGTGGATCACGCGGCGGTTCTCGACCTCGACGCCACGGCGGCGGTAGTCGTCTGCCTCGTAGAACTTGACCGCTCCGTTGGCACGGAACTGCTGCCGGAAGGCGTGCAGCGTGACATCACGGTGCCGCTTCATGGCGGCCTCATACTCTGCTTTGAGGGCCGGAGTCTCTTTGTAGATGCCGGAGGCCGCGAGGATGTCCGCGACACGGCGGCGCACCACATCCTGCGGCTGGAAGGTGTGACTGCCGCTGGTGACGCCGAGCATCACCTTCTCGCTGCGGCCGTTGCTCGTGCGACCGTAGTACGCCGTCTTGATCGTGACGGTGGGAGTCACGTCAGAGCCGCGCATGTTGCGCCCGTCGTCGTACTTGATTCCGGTCACAAGCTCCGGGTAAAGCTGGCCGTCGTCACCCGTGACGTAGAGCCATCCGTCGATGAGGTCATGCTGGAAGAACGCACTCAGCACGCCCTCGAACGCCTTGAAGCTGGGGATCGGCTTGTTGAAGTCGCCGCTGCGCGCCGTCAGGATGGACTCGATGGCGCGAACGGTCTTGGAGTCCTCGACCGCCTGTGCAGCAGTCATCAGGTCGCGCAGCGCCTCGTCGCCGAGGCCCGCGATGTCGATGGACAGATCGCGGTCACGCCCGAAACGGGCGACCGAGGTGCGGTAGCTGTCGAGTTCCGGGTGAGCGGTTTTCTCGATGAGTCCGGTGGAGACGGTGAGAGACATGGTTCAGTACCTTTCATCAAGCGGCAGGCTGGGCCTGCTCATGTGTTGTGCGGTTCGCTGGCCTACAGGCCGGGCTTGGCCTCGACCTTGCCGCCGAACGGTGCCGTGAAGGCTGCGTTGATCTTGTCCACCTTCTTCTGGTGGGCCGCGAGCGTGAAGTCAGCGGCGACGGTGATGTCGTTGTTGATCTTCTGCTCGATCAGCCGCAGTTCTTGCAGTTGCTCCGCGCTGGCCTTGGGGTACTCCCTGCGCCAGTCCTGCACGAACTCGGACACCTTGGCATCCTTCTTGGCCTCAAGGCGCGTCAGGATGGCGCGCTGCTCTTCGTCGAGCTTGGCTTGTGCCTCGGACTGATGGATAGCCAACTTCACATCAGCGTCGCGGCCGAGGCCGTTGGCGATGATGGAAGCGACGAACACAGCCACAAGGGCGAGGAACACGAAACGCATGAGTCGATCTCCTATGAATGCTGGGGAAGGCTGGCGAGCACGCTGCGCAGCCGGTCGATGTCGGAGGTGTCGAGGGAGGCGATGCCGGTGACTCCGGCAAGCCCTTGCCCCTCGACCCGGTAGACAGCCACGGTGCGCTTGCCGACCGTGGCCTTGATGTTGGTAGTGCCGAGCGCGAAGCGCTGACGGCCGCCGAGCTTGGCAAGCTCGCCGCCCGAGCGCCCGTAGAGCGGG
>CALBTT010000135.1 GCA_937967645.1 uncultured Zoogloea sp.
ACGTGTGCTCTTCCGATCTTGAGGCGCTTCTTGGCCTTGGTCTTGGACATCGGGTAGGTGGACGCCTTCGGGTCGATGACCACGAAGTCCTCACCCGCCCGGAGCTTGTCGAAGAGCATCCGCGTCGCAAGCCCGGACGATCCGAAGGTGGTGCCGAAGATGAAGTCGGTGGTCACGGCTCACTCCTTGGTTGATGTCCGAGGTGCGGTGAGCATGGGGGCCAGCGCAGGCAGGAACGGCGCGACCAGCGCGTCAAATGGCACTGGGGGCAAATGGGCGTCACCCAGCAGGTGGATCACCCGCAGCACGGACAACCCGTGCGCGGCGATCTTGCGGTTGTGCCACTGGGCCTGCGGCACGGCGGCAAGCGCAACCATCTCGGTACGCATGGCGGTGACTGCCGACATGGCGTCGCTGTACGAGGCGCGGCCAGCCGGTTGCAGGGCCGTGACGATCTCGTCGATCTTGGAGGTGCCCTTGGCCTCGACCAGCGGCCGGGCCACGGGCCAGAGCACAACGAACACGTCGATCAACGTGATGACCTCGTTCGGGGTCGCGGACAGGTCATTCAAGGAGGCGTTGCGGAAGTTGCCCAGCAACGCTTCCACGACCGGCAGGGTGATGGATGGGATGCTCATTCGCCATCACCATCGTCGGCGGTGTGCTCACCCGCGACGGCGGCGCGGAACGTGCGGCCAGCGGTGAACTTCGGACGGCGCTTCTCGCCGATCTCGACCTTCTCGCCAGTACGGGGGTTGTGGCCGGTGCGGGGCTTCGCAAGGTGGGCCTCGAAGATGCCGAAACCGACCAGCGTCACCTTGTCACCGCGCACCACGGCATCCTGTACGGTGCCGAGGAACGTGCGGATGATCTCGTTGGCCTTGGTCTTGGGGATGCCGTGCTCTGCGGCAATGATCTCGATGATTTCTTCCTTGTTCATGGCTTAGGTTCCTAGTGGTTGAGCCTGAGTCTCTGAGTTGGTGGCAGCGTGTGGCTGCGGGATGCAGGGCGGTCAGTCGATCAGCGTCCAACGCCAGTCGTTCTTCGTCTCGCCCTTGGTTTTCAGTTGCACCAGCATGGTCTTTTGCAGCTTGATCCACGCCAGCGCCTCTTCGGCGACGCGCAGCTTGGTCGCCGATCCGCGCCAGTACATCTCGTCGATGCCGAGGATGATCTTCGTCGCCACGGAAGCGATGAAGTCCTCGGGGAAGTGGGTCGGGCTTTGGCTCGCGCAGATCAGCGCGAGGCCGAACTTGCGGGCCTCCTTGGCGATGGTGTTGATGATGTTGTCGGGATCGTCGTCGGCGTAGATGTGGGCTTCGTCGAGGATGACCACTTCTACGATGTCGTCCTGCTCGCCACGCTGCACTGCCGCTGCGAAGATTTCTTCAAGGCGGAAGAGCACGAACAGCTTGCGCTCTTCCATGCTGAGTGCCTTGATGTTGTAGCGCCAGATCGAGGTGCGTGGATCGAAGGGCGGCGGTGCCGACTTGAAGATGCCGATGCCTTCGAGGTTTTCGAGGCGGTCAACGACCGACTTCAAGACCTCGGTGCTGTCGTACTTCATCACGTCGGTCAGTTCTTGGCCGGTCGCGATGGAGGACACGTAGTCGGTGTACGCCTCGATGGCCTTCTGCTTGGCCTTGTCGATGTCGGCTTGCAGCTTCTCGTCCTCGAAGCCCTTTTCACCCTTGCGCAGCGCTTCAAGCAGCTTGCGTTGGTAGGCGGCGGACGCACGATTGGCGATCTCCAAGTTGGTGATCGCGTCGATGCCGCTGCCGAGGAACGACATCTGGAGGCGGTGCCGGGCGTAGCGCAGCGCATCCGTGATCGACGGGTGCGTGCGGGAGAGCGTCTTGGGCGGCCAGCGAGTGACTGCACCTTGGTACTGGTCGGGAGGAATCCACCAGCAGAAGAGTTGACCATCCCACTGCGCGCCGACCTTGAGGTCTTTCAGTTGATCCTTCTCGGCCTTGGGCACGTCGAGGTACAGGCGGTTCGGGTCGCCATTGGTCAGGTGATGCGCCGTGTCATCGTCGATGTGCCACGAGCGCGGGTCATCCTGACGGAAGCCGTGGTGGGTGTAGACATCTTGGAGGATGTTGCGCAGCACGGCTTCCTGCTTGGGGCCAAGCCGGTGCATCACGCGGTTCATGGTGTTGATGAAGCCTTGCACGCGCTTGCGGACGCCGCCGAAGTGCGGGTCTGCATTCACGCGCAGAGGGTTCATGCCGTAGGCGGTCTGCTCGGAGAACATGACGGTGCTCGCGCCGTCGATCTCGATGTCGCCGTGAACGTCGAACACATGGAAGCGCGGCGCGCTGCCGCGCTCCGACGTTCCGATCATCTCGCGCACGATCTTGCGCAGGCTGTGCGTCTTGCCCGCGCCGGACATGCCCACGAGCAGGCAGTGGCCGTTGACCGCTGCCCGGCTGTTCCATGCGACGGGCAGTGTCTCGCCGCGTTTGCGAGCACCTGCGTCGATACCCCATTTGATTTGCATAGCGTCAGTCCTTAATGCGCTTCGGAGAGGTGCTGCCTTCCTCCCGAGCCGTTGTCATTCGATGCCCCGCTGCTGGGCCGGTGGCGCGCTGTTTTGCGCGGTTGGGCCACAAGCAGCTTCATCATTTGTTGTTCCCCATCAGCATGGCGATTTCCTTCACGCTGAATCGCTTGGTCAGGGTCTTGTCAAGCCAGCCACCACGGCCGCCACGGGTGCGGCACTCGACCTCGCACGAGTCGAGGTACAGGCTGGCATCGCCTGCGCGCCGCAGCATGTCGGCCGCGTGCTTGCGCGCACGGTCAAGCTGGCCTTGGCCGCCTTCGACCAGCACCGACGAGATCAGCGCGATCCCGTCGTGCTCGAAGCGGACGCTTGCGAGGGCGGACGCGACATCAGTGCTCGGCGCGGATGTGACCCGTTGTCGAAACATCAGGTCGTCCTTGGTGAAGTGCAACCAGCCGCAGGCCCCGTAGGTCGCGCTGCCGTCATCCCGGAGGATGGACTTGGTGAACACGAGCGAGGACGAGGCGCGGACGTAGCCGAAGCCGGTCTTGGTGATGCGCTCGACCGTCTGGGCAAAGCCCGGAATCGGGCTGCTTGCCGGGTCGGCATACCAAGACACCGGGAATCGGGCTTCATGCAGGTCGCGCCACATGGAGCGCCCTTCAATGAAGCTGGAACCCCCACTGACCCAGTGCCATGAGAGCTTGCTGAACTCGTTTTCTGTCGGCGTGTGCATGTTCTATTCGACTCGTTGCTTCCCTGTGCAAAGTATGGACGGTATTCCATATCGAGTCAAGCGAAAACACGCACTATGGTCATTACTTTCGTATCACGACAACCGTGGGGAGGCCCCGCACGGCGTCGTCCCAGTGCAGGGCGCGCTCAGGATTGCGAGCGAGCTTGCTGACGTAGTTCTCCGTCACGCCCCAGCGCTCTGCCAGAGCGCGGTACGTCCAGCCGCGACGGCTCACCTCGGACTTGAATTCCTCGGGCGTGAGTGGCTGTTTCGTGTGGTCGCTCATCGGGACCACGCGTTCTCGGTTGGTGACGTCTCTT
>CALBTT010000136.1 GCA_937967645.1 uncultured Zoogloea sp.
GGTTCATGCGGTAGAGCGGCGCGGCGAAGAACAGGCCGACCAGGATCAGGCACATGGATGAGCCGAAGGGGTCGGCCACCACGCCGCCCAGCCCTTCCTTGAGGAAGGTCGCCGGGATGCCCAGCACCGCCTCGGCGCCAAACCAGGTGGCAAACACCGTGGCCGTGACCATCGAGAAGGGCAGGTGCCGGCCGGCCACCGCGAAGTCCCGGGTGTTGTGCACCCGCGTTGCGGCGACGAGGCCGATGGCCACCGAGATCAGCCAGTAGGCGATGACGAACCAGAACAGCATGGCAGCGGGAAAAGGGGTTGAAGATTGCGCCGATTATAGGGGCGCTGCAGCGCAGCGTGGACGCCTGATTCACCCTGTTGTAACAGTCTCCTGCCCCACCAGGCGGTGGACGAAAACCCCGGCCGGCTCGGCCCGCCCGTAGTGCCAGCCCTGGAACTGGTCGCAGCCCAGCTCGCGCAGGGTGGCGGCCATCGCGGCGGTCTCGACGCCCTCTGCCACCAGCTCCAGGCCCAGGTTGTGGCCGAGGCCGACGATCGCCGCGACAATGGCCCGGTCCTCGGGCCCTTCGTTGATCTCCCGGACAAAGGACTGGTCCACCTTGAGCTTGTCGATGGGAAAACGCTTGAGATAGGCCAGGCTGGAATAACCGGTGCCGAAGTCGTCGATGGCGATGGAGACCCCCAGGGCCTTCAGCTCGCCCAGCTGATGGGCGGCCCGCTCGACATCGCGCATCACCATGCTCTCCGTCACCTCCAGGATCAGCAGGGAGGCCGGAATGTCATGGCGGGCCAGGGTCTCCGCGACGATCGAGACAAAGTCGCTGCGCCGGAACTGGAGGGTCGAGATGTTGGCCGCCAACGGCACCAGCGGACGGCCTTCGGCCCGCCAGGCGGCCAGCTGGGCACACACCATGTCGAGCACCCGATTGCCGATGGGCAGGATCAGGCCGCTCTCCTCCGCCAGCGGGATGAAGCGCCCCGGCGAGACCTCACCCAACTCAGGGTGGGTCCACCGCAGCAAGGCCTCGGCGGCCAGCAGGCGACCGTCTCCCGCCGCCACCACGGGCTGGTAGTGCAGGCGCAGCTCGTTGCGTTCGAGGGCACGTCGCAGGGCCAGTTCGAGGGACAGGCGCTCGCTGCTGGGGGTCGAGATGCCGTCGGCGAAGAACTCCACGGCGTTGCGCCCCTCCTCCTTGGCCCGGTACATGGCCATGTCGGCCCGGTCGAGGAGGGCATCCGGGTCGGCGCCGTCATCCGGCCAGATGGCCACGCCGATGCTGCCCGACAGGGAGAACTCACAGCCGGCCAGGTGGAAGGGCGCGTCGAGGGCGGTCAGCAGGCGGCCAGCCGCGCGGGCCTGACGCTCGCGCTCGTCCCCCACCGGCATCACCACCACGAACTCGTCGCCGCCGTGGCGCATCACCGATTCGTCCCCGGCCAGCACGGACTGCAGGCGCCGCGCCACTTCGACCAGCAGGTCGTCGCCCACATGGTGGCCGAGGGTGTCATTGACGTTCTTGAAACGATCCAGATCGAGGAAGCACAGGGCTACCTTGCCCCCCACCGCCCTGGCCTGGGCGATGGCGGCTGCCACCGTCCCCTCCAGCGCCGCCCGGGAAGGCAGGCCGGTGAGGAAGTCATGGTTGGCCAGGAAACGGATGCGGGCCTCGTCGGCCTTGCGCTGGCTGATGTCCGAGAACACCGCCACATAGTGAGCAGCTTCGCCGCCAGGCACATGCACGCCGCTGACCGACATGTCGGCGGGGAAGGTCTCACCCGATTTGCGACGGATCCATACCTCGCCCTGCCACAGGCCATCCCGGGCCGCGATATCCCTCAGGCTGGCGGCGAACCCCCGCGGATGGCGCGCTGGATCGAAGAGTTGCAGCGGCCGCCCGGCCAGATCTTCGCGGGTGAAGCCGGTGAGGCGGGTGAAGGCGCGGTTGATCATCACCACCCGGCGGTCGGGCTCGACCACCACGATGCCCTCGGAGTTGTTCTCGAAGACCCGGGCTGCCAGCCGCAGGCTCTCGTCGCGCCGGTAGCTGCGCAGGGCGAAGCCGATGTCGGCGCTCATCTCGTCCAGCAGGGTCACCGTGTGGGCATCGAAGAAACCCGGCTGGGCCTTGCTCAGCACCAATGCTCCGGTCACCCCCTCTTCGCCGTGGATCGGGAACAGGGCGAAGGAGCCCGCACCGGCCGGCATCGGCCCGCCGGTGCAGTCGGGGCCACCATTGAAGATCTGCGCCCCGGCGGACAGCCCCGCGGGGCCGGGAGCCCAGGCCGCCACCTGCGCCAGGCTCTCCGCTCCGCTCCGCCCCCAGGCGGCACTTGGCTTGAGCAGGGTCTCGCCGGGCGCCATGAAGCCGATCCAGGCCAGGTCGAGCTCGCCGTAGTCCACGGCAATGCGGCACACCTCCGGCAACAGGGTGGCCGCGTCCGCCGCATGCACGATGGCCTTGTTGGTGGCGGAGAGGGCCTGGTAGAGCCGGGTCATGCGGGCGATGTCGCGGGCCGTGTCGCGGCCTGCCTGCAGGTCGTAGCAGGAGCCGACATAGCCGGTGAACACACCATTCTCGTCGTACAAGGGAGCGCCGTGGTCGGCGATCCAGTGATAGCGGCCGTCGGCATTGCGCAGGCGGTACTCGATCGCCAGTGGCATGCGCGTGGCCAGGGCGGTGGCCCAGGCCGCCAGGCAGGCCTCGCGGTCATCCGGGTGCACGCCCTCGGCCCAACCAAAACCCACTTCCTCGGCCAGACTGCGACCGGTGAAATTCAGCCAGGCCCGGTTGAACCAGTCGCAGGCACCCGTGGTGTCGGCGCGCCAGGCCAGATGCGGGAAAGTCTCGAGCATCGCCAGATGCTCGTCGCGGGCCCGGGCAAGCTGGCGGTTACGGGTGCGCAGGGTGGTCAACAAACCGTTGAGGGCGGCCGCCAGCTCACCCAATTCGTCCCGCCGCAGCACCGGCACGACGACATCCCCCTCGGCCCCGTAACCCCGGCCTCCGCTGCGTCCGGCCAGGGCCCTGCGGATGCCTTCGGCAGGGTGCAGGACATAGCGCGCCAGCAAGAGGTAGATCAGCCCGGCCACCACCGTGAGGATGCCCCCCAGCCACAGGGACAGCTGAACGACCGTGCTGCGAGCCCCCTGCCAGAGGCTGTCCGCCTCCAGCTGCAGGGCCAGCACCCCGTCCTCCAGGCGGCCGTTGGCGCCGTCGGCGCCCATCAACAAGACGGGCTCGAGCACATCCAGGCGCCGGGCATCCAGATCCAGGTATCGCCAGCCCTTGCGTTGCAGTTGGACAGCGGCCAGGCGCTGCTCGAAGACCGGTTCGCGGAGCACGTCCAGCGCGCTGTCCTGCAGGCGGTGGTCGGTCGCGGCCAGCACCCGCGGCGGCGAACCCGTCACCAGCATCACCTGCACCACATCGCGGGAGGCCCCGAGGGTCGAGATGAAACGGCGCAGGTCGGCGGGCTCCCGGGCGCTTTCCGCAGCCGAATAGATGGCGGCCACGATGACATCGGCGCGTTGCTCCACCAGCGTCCGGAAGCGCTCAAGGATGCTGGTGTGGATGACGGCCACCAGCACGCCCATGGCCACCACCCACAAGCCCAGCAAAGGCCCCATGAGGCGCCAGCGCAGGGAGAGGAAGCGCCCTGGCCGGGGCATCATGCGGTCACATCACTGGCAGCGATCAGGTCCCGGGCGATCAGGAAATCCTTCAGGCTGCGGCTTTGCCGCAACTGGGCCAGCGTCATCATGGCCTCCTGCAAATGATTCAGTGACCGCGCCACCGGCCCGTCGGGCGCCAACAGGACCCGCTGCTCCTGGCGGGAGACATAGTGCAGGCCGGCCAGCGTCGTCCGCAACTCGGCCACATCGACGTTCTCCCGGCGTGCCATGATGGCGTGCGCCTCGTCGGCATTCGTCTGGATGAAGTCCATCGCGCGGTAATAGGCCGCCACGAAGGCCTGCACGTCCGGCCCGCGGCGGGCCACGAAGCTACTGTCGAACACCAGGGTGTCCACCACCTCGCCCGGCACCTGGCCGCTGTGGAACAGCACCTTGCCGTTGTTCTCGAGGAGACGGTTCGATTCCGGCGGGAAACACACCGCGGCGGCCACCCGGCCGTCGGCGAACGCAGCCGGCATCGCATTCTGCGGCATCGGCACGAGCAGCACGTCCCGTACGGTGAGCCCGACGCTGGCCAGGGCCAGCGCCAGCAACTGGATGTGCAGGGTGCCAGGCTCGATGGCGACCCGGTGGCCGCGCAGATCGGCAAGCCCGGCGAGGGCGCCACGCCCGATGAGGACATCCGCCCCATCCGAGTAATCCACCACCGCAGCGATCTGCGGCCGGATCCCCGACTGGTCGGCTGCCAGCAGCAACTCGACCAGGGTCGCCCCGCAACCATCCACCTGCCCCCGCTCGAAAGCCCGGCGGGACGCCCCCAGGGAGGTCAGGTCAACCAGGGACACATTCAGCCCGGCCTCATCGAAGAAGCCCTTCTCCCTGGCCACGTAGAGCGGGTCGTAACCCGGCCAGGGATTGGTGGCGAACTTGATCGGCTCCCGGCGGCTCGAGCTGCAACCACTCCCGCAGCCGAGCAGCAGGATCGTGGTCCCAAGTCCGGCACGCAGGAAACGGCGACGAGGCAAGGAAGCGGACATGCAGGCATGTGTCTGAAAATTTGGACGCAGTATGCACCACTGCGCGTGGTATGCCCATGTGCCAGGAAGGAGAATCCCACCTTGTCAGCAGGGCTTTCCGCCTGATTCCCCGTTGACCCCGGTCAAGGTCGCTCCCTGCCGGGGCGCCTATAGTCCGGCCGCGTCTTTCACGCCACCGCAGCCCCATGACATCCGCGCCTCCGATCGAACTGGTCTGCCCCGCCGGCAGCCTGCCCGCCCTCAAGACCGCCGTGGACCACGGCGCCGATTGCGTCTATCTCGGTTTCAAGGACGCCACCAACGCCCGCAACTTCACCGGCCTCAATTTCGACGACAAGGCCATGGCCGAGGGCGTGCGCTATGCCCACGATCGCGGCCGCAAGGTGCTGTTGGCCCTCAATACCTACCCGCAGACCGACAACTGGCAGCGCTGGACCGCGGCGGTGGACCGTGCCGCCGCCTGTGGCATCGACGCGGTGATCCTGGCCGACCCGGGGCTGATGGCCTACGCCCGCCGGACCCACCCGCAGCTGCGCCTGCACTTGTCGGTGCAGGGCTCGGCCACCAGCTACGACGCCATCAACTTCTATCACGAGCATTTCGGCATCTCCCGCGCGGTGCTGCCGCGGGTGCTGTCCCTGGCCCAGGTGGAACAGGTGATCGCCAACACCCCGGTTGAAATCGAGGTGTTCGGCTTCGGCGGCCTGTGCGTCATGGTCGAAGGCCGCTGCGCCCTGTCGGCCTACGCCACCGGCGAGTCGCCCAACTGCAACGGCGCCTGCTCGCCGGGCAAGCACGTGCGCTGGGAGCAGACCCCGAAGGGCATGGAGACCCGCCTCAACGGCATCCTCATCGACCGCTTCGCCGACGGCGAGCGGGCCGGCTACCCGACCCTCTGCAAAGGCCGCTTCGAGGTCAACGACGAGACCTACTACGCCATCGAGGAGCCGACCAGCCTCAACACCCTGGAGCTGCTGCCCGAGCTGGCCGCCGCCGGGGTCCGCGCGATCAAGATCGAAGGGCGCCAGCGCAGCCCGGCCTATGTGGCCCAGGTCACCCGCGTGTGGCGCGCCGCCCTCGACCGCCTGCAACGCGAACCCGCCGCCTTCCGCGTAGAGCCCGCCTGGATGGCCGAACTCAACAAGGTGTCCGAAGGCCAGAGCCACACCCTCGGCGCCTACTACCGTCCCTGGAAGTGACCCGCCCATGAAGCTCGCCCTCGGCCCCCTGCTCTACTACTGGCCCCGCCAGTCCACCCTGGCCTTCTACGCCGACATGGCGGAGGCCCCGGTGGACATCGTCTACCTCGGCGAGAC
>CALBTT010000137.1 GCA_937967645.1 uncultured Zoogloea sp.
GCCTGCTGGTCGGCCCAGTAGCTGGAGCGCACCATGGGGCCGCAGGCGGCGTTCTTGAAGCCCATCTTCAGCGCTTCGGTCTCGAACATCTTGAAGGTGTCGGGATGGACGTAGCGCAGCACCGGCAGGTGGCCGCCGGAGGGCTGCAGGTACTGGCCGATGGTGAGCATGTCCACGTCGTGGGCGCGCATGTCGCGCATGACCTCGAGGATCTCGTCATCGGTCTCGCCGAGGCCGACCATCAGGCCGGACTTGGTGTTGACCTCCGGGTGGCGGGCCTTGAACTGCTTGAGCAGCTCGAGGGAGTAGGCGTAGTCGGCGCCCGGGCGGGCCTGCTTGTAGAGGCGCGGCACGGTCTCGAGGTTGTGGTTCATCACGTCGGGCGTGGCCTGGTCGAAGATGTCCAGGGCGATCTCCATGCGGCCGCGGAAGTCGGGCACCAGCACCTCGATGGTGGTTTTGGGGCTGGCCTCGCGGGTGGAGCGGATGCACTCGACGAAGTGCTGGGCGCCGCCGTCGCGCAGGTCGTCCCGGTCCACGCTGGTGATCACCACGTAGTTGAGGCGCATGGCGGCGATGGTCTTGGCCAGGTTGGCCGGCTCGTTCACGTCGAGGGGCTCGGGGCGGCCGTGGCCCACGTCGCAGAAGGGACAGCGGCGGGTGCAGATGTCGCCCATGATCATGAAGGTGGCCGTGCCCTTGCCGAAGCATTCGTGGATGTTCGGGCAGGAGGCTTCCTCGCAGACGGTGTGCAGCTTGTGCTCGCGCAGGGTGTCCTTGATCTCGTTGAAGCGTTCGACCTCGGCGCCGGCGCCCAGCTTGATGCGGATCCAGTCGGGTTTCTTGAGGCGCTCGGCGGGAACGATCTTGATGGGGATGCGGGCGGTCTTGGCGGCGCCGCGCTGCTTGCGGCTCTCGGAGTCCATGGGGGCGTGTCCTTTGGTCAGGCGATGGGGGGGACGTCGGGGAAATGTCGCCGGAGGTGGCCGAGAAGCCGCTCGGCGACTTCGTCGGGTGCCTCGGTCACACCGAAGTCCTTGAGTTGTATGGTCTTGAGCCCACTATAGCCGCAGGGGTTGATCCACGTAAATGGTGTGAGATCCATATCGACATTGAGGGACAGGCCGTGGTAAGTGCAGCCGTTCCTGACCCGCAGGCCGAGGGCCGCCACCTTCTCTCCGGCGATATAGACCCCGGGCGCGCCGTCCTTGCGCTCGGCGTGGAGGCCGTAGTCGGCGATGCAGTCGATCAGGGATTGTTCCAGCAGATTGACCATCTCGCGCACCTTGAGGTGGCGCCGGTGCAGGTCGAGGAGCAGGTAGGCCACCACCTGGCCGGGGCCGTGGTAGGTGATCTGGCCGCCCCGGTCGATCTTGACCATGGGAATGTCGGTGGCCTGCAGCAGGTGTTCGGGCTTGCCCGCCTGGCCGAGGGTATAGACCGGCGGGTGCTGGACCAGCCACAGCTCGTCCTCGGTGCCTGCGTCGCGGCTGGAGGTGAAGTCCTGCATCGCCCGCCAGGTCGGTTCGTAGGGCACCAGGCCCAGGCGCCGGACGATCACAGGACGACCTTGACCATCGGGTGGGACGACAGCTCCTGGTACAGGGCGTCGAGCTGGGCCTGGGAGGTGGCGTTGAGCGTGCAGGTGATGGCCAGGTAGTTGCCCTTGGCGGAGGGGCGCATCTGCATCGCCCCGGCTTCGAAGTCCGGGGCGTGGCGCAGCACCACCTCGAGCACCGCCTGGGCGAAACCGTCCACCCGCGCGCCCATGATCTTGATGGGAAACTCGCAGGGAAACTCAAGCAGGGTGGTGCGTTCTTCAGTCATCGGTGTCTCGCTCACAGGTTCTTGAACCACAGGCGGATGGCGTCCCACAGGCGGCCGAACCAGCCGGCTTCGGGGACTTCCTCCAGGGCGACCAGGGGGTATTCGCCCACTGGCTTGCCGTCGAGGCTGAGCTGCAGGGTGCCGACGGCCTGACCCTTCGCCACCGGCGCCATCAGGGGCTGCTGGCTGACCACGGTGGCCTTCAGCTTGTCCCCGTCACCCTTCGGCAGGGACAGCACGAAATCGTTCAGGAAGCCAGCCTTGACCATGTTTTCCTGGCCCTTCCAGATGCGGAACTCCTGCACGGCCTGGTTGGCGCCATACACCTTGACCGTGTCGAAGGCCAGGTAGCCCCAGTTGAGCAGCTTCTGGGATTCCTGAGCGCGCACGCTGTCGCTGGTGGTGCCGACCACCACGGACACCAGGCGGCGGTCGTTGCGCTTGGCGGAGGCGATCAGGCAGTAGCCGGCGCTCTCGGTGTGGCCGGTCTTGACGCCATCGACGGTGGGGTCGATGTAGAGCAGGCGGTTGCGGTTGGGCTGGCGGATCTTGTTGTAGGTGTACTCCTTGATGGAGTAGATCGGATAGAACTCGGGAAAGTCGCGGATGATCGCGGTGGCCAGGGTGGCCAGGTCGCGCACGGAGGTCAGGTGCGAGGGGTGGGGCAGGCCGGTGGAGTTCTCGAAGTGGGTGTTCTTCAGGCCGAGGCGGGCTGCTTCCTTGTTCATCAGCTGCACGAAGTTCTCTTCGGAGCCGGCGATCACTTCCGCCAGGGCGACGCAGGCGTCATTGCCGGACTGGATGATCATGCCGTGGATCAGCTCCTTGACCGTGACCGGCATGTTCGGCTCGATGAACATCTTGGAGCCGGGGACCTTCCAGGCCCGCTCGGAGACCGGCACGACCTGCTCGAGGGAGAGGGTCTTGTTCTTGACGGCGGCAAAGCTGAGATAGGCCGTCATCAGCTTGGTCAGCGAGGCCGGCTCGATCCGCTCATCGAGCTTCTCTGCGGTCAGGGTCTGGCCGGAGCCCACATCGAGGAGCACCCAGGCCTTGGCGGCGACCGTCGGAGGGGTCATCTGGGCGGAGGCGAGGACCGGAAGGACCAGCAGAAGCAGGATGATGCGACGCAACATGATGAGAAGGAAAAACGAAAAAAGTGCGATTATAGTCACGCCCACGTTCCGTCGCTCCCACGTAATCGTAAGCGGATGCGGAACTTTAGGGGCTCACTTCCGGTCTTGTGTTGCAATGCGATCCATTCGGCGACTCCTTTCACTGTTGATGGCCTGTCTCGTCCTTTTCTGGGCGGGTACCTCCATGGCCGACGACAACGTGGAAGCCGCCGCCGAGCTGGCCGACAAGGCCGAGCAGGTCCAGCAGCTGTCTCCCTTCCTCGATGCAAGCCTGGATCTGGATGCGCCGGATCCGCTGGATTGTCCCGCCCTGGCCTGCGAGCCCCGCATGCAGGCCCAATTTCTGCTTGAAGATCCTCCAGGGCATGTTCTCTGCCACTGGCTCTCGGTGATACCCAGGCAAACACCGCCACCACCACGCCTGGGCTGACGCAGCCCCTGAGGGGGCCGTTTGCCGGCGGGTTTCGTGCCTGTTGCCTTTCGTTGTCATCGGCAGCGCCCTCAAGGGGTGCTGAAGGATTTTTATGTCAAGAAGATTTTGTGCGGCCCTCGCCCTGGTGGCGTTGGCTCATTCCGCCCTGGCTGCTGCGCCGGCAGCCGAGCCCTACAAGCTCCAGGCCCTGCGCGATGCGGCCCGGGCCACCCATCCCTCGTTGCAGGCAGCCCGCTCCATGGTGGAGGCGGGTCGGGCCCAGGTCGTCACGGCGGGCGCCTATCCCAACCCGGAGGTGGAATTCCTGGCCGGTCGGACCCAGGCCCGGGTGCCGGGTGTCGCCACGGGCGCTTCACAGTCCCTCGAGATCACCCAGCGCATCGACAACCCCTGGCAGCGTGAGGCGCGCATCGGCGCGGCGGGCTATGGGCTCGAGGCCCGCCAGGCCGAAGGCCGTGTCTTCGAAGTGGATCTGCTGGCGCGCCTCGATCAGCGCTTCTTCGAATTGCTGCGGCGGCAGGCCGAGCAGCGGGCCACCAGCGAGGACCTGAGCCTCGCCGAGCAGATCCGTGCGCGGGTCGCCGTCCGCGTCCAGACCGGCGAAGCGCCGCGTTACGAGCTGATCAAGGCCGACACGGAGCTCCTCAACGCCCAGAAGGCCGCCGAAAGTGCCGGCCTGCGGGTCGCCCAGGCCAAGGCGCTGCTGCGCAGCATGGTGGGGCCGGGCCTGCCGGTGGATTTCGAGGTAGATGGATCTCTGGCGGCTGGCCCCGCCGTGCCTGCGCTCGAGACCCTGCGCGAGGAGGTCCTCGCCCGCAACCCGGAGCTGGCCCGTGCCCGCGCCGAGGTCCGCCGGGCTGAGCGCCAGCTGGAGCTGGAGCGGCTGCGCCGCCATCCTGAAGTGTCCCTGAAGGTGGCCGAGGACCGTGACGTGGAAACCCGCAACAGCCGCATTGGCGTGTTTGCGGTGGTGCCTCTGTGGGACAGGCGCACCGGGCCGGTGGCCGAGGCGGGGGCCCTGCTGGGCAAGTCCCGCAGCGACCGTGACAACCAGGAGCTGCTGCTTTTGCAGGCCCTGGAGACGGCCTACCGGCATTACGAGATCGCCCGCAACCAGGTGAATGCCCTGGAGACCGGCATCCTTCGCCAGGCCGAGGCCGCACTGAAGGTCGCGGAATCCGCCTACCGCTTCGGCGAACGGGGGATCCTGGACTATCTCGACGCGCAGCGCGTCTTCCGCGCGGCCCGTAACGAATTGATCACCGCACGTTATGAGTTGCAGCTGGCGTCCATCGAGATCGAGCGTTTGCGCGCACTGAACATTGAGGAAATGAAATGACTAAAGCACGTTTTCGTCTGGTTACGCTTCTTGTCAGTGCAGCCCTGGTGACGGCATGTGGCAAGGCGCCGGAGGAGGCCCCACCCGTTGCCAAGCCGGATCCCGCGCTCGTCGAGCCCAACCCGGAGTTGCGCGCGCAGTTGAAGGTCGATGTGATCAAGACGGCTCCAGTCGTCCAGTCCTTGCGGGTCGCGGGACGGATCGCCTTTGATGAGCAGTTGCTCGCACGTATCGGATCGACCGTCACGGGCCGGGTTTCGTCCCTGAACGCCCAGCTCGGGGACGAGGTTCGTCCGGGGTCCGTGCTGGCCATCATCAACAGTACGGAGCTGACCACGGCCCAGCTGGCCTACCTCAAATCCCAGACTACGGCCGAACTGAACCGTAAGGCCGTGGAGCGGGCCCGCATCCTGCTGCAGAACGATGTGATCGGCTCGGCGGAGTTGCAACGTCGGGAAACCGAACTCGCACTGGCCGATGCCGAGCGGCGTGCCGCGGCAGATCAGTTGCGGGTATTGGGTCTTTCGGAAAAGACGATCGGCTCCCTCGCCAAGTCGGGTGTGATTTCGTCCACCACCCCGGTCTCGGCCACGCTGCATGGCGTGGTCGTGGAGCGCAAGGTGACCCCAGGCCAGGTGGTCCAACCCTCCGATGCACTGTTCACGGTGGCGGATCTGTCCAAGCTGTGGGCTGTGGCGCAGGTTCCGGAGGAGCAGTCGGGGATGGCGCTGACCGGGCAGACGGTGGAGGTTGAAGTCCCTGCGCTGGATGGCCAGCGATTCAAGGGCAAGGTGATCTTTGTCGGGCAGACCGTGAACCCCCAGACCCGCACTGTCTTGGTGCGGGTGGCCCTCAATAATCCGACAGGGCAGCTCAAGCCGGAGATGCTGGCAACCATGCTGATCGATGGCAAGCCCAAGGACACGCTGGTCGTTCCTGCCGGGGCGGTGGTTCGGGAGGACAACACGGACTACGTGTTCCTCTCCAGCGAGGATGGCAAGCGCTTCCGGCAGGTGAAGGTCCAGCTCGGACCTGAAAGTCGTGGGGTCCGCCCCGTCCTGAGTGGTCTGGCAAGCGGTGCGCAGGTGGTGGTCGATGGGGCCTTCCACCTGAACAACGAACGCCGACGCGTGCTGCTGGGAGGCTGATCCATGGTTGAATCCTTGATCCGCGGTGCGCTCAAGCAGCGCATCGTTCTGGTAGTCGTGTGCGTCTGCTTGCTTCTTGCGGGCCTCATGGCGGTCAACAAGCTATCCGTTGATGCTTTTCCGGATGTGACCAACGTGCAGGTCCAGGTGGCCACCGAGGCGCCCGGACGCTCTCCGGAGGAAGTGGAGCGCTTTGTCACCGTCCCCGTTGAAATCGCGATGACCGGTCTTCCCGGTCTGACCGAGATGCGCTCGCTCAACCGCAACGGGATCTCCATCGTCACGCTCGTGTTCACCGACAAGACCGACGTGTATTTCGCCCGGCAGTTGGTGATGGAACGCCTCATCGAGGTCATGGGCAGGATGCCGACGGGGATCACGCCGGTGCTTGGACCGGTGTCCACCGGCCTCGGCGAAGTCTATCAATATACCCTTGAGCACCCCAGTGACCAGGGGGCGGATGGCAAGCTGAGGTCGCTGACCGAGGCCGAGTTGATCGAGCGGCGTACCATCCAGGACTGGGTCGTGAGGCCGATGCTCCGCTCCATTCCGGGGGTGGCCGAGATCAATACCCAGGGCGGTCACGCCAAGCAGTATCAGGTGAGGGTGAATCCTGACCGCCTGCGCTATCACCAACTCGCGGCTCACGACATCTACCGGGCACTGGCAGCCAACAATGCCAACTCCGGGGGCGGCGTGCTGCCCCAGTATGCGGAGCAACTCATCATCCGTGGCCAGGGCCTGATCCGCTCGGTGGATGACATCGGCCTCATCGTGGTCAAGGAGGTGGGAGGAACGCCGGTTTATGTCCGGGATGTAGCCGAGGTGGACATCGGAGCGGAGGTCCGCCAGGGCGCGATCATCAAGAACGGCGAGACGGAGGCCGTTGCGGGCATCGTGCTGATGATCCGTGGAGGGAATGCCCGGGAAGTGGTGGGGCGCATCAAGGCCAAGGTGGCCGAGATCAACGAGCGCCAGATGCTGCCGGGTGGTTTGCAGATCGTGCCGTTCTACGACCGGACCACGCTGGTCGATGCGGCCATGCTGACCGTCGGCAAGGTGCTCGCCGAAGGCATCGTGCTGGTGGTGGTGATCCTGTTCATCTTTTTGGGGGACGTCCGTTCTTCGCTCATCGTGGTGGCCAATCTGGTGCTGACGCCACTGATGACCTTCATGGTGATGAACCACTACGGGATATCGGCCAACCTGATGTCGTTGGGCGGGCTGGCGATCGCCATCGGCCTGATGGTCGATGGTGCCGTGGTGGTGGTTGAAAATGCCTTCGTCCGACTTGGTGAGCGTGCCAAGACCGGTGAGTCGGCCGTGCGCATCATCTTTGATGCCGCATCGGAGGTGGGGACGCCCGTGCTGTTCGGGGTCGGCATCATCATCCTGGTGTTCATGCCCTTGCTGTCCCTGGAGGGCATGGAGGGCAAGATGTTCAGTCCGCTGGCCCTGACCATCGGCATTGCGCTGAGCATCTCGCTGCTGCTGTCCTTCACCCTGACGCCGGTGCTGTGCTCCTACCTGCTCAAGGGCGGGGACGAGCACGACACCAAGCTCGTGGCGGTCCTCAAGAAGCCTTACCTGAAGCTGCTTGATGCGGCCCTGGCCAATCCGAAGGTCACCGTCCTGGGCGCGATTTGCGCCTTCGTGGCGAGTCTTGCCGTTGTTCCGTTCCTGGGTAAGGCCTTCATTCCGACGATGCAGGAGGGGTCGCTGACGCCGGTCATCGTGAGGGCTCCCAACATTTCCCTCGACGAGTCCATCAAGATGGAGTTCGAGGCCTTGCGTCGCGTCATGGAGGTGCCCGGTGTCGCAACCGTGGTGTCCCGCCTCGGGCGGGGGGAGTCCGCGGCGGATCCCGGTCAGCCGCACGAGTCCGATCCCATCGTTACTCTCAAACCCATGGATGAATGGCCCGAAGGCTGGGTGCAGGATGACTTCGCAAATGCCATCCGCGACAAGTTGAAGACCTTGCCGGGGATCGAGCTGGCCATCTCGCAGCCCATCGCTGCCCGTGTGGATGAGATGGTTTCGGGTGTTCGCTCGCAGGTCGCCATCAAGCTCTTCGGTGATGATCTCGAGGAACTCCGCCGGGTTGGCGATGAGATCTCCAGGGTGCTGGCTTCGGTGCCAGGGGCGACGGACCTGAGAGTCGAGCGGGTGTCAGGGCAAAGCTACCTGAACATCGAGATCGATCGCGCGGCGATTGCCCGCCACGGCATCAATGTGGCGGATGTCAACGAGCTGATCGAGATGGCGGTAGGCGGCGCGGTGGCCACCGAAGTGTATGAGGGGGAGCGGCGCTACCAGCTGGCCATCCGCTATCCGGAAATGTACCGGAACAACCCGGAGGCGATCGGCAACATCGTTCTGCGTTCCCCGAACGGTGCCGTCGTACCCCTGCACGACGTTGCCAAGGTGGAAGTGATCGACGGGCCTGCGCAGATCTCCCGGGAGTCGGGCAAGCGCCGTCTGGTGATTGGTGCCAACGTGCAGGGCCGGGACCTCGGTGGCTTTGTGGCAGAAGCCCAGGCACGTCTGGCGCGGGACGTCCCGCTGCCGGAGGGCTACTACCTGGAGTGGGGGGGGCAGTTCGAAAACATGGAGCGGGCCATGAAGCGTCTGTCGATGATCGTTCCGCTCACGATCCTCGCCATCTTCTTCCTGCTGTTCGTTCTTTTCAATTCGGTGCGGTATGCCGGGCTGATCATCACCGTGCTGCCCCTCGCTTCCATTGGCGGCCTGTTTGGACTGCTGGTGGCGGGCGAGTATCTGTCCGTGCCGGCCGCCGTCGGCTTCATCAATCTATGGGGGATTGCGGTGTTGAACGGCGTGGTGCTGGTGTCCTGCGTCCGTCAGCTTCAATCCAACGGGATGGCCCTCACCCAGGCCGTCACCGAGGGTTGCCGCCAGCGCTTCCGCCCTGTCATGATGACCGCCAGCGTGGCCTTGCTGGCGCTGATTCCGATGCTGTTCTCGACCGGCCCGGGGTCTGAAGTGACGCGTCCCCTGGCTGTTGTGGTGATTGGTGGCCTGTTGAGTTCCACGGCCCTGACCTTGCTGGTTTTGCCGGTGTTGTATCGTTGGTTCCAAGAAAAGGAGATCGAAGCATGAAGGAGATCAAGGCTGTCATTCGCCCCAACAAGCTCTCCAGGCTTCGAGAAGCCCTGCGTGCCTTCCCGGGGTTTCCAGGCATGACCATAGGCAAGGCGGAGGGGTGTGGTGCGACGGTGCGCCATGTTCCCCACAATATCAAGGAAGAGCTCACTGACTTCACTGATAAGTTGAGGATTGAGATCATCGCACCGGACGAAATGGTCGATGAACTCGTCGGACATATTGTCAAGGTAGCGACCACCGGCCAGACGGGGGATGGCCTGGTATGGGTGACGGATGTGCAGAAAGCGGTCTTTATTCGGCGAAACCAGGGCGGTGGAGCGGAGTAAACGCCAGCCTGGCGGCTCTGACTCATCCAGCCGCCAGGCTGGATGAGTCAGATCTCCACGGCCAGGGACAGCCAGACCATCGGTGAGGTCGGATTGACCGGCTTGTTCGCATGCTGCGGCAGGCACTGCTCGGAACGGTCGGCCATCTCCTGGTGGCGCCCGCCGAGATTGATGCCATTGAGTGCCATTTCCACCTTCCTGCCATCGAACCGGAAGGCTCGGGCCAGGCGCAGGTCGAAGCTGGTGTAATCGGCGGACGTGTAGGCACAGCCGGGCACATAGCCGTAGCCGCCAGCCAGCGAGCCCATGCGCAGTACGCTCGCTGCACTCTTCCAGCCGCCGCCGTAGTCCTGCAGCCAGGTGAGGGACGCCGAGTAAGGCGCCGTGCGCGCCGCCACCTCCGGTTCGTTGGTGTGCCGATCGATCAGGGTGTGACTGAGCATGATCTCCGTGCCCGGCCTTGGCCGCGCGCGGAACTGGTATTCCACGCCGCGCAGGACGACCGGGGAGCTCAGGTTGTCGAACTGGGATGAGCCCAGCGCGGGCAGTGCCAGCGGTCCCCCCGGCGAGGGAATGCTGCGGCGGATCACGAAGTGGCTGATCCGCTCGTGGAACAGGCGCACGTCCACGGTCGCGTCAATCGAAGGGAAGCGCCCCAGGTATCCCAGCTCCAGCGTGTCCACCGAGGGTGTGCGCAGATCGGGGTTGGGGACGTAGGGCCAGGCGATGGGCTTGCTGGTGGCCGGATCGCTGCCCGGTGCATACACACGGACGTCGCCGTAGATGTCGAACTGGTTACGTTGCTGCCAGGCGCGGGCATAGCCGGCACGGAGTGTGGAGGTTGGCGTGCTTTGCCAGTTGATGAAGGCGCGCGGCACGAACTGGGCGGCCTTGGTGCCGCTCTTCTCGAGGAGGCCGCCAAGATTCAACTGCCAGCCTGGGGCCAGGTGCCAGTCAAGGTTGGAGAAGACCCGATAGAGGTTGAAGGTTGGCGGCTTGCCGCCGGCAAACAGGAATGGGCTGGAGGTTTCATCGTGCCGCCCTTCCAGGCCCCACACCAGGCGTGCCTGGTCGTGCAGGGCGAAGCGGTGCTGGATCTCGGCATTGGTCCGATCGCTGTAGCGGCTGCGGTTGACGGGCACCCCGGGAAAGCCGGGTGCGCTGGTCAGCCAGTGTTCGATCGAGCTTTCGTGATTGCGGTACAGACTCACCAGCCATTCCTCATCCTGGCTGAGGGTGCGTCGCCAGGTCAGGTGCAGGGCGCTGTTTTCCGAGGCGGCGGTACGTTCGCCATTGTTGTTGAAAAGGGAGTCCGGGTAGCCTGCTCCGCGGTGGATATGGTTGTAGCCGGCACGGAGGGTCAGTTCGTCGCGAGCGTCGATCCGGTAGTCGCTGCGCAGGCTGAGCGTCTGGCTGAGGCGTGAGTCGTTGAGACCGCTGAAGCCATTGTCCTGGGTGCGTGCTGCGGTGAGTCGTACCCCGGCACCGTTGCCGCCGCCAGTCCAGCTCACCTGCGTGTCGGCAATACCCTGGGTGCCGACATTCACTTGCCCGGAGGCGCTGTGCTCCTGGTGGCTGTGGCTGGTGATGATGTTGATCACACCCAGAAAGGCATTGGCGCCGTAGGCATTGGAGTTGGTGCCCCGGACGATCTCGATGCGTTCGATCTCGGGGACCGTCAGGGGCAGGGCCGACCAGTCAACGCCACCGGCGGAGTTGGGCGCATAAACCGAGCGCCCGTCGATCAGGACCTGGATTTCGGACGGAAAATCACCACCAAGACCGTGGTACGTGACCCATTGCGAGTGACCGCGCTCCTGGCCGATCTGCATCCCGGGAACCAGGCGCAGCAGGCGTGCCACATCCCGGTAGCCGGTGGCCTGGATGAAGTCCCGGTCGAGGATGGTGACGGCACCGGGCGCTTCGTTGAGCGGCTGCGGCAGGCGGGAGGCCGACAGGACGGTGGGCAGATCCTCAAAAAACGGCGCTTCGGCGCCTGTTACCGATACGGTGTCGGCAGCCAGGGCAAGCGCAGGTCCGGTCAGCAATGAGCACAGGAACCGCTTGTCGGGAAGCAAGGGCATCACGGGAAATGTGGTTTCTTGTGGGGGCGGGGATTTCAGGCTGAATAAATCGTTACCCCGACCCCGAATTATATAGGGGGCCTTCAACCTCCTTCTTGTGGATTTGTGCTCAAAGTGGGTGTGATGTGGTTCGCTGCTGTCGCAGGCTCCAGGCGGAGCCTGCGATCGTGGGTGGGGGCTTAGCCCAGGCGTACGGCGACGAAGATCCGGCTGCCGCCGCGCTGGACCAGCAGCGCGAAGCGGTTGCCGGCGGCGTCCAGCAGTTTGCGGAACTGCTCGACGCTGGTGATGGCCTGGTTGTTGATGCCGAGAATCACATCACCGCCCTGCAGACCCGCCTTGGAGGCAGGTCCGCTGGCGCCCTCGACGACGATGCCACCGGGTACGCCGAGGCGCGCGGCTTCCTGCGGGCTCAGGGCACGACCGGTCAGGCCCAGCTTGGCGCTGGGGTTCTCAGCCTTGCGGTCGGGGCTGGCGGCCAGCGTCTTCTCGGAGGCCTGCTCGCCCAGGGTGACGTTGATCTCGCGGCTCTTGCGGTCACGCCAGACCGACAGCCGGACGGTGGTGCCAGGCTTCTGCTCGCCGATGATGCGCGGCAGGTCGGCGGAATTGTCGACCTTCTGGCCATTCACCGCCGTCACCACGTCGCCAGGCTGCAGGCCGCCTTTCTCGGCGGGCGAGCCGGCTTCCACGTTGGCCACCAGGGCACCGGAAGGCTTGTCGAGGCCGAAGTTCTGGGCAAGCTCGGCGTCGAGCCCCTGGATGGTCACGCCGAGGCGGCCCCGGGATACCTTGCCGTACTTCTGCAGCTGGTCCTTGACCTTCAGCGCCACATCGATGGGGATCGCGAAGGAAATGCCCATGAAGCCGCCGGAGCGGGAGTAGATCTGGGAGTTGATGCCGATCACCTCACCCGCCAGGTTGAACAGGGGGCCCCCCGAATTACCCGGGTTGATCGCCACGTCGGTCTGGATGAAGGGTACGTAGTTCTCGTCGGGCAGTCGCCGTGCCTTGGCGCTGATGATGCCGGCGGTCACGGTGTTCTCGAAGCCGAAGGGCGAGCCCATCGCCACCACCCATTCGCCGACCTTGCTGTGCTCGGCGTCGCCCGTCTTCACGAAGGGCAGGCCGGTGGCGTCGATCTTCAGCAGGGCCACGTCGGTGCGCTTGTCGCTGCCGACCACCTTGGCCTTGAAGTCCCGCTTGTCGGTGAGTTTGACGGTGACCTCGGTGGCTCCGTCCACCACGTGGGCGTTGGTCAGCACGTAGCCATCGGCGCTGACGATGAAGCCGGAGCCTACGCCCTGCTGGATCTGCTCGGGCGCGCGGCCACCCCGCCCACCGCCCGGCGTGCCCGGGGCGGGGATGCCGAAGCGGCGCAAGAAATCATAGAAAGGATCGTCGGCGAAGGGGTCTTCGCCGGACGAGCCGCCGCGGGCCACCTTCTGGGTGACGCTGATGTTCACCACCGCCGGGCCGACCTGCTCGACCAGCGCCGAGAAGTCGGGCAGGCCGTAACGCCCCTGGGCGACAGGGCCGCTGGCCTGGACGGGCACCGCCGGTGCTGCGGTATTGGCGGCGTGGGACGGAGAGATGGCGCCTTCCTGCAGGCAGCCGGTCAGGGCCAGGACGATGGCCGAGAAAGCAAGGGTGGATTTGACCATTACGGGTTTCATCGGATGCTCCAGTTTGTGGCCTGGGAATGGACGGACGGCGAGGCGTCCTGTTCCTTGTTTAAACAAGCGCTTACAAAAATGCCCCCACGCTCCCCGCTGCGCGGGTCGCTGCCCCCCGAGGGGGCGGCTTCATCTTGGGGCGGCCCGGCGATGAAGATGCCCCCACGCTCCCCGCTGTGCGGGTCGCTGCCCCCCGAGGGGGCGGCTTCATCTTGGGGCGGCCCGGCGATGAAGATGCCCCCACGCTCCCCGCTGTGCGGGT
>CALBTT010000138.1 GCA_937967645.1 uncultured Zoogloea sp.
CGTCGATGACGCGGGCAACTCCGGCAGCGGCGGCGCCAAGACCGACAGCACCACGGTGGCACTGCAGATCGGCACGCTCAACGATCCCCCCGACGTCACCACCAGCGGCGGCAGCGCCACCTTCACCGGAGGCGGCAGCCCGGTCGTGGTGGATGCCGGCCTGACCGTGACGGATATCGACAGCCCCACCCTGGCCAGCGCCAGCGTGGCGATCACCGGCAACTTCCAGAGTGGCCAGGATGTGCTCGCCTTCACCAATGACGGCAGCACCATGGGCAACGTCAGCGCCAGCTACAACGGCGCCACCGGTGTGCTGACCCTCAGCTCCGCCGGCGCCAGCGCCACCCTCGCCCAGTGGCAGGCTGCCCTGCGCAGCGTCACCTACGCCAACACCGCCGCGTCGCCGGCCGGGGCCTCCCGGACGATCAGCTTCACCGTGAATGACGGTGTCGATGACAGTGCAACGGGCAGCCGCCCCCTCAGCATCAACCCGCCGCCGGGCGCCAACCCCGAGATCACCGGCCCGACCGGCGGCCAGGGCGCCCCCACAGGCGCCGTCAGCATTCCGGAGAACAGCACGCCGGTCGCCAGCTTCAGTGCGAGCGAGGCCGTTACCTGGAGTCTGGCAGGTGCCGATGCCGGTCACTTCCAGATCGATGCGAACGGCCAGCTGCGCTTCATCACGGCCCCCGATTTCGAGGCCCCCACCGACCAGGGCGACGGCACCGGCAACAACACCTATGTGGTCCAGATCCGTGCCACGGATGCGGACAACAATGTGGCCGTTCAGACCCTGACGGTCACCGTCACCAACGTTGTCGAGGCCACGGCCCCGACCCAGACTGTGACCATCGAGCGCATGGCCCTCGATACCGGGGATTCGGACAGCGATTTCGTCACGGCGAACGGGAACGCAGGCCGCAGCGTGGAGGGCAGCCTCGATGCAGCCCTGGGCCGGAACGAGGTCGTCGAGCTGTCCTTCGACGGTGGCCGTACCTGGGTTCAGGCGACGGTCTCCGGCACCCGCTGGAGCGCCACCGACCCGGATCCGCATGCAGGCAGCTGGACCATCCTGGCCCGGGTCGGCAATCCGGCAGCCGGGCTGAGCGGCCCCGTGACGAGCCGTGCGGTGACCCTGGACACCACGCCCCCCGCGGTACCGACGGTGGACGCTCTCGACACCACCAGCAGCACCCCGACGATCAGCGGCTCGGCCCAGGTGGGCCCCGGCGAGCGCTTCAGCGTCACGGTAGGTGGAGCGACCTACACGGTAGGCGACGGCCACCTGAGCCTGAACGACGGGCGGTGGACCCTGGTCCTGCCGGCCGACGCTCCGCTCGGTACCGGCACCCATTCGGTGCTGGCACGGATCACCGATCCGGCGGGCAACGTCAGTGATGACGCGAGCAGCGGTGAGATCACCCTCCGTGACGTACCACCACCGCGGCCGTCGCTGCCTGTCACCGAAGTGCCGGTCATCCCGGTCGAGGCACCCACTCCGCCGCCGCCCGCCAGCATTCCCCAGACCGTCGTGGCGACGCCTGCACCGGTGGGGCTGGCCACTCCGGACCCGGTTCGCATCCACCCCACCGGCGATCAGCAACTCGCCGAACTGAGGCGCATCACCGATGAGGTGGGGCGCGGCGACTTCGGCATCCGCACCCGCTCGGAGGGTTTCCCGATCGTCGTGCTGCGGACCGATGGCAACGGCAGCGAAGCCAGCAACGCCGCCACCCTGGTCATCAACCGGGGCATTCCTGACGTCCTGATCCGGAGCAACGAAACTGGCGGCCGCTTTGAAGTCCCCATCCCCAACGACGCGTTCGCCCATACCCGCCAGGACGCGGTGATCAGCCTCAATGTCACCCGCAGCGATGGCCGCCCCCTGCCAAGCTGGCTGCAGTTCGACCCGCGCATGGGCATCTTCCGGGGCTCCCCGCCGCCAGACTTCAACGGCGAGGTTGAGATCCGCGTCGTGGCACGTGACGAGAGTGGCAATCAGGTCGAGGTCACCTTCCGCATCCGGGTCGGGAACAAGGGGGCGGTGATCCGCTCCGGCGCCCTCGATGCCAGCGGAGCGGAGCGCGCTGCCCGCCCGACCTTCAGCAGCCAGCTGAGGATGGCCGGTGGCGGTGGTCAGACCACAGAACGTGACCGCCTGATCGCCCATACCCGTGCGCTTGCAGCACGCAAGGCCACGACACCCGGGTGAGCATGCACGATCACGACCACACCGCTGGCGACGCCCCAGCGATGGACGGACTCGCCACCCTGCACCTGCTGGGGCGGCGGGCCCGCCAGGCCGCCACGCCGGCCGAGCTCGACTTCATCCTGGTGAACGAGAGCTTCCAGCTTGCCCCCTATCGCCAGTCGGTTCTGTGGTGGCGGCAGGAAGGTGTCAGCGCCCTGTCCGGACTCAGCCATACCGACGCCAACGCCCCTTTCGTGCAGTGGCTGAACCGCCTCGGCCCGACGCTCGACGGGCAGGCCGGTGGCAGCCCCTACGTACTGGACCCGGCCAGCCTGCCCGCAGACCTTGCCACGGAGTGGGAAGAGTGGCTGCCGGCCCAAGCCCTGTGGCTTCCGCTGGGCACCTCGGGCGCACCGCTCGCGGGCGGCCTGCTGCTCGCCCGCGACGAGCCCTGGCTGGAGGCAGAAGCCGTGCTGCTGGCGGAGTGGGCCGCCGTGTGGCACCACGCCCGTCAGGCGCTGCAGCGGGACAGCCTTGCCAGCCGCCTGAACGCCACGCTGAAATCCCTGGCGCCCGGGCAGATCGGCAAGACGCTCGCCGCATTGCGCCACCGCAAGGCTTCCCGCTACGTGCTGGGCCTCATCGCCGTCCTGCTGTTCCCGGTGCGCCTCAGCGTGCTGGCCCCGGGCGAGGTGGTACCTGCCCATCCCCACGTGATCCGCTCCCCGATGGACGGAGTGGTCGCCAAGGTGCAGGTCGAGCCCAACCAGCAGGTCAAGGCAGGCACGCCCTTGTTCACCCTCGACCGGGTCGGTCTCGACACCCGCCTGGCCGTGGCCACCCAGGCGCTGGCCACGGCCCAGGCGGAATATCGTCAGCAAGCCCAGCAAGCCCTGTTCGACGCCAAGAGCAAGAGCCGCCTGGCCACGGTGCAAGGCACCATCGGCGAGAAGGAGGCCGAAGTGACCTACCTCCGCGAGCAGAGCGAGCGCGCCACCCTGAGCGCCCCGGGCGACGGCATCGTGCTGATGGACGCCCCCTCCGAGTGGATCGGCCGCCCGGTCGCCACCGGCGAGCGGCTGGCCACGCTCGCCACTGCGGGCGACGAGGAGCTCGAGGCGTGGCTGGCCCTCGGCGACGCAATCGAGCTGGAGCCGGGCGCCCCCGTCCGCCTGTATCTCAACACCTCCCCCCTGGCTCCGGTGGACGCACGCCTGCGGTATGTCTCCCATGAAGCCCAGCAGCGGCCCGATGGCAGCTTCGCCTATCGCCTGCGGGCCGACATCGCGGAGGGCGAGGCCCGCCCGCGCATCGGCCTGAAGGGAACGGTCAAGGTCTCGGGCGGCTACACGCCCCTGGCCTGGTGGCTGCTGCGCCGTCCCCTGGCCACCGCCCGCCAGCTGGTGGGCTTGTGAGCATGGGCCTGCCTGCCCTGCGTGAGGAACTGCAGCTCCACGCAGGCCCCCCGGCGGCCGACGGGGCCCCGACCTGGACCCTGCAGGACCCGGCCGGAAACCGCTTCTTCCGCATCGACTGGCCGACCTTCCTGATCCTCAGCCACTGGCATGCCGGCACCCCGGAACAGGTGGCCGCCGAGGCCAGCAGCACCGCCCCGGTCGACCTGGACACAGAGGATGTGGAAGGGGTGCTGGACTTCCTGCTGCGTGCCGAGCTCCTGCAATGCCGCAGCCCGGGCGACACCCTGCGCCTGTCGCGCACGGCCGGGGCACGTCGCCACTCGGCGTGGGCCTGGCTGCTCCATCATTACCTGTTCTTCCGGCTGCCCTTGTGGCGCCCCGACCGCTGGCTGACCCGCGCCGCGCCCGCCGTGGCCCCGCTGTTCAGCCGGCGCTTTGCGCAGCTCACCCTGCTGGCACTGATGTTCGGCGTGCTGGGCATCTCCCGCCAGTGGGAGCACTTCCAGGCCACCCTGGTCGGCACCCTGGACTGGCAGGGGGCCAAGGCCTACCTCGCCGTGCTGCTGGGGGTCAAGGTGCTCCACGAGTTCGGCCACGCCTTCACGGCCAAGCGCCTGGGCTGCCGGGTCCCCTCGATGGGGGTCGCCTTTCTGGTCATGTGGCCGGTCGCCTACACCGACGTCAACGACGCCTGGAAGCTGCAACGCCGCGAGGACCGCCTGAAGGTCGGTGCCGCCGGAGTGCTCACCGAACTCAGCATCGCCGCCTGGGCCAGCCTGGCCTGGACCCTGCTGCCCGAGGGGGATGCACGCAACGCCGCCTTCCTGCTGGCCACCACCACCTGGATCGCCACCCTGGCCATCAACGCCAGCCCCTTCCTGCGCTTCGACGGCTACTTCCTGCTCTCCGACTGGCTCGACACCCCCAACCTGCATGCACGGGCCTTCGCCCTGGCACGCTGGAAGCTGCGTGAGCTCCTCTTCGACCTGGGCGAAGAGCGCCCCGAGATCCTGCCCGCCGGACGCGAGCGCTTCCTCATCGCCTTCGCCTGGATCACCTGGGCCTACCGGCTGGTGCTCTTCCTCGGCATCGCCCTGCTGGTCTATCACTTCTTTTTCAAGCTCCTCGGGCTGTTCCTGTTTGCCGTGGAGATCGCCTGGTTCATCCTGATGCCCCTTAAATCCGAACTCGGTGAATGGCACAAGCGCTGGGCCCGGATCCGAACCCAGCGCCGCAGCCGCCTGTGGCTGGCCGCCGCCGGCGTCATCCTGACGGCCGCCCTGCTGCCCCTCGGCTTTCTGGTCGAAGGCCAGGGCATGCTCAAGCCCGAGCGCAGCCTGACCCTCTACAGCCCGGCACCGGCCCGCCTGGCCAGCACCTTGCCCCCCCATGGCAGCCCGGTGGCGGCCGGCGCCACCCTGTTCACCCTCGAGGCACCGGAACTGGACGCCCGCGCCCGCAGCACGGCAGCACGGGCAGCCCGCATCGCCCGGCAGGTGGACATGGCCGCCGTCAATCCCGACATGCACGCCGACCTGCCCCTGCTGCGTGAAGAGGCCCGCCGCATTGCCGAGGAACGGGACGGAACCGCTGCCGAACAAGCCAACCTGGCCCCAGTGGCCCCCTTCGACGGGATCTGGGTGGACCCGCTGCCGGACCTTCGTCCCGGCGACTGGCTGGGCAAGGCCGCCCGGATCGCCGTGCTGGTCGACCCGGGCCGCTGGCGGGTGGAAACCTATCTGGAAGAACAGGACGTGGAGCGCATCGCCCTCGGCGACCGGGGTCATTTCTACCCGGAAGCCCCGGATCGGCCGACCTTGACCCTGCGCGTGACGGCCATCGACCGGGATGCCGCTCACAGCCTGGGGGAAGCCGCCCTGGCCAGCGCCCACGGTGGCCGCATCCTGGTCCGCCAGCAGGATCGCCGGCTGGTGCCC
Source organism: uncultured Zoogloea sp. (assembly GCA_937967645.1). Classification (GTDB taxonomy): domain Bacteria; phylum Pseudomonadota; class Gammaproteobacteria; order Burkholderiales; family Rhodocyclaceae; genus Zoogloea. The sequence goes on from CALBTT010000138.1 coordinate 5,547, forward strand.
GAAAGAGCGGTCTATCGGGTCACCCTCGAGGTGGATGCTCCCCCGGCGGACCTGCTGCAGAGCTTGCGCGGCCAGGTCGTCATCCACGGCCGCGGCGAGTCCCTGATGGGCCGTTACCTGCGAGCGGCCCTGGCCGTGCTGGTGAGGGAATCCGGCTGGTGAGGCCCCGGGACGGGTACCATCCGTCCCCATGCTCCCCATCCTCTTCCAGGACGACCGCCTGGTCGCCATCCACAAGCCCTCGGGCCTGCTCGTCCATCGCAGCGAGCTGGACCGTCACGAAACCCGCTTCGCCGTGCAGCTGCTGCGCGACCAGCTGGGTCGCCATGTCTATCCGGCCCACCGCCTCGACCGGGGCACCTCGGGCGTGCTGCTGTTCGCGCTGGACAAGGACACCGCGCGCCTGGTCGGCGGCCAGTTCGAACGGCAGGAGGTGGCCAAGACCTACCTGGCGGTGGTGCGCGGCCACCCGCCGGAGAGCGGCCACATCGACCACGCCCTGAGCCGGCGCCGGGACGACGCCGAGTGGGTCGGCGAGAACGCCTCGGAGGCGGCCCAGCCCGCCGTCACCGACTTCCGCCGCCTCGCCACCTGCGAACTGCCCCACGCGGTGGACCGCTACCCCACCAGCCGCTACGCCCTCGTCGAGCTCTACCCGCAGACCGGGCGACGCCATCAGCTGCGGCGCCACCTCAAGCACATCGCCCACCCCATCATCGGTGACGCCACCTTCGGCAAGGGGCGCCACAACCGGCTTTTCCAGACCCTGTTCGGCAGCACCCGGATGCTCCTCGCGTGCACCCGGCTGCAACTGACGCACCCCGACGGCAGCCCCCTGGACATCCAGGCGCCACCGGACGGCGACTTCGCACGGGTGCTGGCGGCCCTGGGCTGGCAGGCCGCAGCGCCCCGCTGACAGGCCGCGCAGCGCGCAACCGGCCGCCTCGCCCGAGCCGGCGAGGCCTCACTTGTCGTCGGCATACACGCCTGACACCTCCCCTCCCAGGCAGGCGGCATCGGAAAAAAAGCCCACCTGCGGCATCGCAGCGCTTTCACCCGTAACACAGGCCGGCTAAGATTCGCGGTTACTCGCGTTCAGTCCCCATGAATTTTTCCGACCGCTTCGATTTTTCCCGCCCCGTCTGGCAGCGCGCCGCCCGCATCGGCCCGGTGCTGGCCTGGGCGCTCGCCCTGTCCGTCACGGCCTGGGTGGCTGCAGACCTGTTCTGGCGGTTCAGCGCCCCTGCCCGACCGGCGCTGCCACCGGGCAGCCTCGCCGAGCCGCAGGCCGCCGCCGACGCCATTGCCAGCCGCCATCCGATGGGGCTGGGCCGCAGCGACTCACCCACCGCAGAGCCGGTTGCCTCCCGCTACACCCTCCAGGCGGTCGTCACCGGCGGCGACGGCCGGCCCGGCTGGGCCGTCCTTTCCGCCGACGGCGGCCCCCAGGCCGGCGTTGTCGAGGGGCAGGAGTTCCAGCCCGGCGTCACCCTCGCCCGCGTCTTTGCCGACCGGGTCGAGCTGTCCGTCGGCGGTGCCCGCCAGAGCGTGCCGCTGAGTTCCCGCGGCAACGGCGGCCCGGGCGCGCTTCCAGTGCCCGCCGGCCAGCCCCCCGCTGTCAACGTCATCAACACCCTGCCCACGCTCCAGGCGGCGGGCGGTTCCGACACCTTCAACGAGACCCCGGATTCCGGCCCGCGCGCCCAGCCGCCCGGCTTTCCGACCCAGACCGCACCCAGCCAATGAAATCAGCCTGCCGCCGCCCCGGGTCCGCCCGCCGGCATCTTGCCGCCTGCCTCGCCATCGTCTTCGCCACCCCGGCCGTGCTGACCTCCCTGCCGGCCGCGGCTGCCAGCAAGAGTGCCCCCCGCGATGCGCGGACCTCAGACAGTGCGGGCGAGCCGGTCTCCCTGAACTTCGTGAACGCCGACATCGGCGCGGTGATCCAGGCGATCTCCAAGATTTCCGGCCGCAACTTCGTGGTGGACCCGCGGGTCAAGGGCACCCTCAACATCGTCACCGCCAAGCCGGTGGCCCGTCACCTGAGCTACTCCATCCTGCTGTCGGCCCTGCGCCTGCAGGGCTACGCGGCGATCGAGGGCCAGGGCGTCACCAAGATCGTCCCTGAGGCGGATGCCAAGCTGCACGCAGTCCCCGTCGGCAAGGGCCAGGGTGCCGGCGGCGGCGACCGGCTGACCACCCAGGTCTTCAACCTCAAGCACGAGTCCGCCACCCAGCTGGTGCCGGTGATCCGCCCCCTGGTGTCCCCCAACAACACCGTCACCGCCTACCCGGGCAACAACACCCTGGTGGTCACCGACTACGCCGAGAACATCGGCCGCATCGCCCAGATCGTCGAGTCCATCGACATTCCCCAGGGCGACATGCGGGTGATTCCGCTCAAGCACGCCTCGGCCCTCGATCTGGCCCAGACCGTCAATCGACTGCTCTCCGACAGCGGCGCGGGCACCGCCATGGCGGGCGGCGTGGCCGCCGGTGATCCCAGCCAGCGCGTCTCGGTGATCGGCGACCCCCGCACCAACAGCCTGCTGGTGCGCTCCGAGAACCCCTCCAAGCTCAACGCCGTGCGCCAACTGGTAGGCAACCTGGACCAACCCGGCGCATCCGGCAACATCCACGTGATCTACCTGAAGAACGCGGAAGCCACCAAGGTCGCCCAGACCCTCCGCTCGGTGCTCACCGGCGAGGCCGGCACCCTCGGGCAGAACACCGGCAGCACCGGCAGCCCTTCCAGCAGCAGCTTCGCGCCGTCGAGCACCACCACCACCGGCAACACCAGCGGCAGCACCGGCAGCGGCCTGGGCAATACGCCCTCCTTCAGCAGCAGCCAGAGCGGAACATCGGGCAACACCGGCACCGGCGGCGGCATGGTGCAGGCCGATCCGATGAGCAACGCCCTGATCATCACCGCGCCGGAGGCCATCTACAACAACGTGCGCAAGGTCGTCGACCAGCTCGACCGGCGCCGCGCCCAGGTCTATGTCGAAGCCCTGATCACCGAAGTCAGCACCGAGAAGGCCGCCGAGATCGGCATCCAGTGGCAGGCCGGCAAGCTCGGCTCCACCTCGGTGTTCGGCGGCACCAGCTTCAACAGCGGCGGCAACAACATCCTCAGCCTGGCCGGCAGCCTGGCCACCGCCAGCTCCACCACCGTGCCCGGCAACGGCCTCAACCTGCTGCTGGGCAGCGGCACCATCACGGTGGGTGGCCGCGAGATCGCCAACCTCAACATGCTGGCGCGCTTCCTGGAGTCGGACAGCAAGGCCAACATCCTGTCCACGCCGAACCTGATCACCCTCGACAACGAGGAAGCCAAGATCGTGGTCGGCCGCAACGTGCCCTTCGTCACCGGCACCTACGCCACCACCGGCACCACCGCCACCGCCAACCCCTTCACCACCGTGGAGCGCCGCGACGTGGGCCTGACCCTCAAGGTCAAGCCGCAGATCTCCGAAGGCGGCACCGTGCGCCTGCAGATCTACCAGGAAGCCTCCTCGGTGATCGAATCCACCGCCACCAGCACCACCGGCCCCAGCACCACCAAGCGCTCCATCGAGTCCACGGTGCTGGTGGATGACGGCTCCATGATCGCCCTCGGCGGCCTGGTGGAAGACACCTACAGCGGCGGCGTCGAGAAGGTGCCGGTGCTCGGCGACATCCCCTATCTGGGCCAGTTCTTCCGCTACGACGGCCGCAAGCGGGCCAAGACCAACCTGATCGTCTTCCTGCGCCCGGTGATCCTGCGCGACGCCACCAGCCTCAAGGACATCTCCGCCGACCGCTACAACTACGTGATCGGCCAGCAGCAGGCCAACGACCGGGCCGAATCGCTGATGCGCGGCGAACCCAACCCGCCGCAGCTGCCGCCGCCGGGCAGCCCGCCGCCGGCCGTGCCCTACAACCGTCCGCTCACGCCGCCGGCCGGCTCCGACACGCCCAGCCCAGCCCCGGCCCAATGAACGCCCCTGCCCTGCCCTATGCCTTCGCCAAGGCCCACGGCATCCTGGTCGCCAGCCAGGGGCCCGAGCACGCCCAGCTGATCCTGCGCGAAGGCGCCGACCTGGCCGCCCTGGCCGAGGTGCGGCGCAGCCTGGGCCTGCCCCTGCAGATCGAGAACGTCTCCCGCGCAGCCTTCGAGGCACGCCTGTCCGAAGCCTATTCCGGCGCCGACGGCAATGCCGCCGAAGTGGTGGCCGACGTGGGCCAGGAGGTGGACCTCACCCAGCTGATGACCGAGCTGCCCGCGGTCGAAGACCTGCTGGAGAGCCAGGACGACGCGCCGATCATCCGCATGATCAACGCCCTGCTGACCCAGGCCGTGCGCCAGGCCGCCAGCGACATCCACATCGAGCCCTACGAGCGCCATTCCGTCGTGCGCTTCCGCCGCGACGGCGTGCTGGTGGACGTGGCCCAGCCCCACCGGGCGCTGCACGCCGCCATGGCCTCGCGCATCAAGATCATGGCCAGCCTCGACATCGCCGAGAAGCGCCTGCCCCAGGACGGCCGCATCGCCCTGCGCCTGGCCGGCCGCCAGGTGGATGTGCGGGTGTCCACCCTGCCCACCACCCACGGTGAACGCATCGTGCTGCGCCTGCTCGACAAGGGCAGCGGCCAGCGCGGCCTCGACAGCCTGGGCATGGCCCCCGACACCGTGGAGCCCTTCTCGCGCCTGCTCGGCGAGCCCCACGGCATCCTGCTGGTCACCGGCCCCACCGGCTCCGGCAAGAGCACCACCCTGTACGCCGCGCTGCAGGGCATGGACGCCAGGAGCCGCAACATCGTCACCGTGGAAGACCCGGTCGAATACGACCTGCCCGGTGTCGGCCAGATCCAGGTCAACAGCAAGATCGACCTCTCCTTTGCCCGCGCCCTGCGCGCCATCCTGCGCCAGGACCCGGACGTCATCATGATCGGCGAGATCCGCGACCTGGAGACCGCCCAGATCGCCGTGCAGGCCAGCCTCACCGGCCACCTGGTGCTGGCCACCCTGCACACCAACGACGCCGCCTCGGCGGTGACCCGCCTGGTGGACATGGGGGTCGAGCCCTTCCTGCTCGCCTCCACCCTGCGCGGCGTGCTGGCCCAACGCCTGGTGCGCAAGCTCTGCCCGGCCTGCCGCAGCCCCCAGCCGGCCCGCCCGGCCGACCGGGAGCTGCTCGGCCCCGACACCCCGGAGCAGCTCTGGCACGCCCCCGGCTGCCCCGAATGCACGCGCACCGGCTATGCCGGCCGCACCGGCATCTACGAACTGATCGTCGCCGACGAAGCCTTCCAGCGCCTGATCCACACCGGCGCCGAAGAAGCCGCCCTGCGCGCCCATGCCCTCGCCCACGGCAGCCGCAGCCTGCGTGACGACGGCCTGCGCCTGCTCGCCGCAGGCCTCACCTCCGCGGAGGAGCTGCTCCGCGTGACCCGCGAATGACCGCCTTCCGCTACCGCGCCCTCGACGCCGCCGGCCATGAATCCGCCGGCGTCCTCGAGGCCGACACCGGCAAGGCCGCCCGCGGCCTGCTGCGCGAGCGCGGCCTGTTCCCCCTGGAGGTGGCCTCGGTCAGCCAGGGCGGCGCCGGCAACAAGTCGGCGCGACGCAAGCTGCGCGACGCCGATCTGACCCTGCTGACCCGCCAGTGGGCCACCCTGCTGGCCTCCGGCCTGACCGTCGAGCAGGCCCTCGCCGCCCTCATAGAGCAGGCCGAGACCGAAGGCACCCGCCAGCTGCTGGCCGGCGTACGCTCCGAGATCCTCGGCGGCTACAGCCTGCGCGCCGCCCTCGACCGCTATCCCCAGGCCTTCCCGACCCTGTACCGGGCCTCGGTAGCGGCCGGCGAGAAATCCGGCGAACTGGCCCGCGTCATGAACCAGCTGGCCGACTACCTCGACCGCAGCCACACCCTGCGCGCCAAGACCCTGCAAGCCCTGCTCTACCCGGCCATCGTGGCCAGCGTCGCCCTGCTGGTCATCGTCGGCCTGATGACCTACGTGGTCCCCCAGGTGGTGTCCGTCTTCCAGCAGAGCAAGCAGGCCCTGCCCCTGCTCACCCGCAGCCTGATCGTCGCCAGCGCCCTGCTGCGCGACTGGGGCTGGCTGCTCGTGCTGGCCATCGTCGGAGCCCTGCTGGCGGGCCGCGCGGCCCTGCGCGACACCAGCGTCAAACGCCGATGGGACGCCTGGCTACTGCGCCTGCCGGTGCTCGGCCGGCATCTGCGCACCCTCGACGCCACCCGCTTCGCCAGCACCCTGTCCATCCTCGCCGGCAGCGGCGTGCCCCTGCTCGCCGCGCTGGACGCCGGCCGTCAGGTGATCAGCCGGCTGCCCCTGGCCGACGCCGTGGGGCTGGCCGCCGAGCGGGTCCGCGAAGGCCAGCCCCTGTCCCGCGCGCTGGGCGCCAGCCGCCAGTTTCCGCCGCTGCTCATCCACATGCTGGCCAACGGCGAGGCCACCGGCCGCATCGACGAGCTCCTCGACCGCGCCGCGCGCCTGCAGCAGGCCGAACTCGAGAACCGCACCGCCACCCTCACCGCCCTGCTGGAGCCGGTGCTGCTGCTCGCCATGGGCGGCTTCGTGCTGCTCATCGTGATGGCCGTGATGCAGCCCATCATCGAAATCAACACCCTGATGAAGTAAGGAACCCGCCATGCTCAAGACCCTGCGCCGCAGCCGCGGCTTCACCCTGATCGAAGTGATGGTCGTCATCGTCATCCTCGGCGTGCTCGCCGCCCTGGTCGTCCCCAAGGTGATGAGCCGTCCCGACGAAGCCCGCGTGGTCGCCGCACGCCAGGACATCTCGGCGATCATGCAGGCCCTCAAGCTCTACAAGCTCGACAACCGCCGCTATCCCACTGCCGACCAGGGCCTCGCCGCGCTGGTCGCCAAGCCCACCACCGCCCCGGTGCCCGACAACTGGAAGTCCTACCTCGACAAGCTGCCCATGGACCCGTGGGGCAAGCCCTACCAGTACGTGGTGCCCGGCCTCAAGGGCGAGGTGGACGTGATGAGCTTCGGCGCCGACGGCCTGTCCGGCGGTGAGGGCTTCGACGCCGACATCGGCTCCTGGAACCTCTGATGCCCCAGCGGGCGCCCCGCCCGAGCCGGGGCTTCACCCTGATCGAGGTGATGGTGGTGCTGGTCATCATGGGCCTGGTCGCCACCAGCCTGACCCTCGGCCTGGACAGCCTGCGCGGCCGTGACGTGGACCAGGCCCTGCGCCGCCTGCGCCTGGTGATGGAAGCCACCGCCGACCGGGCCGCCGTGCGCGGCCGCCCGATCGCCCTCGAGCTGCTGCCCGACGGCTACCGCTTCTCCGCCCTCGACCCGGACGACAACTGGCGCCCGCTCAACGACCCACCCGTGTTCACCGAGAAGACCCTGCCCGCCGGCCTGACCTGGCGCGGCCTGCGCCTCGACGGCCAGGGCCAGGCCAACAGCACCCGGCTGCAGTTCGGCACCCAGCCGCCCGAGTACGAACTGCGCCTCGCCACCCCCTCCGGCGAAGCCCTGCTCACCGGCAAGGCCAACGGGGAGGTGGTGCTGCGCCTGCCCGGCCGCAGCTCATGAGCCCCCGCCACCGCCCACGCCGCGGCGCCGGCTTCACCCTGCTCGAAACCCTGGTGGCCCTGGCCATCCTGGCCATCGCCCTGAGCGCCGCCTTCCGCGCCATGGGCGTGGCCGCCCAGTCATCCGGCGAGCTGCGCGAACGCCTGGTCGGCGACTGGATCGCCGAAAACCGCCTGGCCGAACTGCGCGCCACCCAGGCCTGGCCGGCAGATCGGAAGAGCGTCGTGTAGGGAAAGAGTGTAGATCTCGGTGGT
>CALBTT010000139.1 GCA_937967645.1 uncultured Zoogloea sp.
AGATGGTGATTCGTGACTGGAGTTCAGACGTGTGCTCTTCCGATCTGGCGGCCGGTGCGGCAGCCGGCATCTGGGCGACGTAATTGACGGGGGCAGGGCCGGAGACGTGTTTGGCGATACGGACTTTTTCCTCGCCTTCAGTGACTTCCAGCTCGGAGATGCCGGATTCCTGGACCAGGTCGATCAATTTCTTGAGCTTGCGAAGATCCATTGTATTCCCCTTGATTGTTGGTGCCCCGGCGTCGGACGACGCAGGAGCCGGTGTCTGGTTCAGCCGCGGGAGCGGACGCGCGACAGGGCAAACTCGAGAGCGAGCTGGTAACCCTGGGCGCCCAGTCCGCAGATCACTCCGACGGCCTTGTCGGAAAAGTAGGAGTGATGCCGGAATGGCTCGCGGGCGTGGATGTTGGACAGGTGCACTTCGACGAATGGGATGTCGACACCCGACAGGGCATCCCGGATTCCCACGCTGGTGTGCGTGTAGGCAGCCGGGTTGATGATGATGAAGTCGACGCCTTCGGTGCCGGCGGCCTGGACCCGGTCGATCAGCTCACCCTCGTGGTTGCTCTGGAACGACTCCAGCAGCACACCATCGACCTTGGCGCGACTCTCCATCGCCGCGTGGATGTCGGCGAGGGTGGTCAGGCCGTAGATGCCGGGTTCACGGCGGCCGAGGAGGTTGAGGTTGGGACCGTGCAGAACGAGGATGCGTGCTTGCTGCAGATCGTCCGTGCTGGCTTCAGGTGTGCGATTTTTCCGCGTCATGAGTGCAAGTTTGCCGCAGATTGGCGCAATTTGTCCATCGTCTGGCAGTGAATGCGTGGCTCACGAGCGGCTGAGTTCGGCGAGTTTACGCTCGAGTTCCTGCTCGGACAGGGTGCCGACCTTGACCAGCCCGACTGCGCCGCGCCGATCGATGATCAGGGTGAAGGGCAGGGCCTGGGAGTGGTTGCCCAGCTCTTCGGACAGACTCACCACGCTGGGTGGGGCGATGACCAGGGGGTAGGCGACCGGGGTGGCAGCCTGGAATTTGCGCACGTTCTCGTCCGTGTCGATGCTGATGCCGACAAACTGCACTCCTTTGTCGGCGTATTTCTGGCTGATGGCCGAAAAAGCCGGCATTTCCTTGCGGCAGGGTGGGCACCAGGTCGCCCAGAAGTTCACCACCAGGACCTGGCCTTGCCATTGGGACAGGGGTTGGTTCTTGCCGGTTGCGTCGGGCAGCTCGAGGGCCAGCAGCTTGCCGACCGCGCCCGATGGGGCGGCGTCGGCCGACTGGACCGGAGCGCTCAGGTTGTGACGGGATGCATACAGGCCGGCGACCGTGGCCAGCACGGCAATGATCAGGGCGGGGAGGATGCGGGTGGTGAATTTCATGGCTGGATGCCGGCGGTGATGCTGGGCGTGCTGTCGTTGACGAGGGCTTCGACGACGGAAAGGCGGGCGCGTTCCATCTGCCGGGCGCCATGACTGCCTCGCCTGTTGAGGCGCTCCAGGTCGGGTGAGTAAATGCGCAGGCGGATCGGGATGTCACCCCAGTCGAAGACCAGGATGGCCTCGGGGCCGTCGGGCTGGTTGCGGCGCGGCTCCCGGTGTTCGTAGGCCACGTCGTGGTTGAGGAAGAAGATCTCCACTTCCTTGGCGCTCTCCGGGAACAGGTCGATCTCCACCTCGGAGTAGCGGCCGGCGGTGCCTTCCAGCACCGCACCGGTGAGGTAGGGACGGAAGGGTTCAAGCTCGCGCATCACCTCCAGGGCGGCCACCCGCAGGGCGAGCTGCCGCTCGAGGTGTTCTTCGTCCTGGAAGACGGCGAGGTAGGTGCGGACTTCCGCTTCGATCTCGGCATTGTTGGGCAGCTCGTCGGCGTTGATGGCGCCGAGCTGGCGAGCCGCTTTGCGCTTGGCGAAGCCGTAGTCGGTGACGCCGTCTTCGGCGATCATGCGGGCCGCCAGGGCGGCGATCTCGCGGCGCAGGTTGCTGCGGTGCGGAACGGCAGGGCGCGGCATGGAAGGTCGAAGCTCCCCGTTCGATTAGAATGCCTTCCATTCTACACACGACTATTGCGGCACTGTTTCCGCCTTCCCGACTATGCATATTCACATTCTTGGTATCTGCGGCACCTTCATGGGGGGCATCGCCCTGCTGGCCCGGGCGGCCGGCCACAAGGTGACGGGGTGCGACGCCAACGTCTACCCACCCATGAGCACCCAGCTGGAAGAGCAGGGGATCGGCTTGGTGGAAGGCTATGGTGTGGAGCAACTGGGCCTGAAGCCGGATGTCTTCGTGGTGGGGAATGCGATCTCCCGCGGCAATCCGCTGCTCGAGGCGATCCTTGACCAGGGCCTGCCTTATGTCTCCGGCCCCCAGTGGTTGGCCGAGAACGTGCTGCAGGGGCGTTGGGTGCTGGCGGTGGCCGGCACGCATGGCAAGACCACGACCACCTCGCTGCTGGCGTGGATTCTCGAGGACGCCGGGCTCAACCCCGGTTTTCTGGTGGGCGGGGTGCCGAAGAACTTCGGTGTGTCGGCCCGCCTGACCGAGTCGCCTTTCTTCGTGATCGAGGCGGACGAGTACGACACCGCCTTCTGCGACAAGCGCTCCAAGTTCGTCCATTACCGCCCGCGGACCGCCATCCTGAACAACCTGGAGTTCGATCATGCGGACATCTTCGCTGATCTGGCAGCGATCCAGACACAGTTCCATCATCTGGTGCGGACCATTCCCCGCTCCGGCCGGATCGTCGCCAATGCTGCCGAGGAGACCTTGCCGCAGGTCATCGAGCGGGGCTGCTGGTCCGAGCTGGAGTGGTTCAACGATGCTGCCGGCTGGTCGATTGCCGAGGGCAGTGCCGAGGATGAGGTGGTGGTCCGACATCAGGGGCGGGAGATCGGCCGCAAGCGTCTGCCCTTGTCGGGGCGCCACAACCGGGCCAATGCTCTGGCTGCCATCGCTGCCGCCCGCCACGTGGGGGTGACGCCGGAGGTGGGGCTGGATGCCCTGACCCGCTTCGAGGGGGTCAAGCGTCGCCTGGAGCTGCGGGGCACCGTGCGCGGGGTGGCGGTCTACGATGACTTCGCCCATCACCCCACCGCCATCACCCTGACTGTCGAGGGGCTGCGCCGGCAGGTGGGCGAGGCGCGCATCCTGGCCGTGCTGGAGCCGCGCTCCAACACCATGAAGCTGGGCGTGATGAAGGACCAGCTGCCGGCCAGCCTGGCCCAGGCCGACAAGGTCTTCTGCTATGCCGCCAACCTGGGCTGGGATGCCCGCGGGGCCCTGGCGCCGATCGCCGGCAAGACCGTGGTCGAGGACGACCTGGACGCGCTGGTCAGGGCGATCGTTGCCGAGGCGCGGGAGGGCGATCGCATCCTGGTCATGAGCAACGGTGGTTTCGGCGGTATCCACGGCAAGCTGCTCGAGGCCCTGGCGGGCTGAGCGACCCACCGTGGAAGGCGTGGGGGCCGGGTGCGGCCTCCAGCGCGCCTAGCGGATCGTCTGGAAACGCCGCGGAAAGCCCGCCATCACTTGGGGATGGCGGGCTTTGTTGTCTTTCAGGACGTGCCAGCTTGCCGCCAGCACGGCGCATAGCAGCAGCGCGGCGCCCGTGTTGTGGGCCACCGCGAGGGGCAGGGGAAGCTGCAGCAGCACATTGGCGATGCCCAGCCCGATCTGCAGGCCGAGGGCAGCCAGCAGCGCCAGGCCGTGACCGCGGCCCTCTTGCCGGCGCAGCAGGCACAGGCTGAACAGCCCGACGATGCCCAGCACGATGCCGGCGAACAGGCGGTGGGTCCAGTGGATGGCGGTCAGTGCGGCGGCCGGGAGGAGCTCGCCGCTGGCGGTGTTGCCCAGTTCGCGGTCCAGGGTGAAGGCGTGGTGGAAGTCGGTTTCGGGCCGGAAGCTGCCTTGGCAGGTGGGAAAGTCGGCGCAGATGGTCGCGGCGTAGTTGCTGCTGACCCAGCCGCCGAGGGCGATCTGGGTCAGCACCGTCGCGGTGGCCAGCACGGAGAGCACTTTCAGGCCGGCGGGAAAGGCCGCCGGGCGGGTGCTGCGCCCTTCGCGCAGCACGATCAGGGCGATCAGGGCGAGGGTGCTCATGCCGCCGAGCAGGTGGCTGGTGACGATGACGGGCTTGAGCAGGCGGGTGACGGTGAGCATGCCGAGCAGTGCCTGGCCGGTCACCACGCCCAGCAGGGCCAGCTCCAGCCAGGGCCGGCGCCGGGCCCGGTGCCGCCAGGCGCTGATCGCGAGGGCCAGGATGCACAGGCCCAGGGTGCCGGCGGCGTAGCGGTGGATCATCTCCTTCCAGGCCTTGGGCGCTTCGACGGACTGGCCGAAGCGGGCCTCGGCGTGGGCGAGTTCGTGGGCCTGTTCGGGCACACCCACCAGCTTGCCGTAGCAGCCCGGCCAGTCCGGGCAGCCCAGGCCGGCATCGGAGAGACGCACGTAGGCACCGAGGGACACCACCACCAGCGCGAGCAGCAGGGCTACTGTCGCCAGCCTGCGGTAGGCCGCGCCCACGGGTGAGCTCGTCCCGGGTTGCCAGGTTTCCGCGCGGCGCAGCCCCGCGGTGTGGCTGGTGCGCCCCGTCATGCCAGCCGGTCCAGGAACAGGGCTGCGAACAGGCCGGTGAGGTAGATCAGCGAGTAGCGGAAGGCGTGGCGCGCGCGGTCGTCCGAGTAGTTGCGCCACAGTATCCAGGCCTCCCGCAGGTAGCCGAGGTTGAGCAGGCTGACCAACGCGGCATAGGTGGCCCCGGACAGGCCCAGCGTGCAGGGCAGGTAGGACACCGCAGCCAGCAGCACCGTGTACAGCAGGATGTGCAGGCAGGTCAGCGGCACGCCGTGGCTCACCGGCAGCATGGGCAGGCCGGCGCGGGCGTACTCCTCCCGCCGGTAGCAGGCCAGGGCCCAGAAGTGCGGTGGGGTCCACAGGAAGATGATGAGAAACAGGGCCAGCGCCGGCAGGCCGATGGAGTCGGTCATGGCGGCCCAGCCGAGCACCGGCGGCATGGCCCCGGAGGCGCCACCGATGACGATGTTCATCGGCGTGGCGGGTTTGAGCACCAGGGTATAAACGATGGCGTAGCCCAGGAAGGTGGCCAGGGTCAGCCACATGGTCAGCGGATTCACCGCCACGTGCAGCAGCCACAGCCCGGCGCCCCCGGTCAGGCAGGCCAGGCCGAGGGTCTCGGCCGGGGTGATGAGGCCCAGCGGCAGGGCCCGCCCGCGGGTACGGGCCATGCGTGCGTCGATGGTGCGTTCCACCAGGCAGTTGATCGCGGCGGCGGCGCCGGCCACCAGGGCAATCCCGATGGTGGCGGCGAGCATCGGGCCGAGGGGTGGCCAGCCTGGCACCGCGAGGAACATGCCGATCAGGGCGGTGAACACGATCAGGCTGTTCACCCGGGGCTTGCACTGGGTGAAGAAGGCGGCCAGACGCAGGCCCAGGGGGGCGGCGAGGGTGGAACTGCGGAGGAGGGTCGGCATGCGGGCGGTTCTCCGTTGAAGTCGTCAGCCGGCCCACGCGTAGCGGAGCAGGCGTTCCATGTCCTTGAGGATGTCGCGGGGTGCTGCGTCAGCGGGGTAGCGCAGGATGATCCGGCCCTGGGGGTCGACCACATAGACCCGGTGCCCGCCGGCATCCAGGTCGAAGGCCGCACGGGCGGCGCTGCTGCCAGCCACGGCGGCGTGGAGATCGGGTTGCAGGGCGGTCAGGGGGGCGCTGTCGGGGGCCGCCTGGTCGGTGAGCCAGGTGCGCTGCACGCGGGACATCTGTTTGTAGAGGGCCACGTGGATCTGGCGGGTGGCGGTGATCCACTGACGGCAGGCTTCATCGCAGGGGCCGGGGCCGGCGACGACCAGATTCCAGTGCCCCTCCAGGCTGGCCTTGTCGAGGGGCGCGCCGTGGGGGCCGGCCAGGGCAGGCACGGGCCGCGGCGGGTCGAGGAGTTCGCCGTGGTTGCCGGCCTTGGCGGGCCGCCAGCCGGTGAGGTACAGGGTGGCCGCCACGACAAAGGGCAGGGCCAGCAGGGCGATGACCAGAAAGAGGGGGCGGTAGCGGGCCATCAGCGGCGTCTCCAGCCCAGGGCCAGCCAGATCAGCACGGCGGAGGCGGCAAAGCCGTACCACTGCAGGGCGTAGGACAGATGCCGCTCCAGGCGCTCGTCAGGGCGCGGCCATTCCCGGCCGAAGCCGGCCGGCGAGGCAGGATCGAGCTGGATCACCACCGGTTGCAGCGGCCACGGGGCGAGGCTGCGGAAGCGGGCCAGGTCCAGGTTCTGCCAGACCGGCTGCCAGGCGTCGGTGGCCGGCTCGGGGCCGAGGGTGAAGAAGCGCTGCCCCGGGAGGGTGGCGGTGCCACGCAGCTCGACCGTTTCGGCCGGGGTGGGCACGTCGGGCAGGTCGGCATGCCGGTCGGCGGCGGGAATCCAGCCCCGGTTGATCAGTACGCGCATCTCGCTGCCTTCGATGCGCAGGGGCGTGATGACGTGGTAACCCGCCCGCTCCCGCTGGATCCGGTTGTCCACCAGGAACTGCCTGTCGGTCTCGAAGCGGCCGCGCACCACCACCTGGCGCGCGCGCAGGGCCTCTGCGTCGACAGGAGTGCCGGCCAGCTGGAGGGTGCCGTCCTGCATCCCGTGATCCAGCTGGGCCTGGGCGGCAGCCTTGCGTTCGGCCTTGCCATGCTGCCAGTTGCCGAGCTGGATGCAGCCGGCCGCCACCGCCAGTGCCAGCAAGCCGCCCCAGGGGGAGGGGCGGAAGCGGCGGCCGCTTGTGACGGCCCGGAGGCGGGCGCACAATCGGGCGACCGGATTCGGGGAGTGCGCTGTGCTGTTCAAGTTGGCCGTGGTGTTCATGCTCTTGCTGGTGATCGGCAGCCTCTTTTCAGGCCTGATCTTTCTCTATCGCGACAGGGGCAATGGCGACCGGGTTGTGCGGGCGCTCACCGTGCGCGTCTCCCTCTCTCTCCTGCTCTTCATCGGCCTGCTGCTGGCCTGGCGCTACGGGGGCTACAGCCAGTAGACGACGACGAACAGCAGTAACCAGACCACATCCACGAAGTGCCAGTACCAGGCCACCGCCTCGAAGGCGAAGTGGCGCTTGGCGTCGAAATGCCCAGCCAGGCAGCGCCCTGCCACCACGGCCAGCATGATGGCGCCGAGGGTGACGTGGAAGCCGTGGAAGCCGGTGAGCATGAAGAAGGTGGCGCCATACACGCCGGCGCCCATGGTCAGGCCCAGCTCCGTGTAGGCATGGTGGTATTCATAGGCCTGGAAGCCCAGGAAGACGACGCCCAGCAGCACCGTGAGGATCAGGCCCAGATTGAGCTGGGCGCGCTTGCCCTTCATCAGGCCCCAGTGGGCCCAGGTCAGGGTGACGCCCGAGGTCAGCAGCAGGGCGGTGTTGATCGCCGGGATGCCCCAGGCGCCCATCGGGGTGAAGCTGGCACCCTTGGGGCCCGAGGTGGGCCAGGCCGCGGTGAAGTCCTTGTAGAGGGTGAAGGCCGGGTCCATGCCCGCCAGGGCCGGTACCGAGAGCACCCGGCAATAGAACAGGGCGCCGAAGAAGGCCGCGAAGAACATCACCTCGGAGCCAATGAACCAGATCATGCCCTGCCGGAAGGACTTGTCTTCCCAGTCGGTGTAGGCGCCGCGCTGGTTCTCGGTGATCACCGCGCCGAACCACTTGAACAGCACCGCGATGATGACTGCCGTGCCCGCCGCCATGACCCAGGGGCCAGGGGCGAACTTGTTCATCAGCAGGATGAAGCCCAGGGCCAGCATGAACATGCCGCCCGACAGGAAGAAGGGGTAAAGGCTGGGTTGCGGAACGTAGTAGTGGGTGGCGTGGGGCGCTGCAGTGTTGGCGGGCGAGGCGTTCAAGGCGGGCTCCCTAGGATGGATTCGGGGCGGGGAAGAAGGCGTAGGCGAGAGTCAGCTCGCTGATCTCCTCGCCGATGTCACCATCGACGATGAAGGTCAGGGCCATCTCGCGGCTTTCTCCGGGGGCGAGGGTCTGTTGCGTGAAGCAGAAGCAGTCGAGCTTTTTGAAGTGGCGGGCCGCGATGGTGGGCGAAACGCTGGGCACGGCCTGCCCCACGATGGTCTTGTCGGACAGATTGCGCACCAGAAAGCGTGTGGTGCGCAGTTCACCCGGGTGGATCTCGATGGACGGTTCGAGTGGGCGGATCTCCCAGGGCAGCCCGGGCATCAGGGTGGAGGTGAATTGCACGCCCA
>CALBTT010000140.1 GCA_937967645.1 uncultured Zoogloea sp.
ATACGAGATGGTGATTCGTGACTGGAGTTCAGACGGGTGCTCTTCCGATCTGCGCGCACGGCGCCCAGGCCGGCGTGGGCATCAGCGGGGAAGCGGTCGAGCAGGGCCAGGGCGGTGTCCACCTGGCCAAGGCCGAGCAGGCTGCCGGCCTTCAGGGCGGCCAGGTCGGGCCGCGTGCTGCTGTCCGGCAGGGTCTCCAGGGCGTCCAGGGCCGCGGTGAAGCGGCCGGCGGCGGCGTCCTGCTGGGCCTGGGCGAGGCGCGCCCGGGTGGCTTCGGGGTAGGCCGCCAGATCCTGGGCGGACAGGCGATAGACCTGCGGGTAATGGATGGCCCAGGCCACCGCGTCGAGGGGCCTCACGCTGATTGCCGCGGGGGCACCGCCAGCCCGCGCCTCGATGGCCTCGCCGGCGCCGATGCGTTGTTCGCCGGCACGGTTGCCGGTGCGCACATGGCCTTCTGCCACCACCACGCGGGATTGGGCGTCGTCAGTGGATACGGTGAATTCGGTGCCGTCCACGAAGGCGTTGACGAAGGGGGTGATGATGCCGAAGCGCCGGTTGAAGCGGCTGATCACATGCACGATGCCCTTCTGCAGGCCCAACTCGCCGCTGGCCGCGCTGGGCGGCAGGGTCAGGGTGGAGTCCCGGTCCAGCCTGATCAGCACGTCCTGGGACAGCACTACGGCGGCCCGGCCGGCGCCGCGGATGGCGACCTGGTCGCCGGGGCACAGCCCTTGCCGCAGGGTGGCGGGCTGCCACGCGCCGCCTGCCGCGGAGCGGACTTCGACGCGACCTTCGGTGGCGGTCAGGCGCCCGGCGGGCGGGTCGCAGGCCAGCACGGGCAGGGACAGGCTGGCGAAGGCCAGCGCGATCCCGGTGACGAGGGGGCGGAGTGCCGCGGAGGCGGGCAGAGGGATGGGATTCTGCATGGGCGGATGCGGTGGAATGAGCTGAAGTTCAGGAACGATGTCCCGTCAAGGATATTAGCTGTAAATGAATGTGACCTACACGCCTGGCGCTGATTCAGGCGCGTTTTGTTGCCTATTTTGTGTCGAGCACGATGCAGTCGCTCCGGTCGGGCAGGTTTTCGCCGGCCAGGCGATCGAGGGCACGCTGCAGGTAGAAGCGGGTTGGACCGTCACCGGGGCTCCAGGTGAGGACATCCTTGAGCCGGTCCCGGGCCGTGCCGGGGGCGCTGAGCAGTTCGCCGCGGGCCGCTTCGAATTGCCGCATGGCATCGCCCGGCAGCGCGCGCTCCCGGATCTCGTAGAGGTCGAGCGTGGTCTGCTTGCCGGCCAGCAGGAAACGGCCGAGGGGGCGGGCCTGGCCCACCTCCGGGCTGGCCTCGCCGGTGGCCTGGCAGACCTCGGCGGAGGCGAGGATGCGGGTGCCGAGGGGCTTGTTGGCGCTCTGGATGCGGCTGGCGGTGTTGACGATGTCGCCCACCACACGCAGCTCCCGGTGTCCGGCGGAGCCGATGTCGCCCAGGAAGACCGGGCCCAGGTGCAGGCCGAAGCGGGTCGGCAGGGCGGTGTCGTCATCGAGGGGGGCTTCATTCATGCGTCGATGCAGTTCGAGGGCAGCGGCCCGGGCCTGCCGGCATGCCCGGGCGGGATTGCCGTCGATCAGCCACAGGCACATGGCGGAATCGCCGACGATGTCCATGACGTGGCCGCCGTGAGCTTCGATGACCGGAATGAACACCGAGAAGTAGCGGTTCAGGGTCTCACGCGTGCTGGCGGGGCTCATGCGCTCCGACAGGCTGGTGTAGGCCTCGATGTCGCTGCACAGGCAGACGCCATGGGCGCTGCGCCCCTCCGCATGGCCGGCCAGCAGGGTGGCGAGCTTTTCACTGCCCTGGCGGCTGAGGCCAAGCTCCAGGGCCTTCTCGAGCATCCGCTCGCGGCGGCGGTCGGCGCGCAGATGCAGGGCCATTCCGAGGGCGCTGGTGAGGAGGGGGGCGGCGATGCCGGGGAGGATCACCGGCAGCCACAGGTTGAGGCTGCCAAAACTCCACGCGGCGCCCCCGATCCAGGCGGCTCCCAGCAGTACGCTCAGCAGCAGCGCCGGGCCGGTCCGGGCAAGGCGCCACAGCAGTGCCAGGGTGGTGGTCCAGGCGAGGAGCGCGAGCATCAGGCCGGCTTCTTCAGGCTCGCGCAGGCCGCTGCCGTCGAGCAGGTTGGCCAGTGCCGTGCCGCATAGTTCGACGCCGCTCAGGTCGATGCCGTCGGCGGTGCTGTAGGGGGTGCGGAAGATGTCGGCCTGGCGGGACTGGTTGAACTCCGAGAAGCCGATCAGCACGGCCTTGCCGCGAAAGGCGGCATCGCCGGCCTGTGGGTCGGCGATCAGTTCGAGGGCCCGGCTGTAGGGGATGGTGCGGAGGGTGCCGAGGGGGCCGTACAGGTTCAGGGGGCGCAGTCGGATGTCGGGAGCCGGTGAGATGGCGGCCGGTGAGCCGGCGGTCATCAGCTGGGCCATCAGCATGGGCAGCGATGGATGGTCTCCAATGCTCGGCACGAAGCCCCAGAACTCGATGACGCCCTCCGGCGTCTTGGGCATCAGGAAGGGGCCGCTGGCCCAGGCGGCATCGGCCAGCAGCGGCAGGGGGCGGGTGATCCGGTCCACGTGGGCGACCACCTTGCCGTCGGGGCCCGGGACGCCCTCCCGGGTGACGCCTTCCATCAACACCACGTTGCCGGCCCGCTGCAGGGCGGTGGCCAGGGCCTGGTCGCCGGGCGCCTCGCGGGCCCGTTCGAAGAGGATGTCGAAACCTATGACGCGGGCTCCGCGGGCAGCAAGCCCCTCCACCAGGCGGGCGTGCAGGTGGCGGGGCCAGCGTTCCGGGCGCTCCGACTGGCCCAGGGCCCGGGCCGAGCCGGAATCGAGGGTTATAATCACGACTTCGGAGGGCGGCTGGCGCGTGCCGCGCAGCGCATACAAAAGACCCAGGCCGGTGCCTTGTTCAAGGTTCCGTACCGGCGACAACTGCAGGGCGGCCATCGCCAGGAGCGAGGCCAGCAGCAGTCCGAAGAGTGTTTTGTCGAGGCGCGGCAACAATCTAGTCTCTGCAGTGAACGGTCATCGAGGGGAAAGTTGTGAAGTATCTGGATCGGGTGGATCTGTTCGAGGGGCTGACCGACGAACATGCCGAGTTGTTGATGGAGCGCTCGCGTGTGCGCACGTTTGCAGCCAATACCATCGTGGTGTCCGAAGGCGACGAGGGCAACAGCCTGTTCGTGGTGCAGAGCGGCGCCCTGAAGGCCTTCCTCACCGACAACGCGGGGCGCGAGGTGACGCTTTCGCTACTCGATCCGGGTGATTACTTCGGCGAGCTGGCCTTGCTCGACGAAGCGCCCAGGTCTGCCTCGGTGGCCGCCGTAACCAAGAGCGAAGTATTGCAGATTCCGCGCTCGGCGTTCCTGGCCTTGATCGAAGTTCATCCCGCCTGCATGCAGATGGTGGTGCGTAATCTGGTGGGGCGCATCCGCACCCTGACCGAGAGCGTCCGCTCGCTGGCCCTGGTGGATGTCTTCGGGCGGATCTCCCGCGTCTTCAATTCCCTGGCCGTGGAGAAGGACGGTGTGATGCAGATCGACCGCCGCCTGACCCAGCAGGATCTGGCCAACATGGTCGGTGCATCCCGGGAGATGGTGAATCGTATCCTGCGTGACCTGGTCTCGGGAGGCTACGTGGAGCTTGAACAGCACCGCATCATCATCTGCCGCAAGCTGCCGCAGAACTGGTAGCCGCGAGGGTAAAAACCCTGTTGTTGTTAAGGTAATTTTTCTCCGGGCATCTACACTGGAAGTAGATATCAAGGGAGAAAGACCATGTGCTTCATCGATTCGCCGATCAGCCGCTGCGAAGCGGTCCGCGAGATGGTCCTGACCGACCAGACTCAACGCCAATGTGCCGCCGAGCATGAGTGTCCGCCCGGTCGGCAGTGCCCGCTGGATGGTTGCTTTGCCGAAACCTCCGGCATCACCGAAGAGGCCACCCTGCGCGAGCTGGCGGTGGCCCACCCCACTGTCTGAAGATGGCCAACCGGACCCTTGGCACCCGCCAGAAGCTGGTTTTCCGCGGCCCCGACCAGGGGCCGGGGCGGGGCGCGCCCAAGGGGCCGCGCAATCCACTGGTGGTGCCTGCACTGCAGCGCAAGGCCGGGCCCCACGATAAATCCCAGGGCGCCAAACGCCAGGCGGGCAAGCGTTCGCTGATCAGCCAGCTGCTCGATCGCGACGAGGCCTGAGCACGTCCGGCTGCAGCGTCGGCCTGGGCTCAGGATTTCAGGTTGAGTCGTTCCAGCAGGCCGTCCAGCTGATCCAGGCTGCCGAACTGGATCGTCACCGCACCGACCCCCTTCTTGTTGGCCTTGATCTTCACGGTCGCGCCGATGCGGTCGGCAATGTCTTCCTCCAGGCGCAGGATGTCCCGGTCCGGCGGGGGGACTTCGGCTTTGGCCTTGGGGTTGAGGGCCTGGTGCACCAGGCGCTCGGTTTCCCGCACCGACAGGCCGCGGGCGGCGATCAGGTTGGCGAGGCCGACCTGGCCGGCGCCGTCGAGGGGCAGCAGGGCCCGCGCGTGGCCCATGTCGATGTCACCGGCCATCAGCAGCTCCTGGACCTGAGGGGCCAGTTGCAGCAGGCGCAGCAGGTTGGAGGCGGCCGGGCGGGAGCGCCCGACCGCGTCGGCGGCCTGCTGGTGGGTCATCTCGAATTCATCGATGAGGCGCTGGATGCCCGCCGCCTCTTCCAGCGGGTTGAGATCTTCCCGCTGGATGTTCTCGATCAGCGACATGGCCAGCGCGGCCTCGTCCGGGATCTCCCGTACCAGGCAGGGTACGCTGGTGAGCCCGGCCAGCTGCGCCGCGCGCCAGCGGCGCTCGCCGGCAATGATCTCGTAGCGCTTGGCGTCGAAGAGGCCGCCGATGGGGCGCACCAGGATGGGCTGCATCACCCCCTGGGTCTTGATCGATGCCGCCAGTTCTTCGAGGGAGCCTGGGTCCATGCGGGTCCGCGGCTGGTACTTGCCAGGCTGCAACTCGCCAGCGGGCAGGCTCTGCAGCTCGCCTTCGTTCTGGTCAGAGTCGTTGTTGGCGGCGAGGAGGGCGTCCAGGCCGCGGCCGAGGCCTTTGAGTTTGGGAGATGCCATCTTGAGGTTCAGAGAGTCTTGACGCGCTCGATCATTTCCTTGGCGAAGGCCAGGTAGGCCTGGGCTCCCTTGGCGCTGCGATCGAAGACCACGCCGGGGATGCCATGGCTGGGGGCCTCGGCGAGGCGCACGTTGCGGGGCACGATGGCCTTGAACACCTTGTCGCCGAAGTGGCTTTCGAGCTGGGCGGAGACCTGTTGCTGGAGGGTCACCCGGGGGTCGAACATGACCCGCAGGAGCCCGATGATGGACAGGTCCCGGTTGAGGTTGGCGTGCACCTTCTTGATCGAGTTGACCAGGTCGGAGAGGCCTTCAAGGGCGTAGTACTCGCACTGCATGGGGATGATCACCCCGTTGGCGACGCACAGGCCGTTGAGGGTGAGCAGCGACAGGGAGGGCGGACAGTCGATGAGCACGAAGTCGTATTCGGACTGGTGCAGGGCCAGGGCGTCGCGCAGGCGGTTCTCACGGCGGTCGAGGCCGACCAGCTCGACTTCGGCGCCGGCCAGGTCGCGGTTGGCCGGGATCACGTCGAAGCCGCCGGATTCGGAGCGGATCCGCGATTCGGCCACGGTGCACAGGCCGACCAGCAGGTGGTAGATGGATTTGCTCAGGCTGCGCTTGTCGATGCCGCAGCCCATGGTGGCGTTGCCCTGAGGGTCCAGGTCCACCAGCAGCACGCGCTGGCCGGCAGAGGCAAGGCCGGCGGCCAGATTGACACAGGTGGTGGTCTTGCCGACGCCACCCTTCTGGTTGGCAATGCAGAAAATGCGGGCCATGGGCTCAGGTCCGTTTCACGATGATGAGGTGGCGTTCCGCGTCGAGGCCGGGGACGTGCAGCGGCAGGCTGGCGTCCAGGGCGAAGCCTTGGGGGATGCGGGCGATCTCGTCGGCCGGATAGACCCCCTTCATGGCCAGGATGCGGGTGTCGGGGCCGGCCAGGTGGGCGGTGAGGTTCACGAAGTCGGCCAGGTCGGCGAAGGCGCGGGAGATGATCCCGTCGGGGGCGTCCGGGGCGTAGGCCGGACGCCAGTTTTCGATGCGCGCGTGATGGGCACGGAAGTTGGGCAGCTTGAGCTCGATCTTCGCCTGGTTCTGGAAGGTCGCCTTCTTCTGCACCGTCTCGACCGAGTCCACCTGCAGGTCGGGCCGGCAGAGGGCCAGCACCACGCCGGGCAGGCCGCCGCCGGAGCCCACGTCCACCAGCCGGTTGATGCCTTCGAGTTGCGGCAGCACCGACAGGGAGTCGAGCAGGTGGTGGGTGACCACCTGCCCTTCATCGCGGATCGCGGTGAGGTTGTAGACCTTGTTCCACTTGATCAGCAGCTGGCCGAAGGCGAGCAGGCGCGCCTGTACGTCGGGAGCCAGGCTGAGGCCGAGGGCGGCGATGCCTTGTTCGAGGGTCTGCAGGGCGCTCATGCGGATCGTTGCTCCCGGCCGCGGGCCAGCTCGCTGCGTTTGAGCCACACCAGCAGCAGGCTGATGGCCGCCGGGGTGATGCCCTGGATGCGGCTGGCCTGGCCGATGGTTTCGGGTTTGTGCTGGTTGAGGCGGCCCTGGACCTCCTTGGACAGGCCACGCACCGTGGCGTAGTCGAGGTCGGCGGGCAGACGGGTGGCCTCGGCGTCGGCCTGGCGGGCGACTTCGTCCAGCTGGCGGTCGATGTAGCCCTGGTATTTGGCGGCGATCTCGAGTTGCTCGACCACCTGGGGATCGGTCTCGGGGGCCTCGGGGGCGCAGGGCAGGGTCATCAGGGCGGAATAGCTCACGCCCGGACGGCGCAGCAGGTCGAAGAAGGAATACTCCCGTTCGATGGACTTGCCGAGCACCGCCTCGGCGGCTTCGGCCGGCACCTTCACGGGGGTGGCCCAGGTGGCGCGCAGGCGGGCGGTTTCGCGGTCGATGGCTTCGCGCTTGGCGCAGAAGGCGGCCCAGCGCAGGTCGTCCACCAGGCCCAGGCGGCGGCCGGCCTCGGTGAGGCGCAGGTCGGCGTTGTCCTCCCGCAGGCTCAGGCGGAACTCCGCGCGGGAGGTGAACATGCGGTAAGGTTCGGTGACGCCGCGGGTGATCAGGTCGTCTACCAGCACGCCCAGGTAGGCTTCGTCCCGGCGCGGGCACCAGGCGTCCTGGCCCTTGACCTGCAGGGCGGCGTTGAGGCCGGCCAGCAGCCCTTGGGCGGCGGCTTCCTCGTAGCCGGTGGTGCCGTTGATCTGGCCGGCGAAGAAGAGCCCGCCGATGGATTTGGTCTCGAGGCTGGATTTGAGGTTGCGCGGATCGAAGTAGTCGTATTCGATGGCGTAGCCCGGGCGCAGGATGTGGCAGTTCTCCAGGCCCTTGATCGAGCGCACGATGTCCAGCTGGACGTCGAAGGGCAGGCTGGTGGAGATCCCGTTGGGGTAGATCTCGTGGGTGTCCAGGCCCTCGGGCTCCAGGAATACGTGGTGGCTGTCCTTGTCGGCGAAGCGATGGATCTTGTCTTCGATGCTCGGGCAGTAGCGCGGGCCGACCCCCTCGATCACGCCCGAATACATGGGCGAGCGGTCGAGGTTGGCGCGGATGATGTCGTGGGTGCGGCTGTTGGTGCTGGTGATCCAGCAGGGCAGCTGGCGCGGGTGCTGGCTGGCCTGACCGAGGAAGCTGAAGACCGGTACCGGATCGTCGCCGGGCTGCTCCTCCATCACGGAGAAGTCGATGCTGCGTGCATCCAGCCGCGGGGGGGTGCCGGTCTTGAGGCGGCCCTGGGGCAGGGCGAGCTCCTTGAGGCGCTGGCCGAGGCTGATCGCCGGCGGGTCGCCGGCGCGGCCGGCGGAGTAATTCTGCAGGCCCACGTGGATCAGGCCATTCAGGAAGGTGCCGGCGGTCAGCACCACGGTGGGGGCCTCGAAGCGCAGGCCGATCTGGGTGATCACGCCGGTGACCCGGTCGCCGACCACCATGATGTCGTCCACGGCCTGCTGAAACAGAGACAGATTAGGCTGGTTCTCGAGGCGTCTGCGGATCGCCGCCTTGTACAGGACGCGGTCGGCCTGGGCGCGGGTGGCGCGCACGGCCGGGCCCTTGCTGGCGTTGAGGATGCGGAACTGGATGCCGC
>CALBTT010000141.1 GCA_937967645.1 uncultured Zoogloea sp.
GAGCACTGCGTTCGGGACGCAGGGGCCGGAGGTTCGAATCCTCTTTCCCCGACCATCAATCCCGCGGAAAAGCCACTCGAAAGAGTGGCTTTTTTGTTTTCAGCGCCGGATTGGGTCTCGCCTATTGAATCAATGGGTTTCCCGTCTCCTGGTCTGTCAGGCCGCTTGCTGAATCACTCTTCTTTCTGCGTGATCCCTTTTTGTGTGCGATGGGGGAAGGTTTGTATTGCGCGCCGCCATTTGCGAGGCGGTCAGGTCTTGATTGAATCGAAGGTGGGGAGGGGGAATTGCGACCTTATTCGGTCGCGGTGCGTCTTGATTGCGCGAGCGGCGAGGGCGGAAATAAAAAAGCGCCCGAAGGCGCTTTTTTTATTGAATGAAGAAATTAAAACCTTCTTCATTCCAAATTTGGTGGGCGGTACTGGGATCGAACCAGTGGCTTCCACCGTGTGAAGGTGGCACTCTACCGCTGAGTTAACCGCCCGGCAGGTGATGAGGAAGAATTATAGGCACGAGTCCAGGGTGTGTCAAGAAGATTTGAGAATATATTTGCAGGTTTCCCCCAGGTCCATCGCAATGGGTGTTTTCCTGCGACGATGGGGGTTCAAACAGGCAGGCCGCGTTCACTGCACCCGGTTCTATGAAGGTGCAGGGCGTGGGCCGTTCAACGACAACGGAGACAAGATGGTGCTTGGACTGACCCGCTGCAGGTGGAGTGCAGCATTGTTGCTGGCTGTGATGGCCCCCCTGGCCCAGGCGGAGTTGCTTGGGGAAGATGAGCTTGCCGACGTGATCCGCCGGCCGGCGATCGGGCTCTACAAGGGATACGCTGAGTTCAAGATGGCCCACTACGCCGAAGCCCGCCAGATCTGGACGGCACTTGCGGAGCGCGGCATGGGGGAGGCCTGGTTCAACCTCGGAATCCTGGCCGAGGATGGCCTGGGGGAGCCCAGGGATGCTGCAGAAGCGCGTCGCCGCTACGAGCAGGCGGCGTTGGCGGGGAGTCGCAATGCCGCCTTGCGTCTGGGCATCTCTCTGCAGGGGAACCGGTTGGGTGCGCCAGACCTCGTCGCAGCGCGGCGTTGGCTGACTCTGGCGGCGGAGATGGGCGATGAGGAGGCGGCGACGCAACTGGCGGTGCTCGATGGGCGCAGCGTGACGCCTCTCGGTCCCCGCGAGCGACGGCTGGCCGAGGCCCGGCGCCTCGAGGCTGACGGCAACCTCGTCGATGCCGTGGCGGCCTACCAGGGGCTGGCTGATGAGGGCGACCCGCGCGGTATGACCCGGCTGGCCTGGCTGCATGAGGCAGGGCGTGGGATGCCCAGGAACCTGGATGAGGCGGCCCGGCTTTTCCGTCGTGCTGCGGAAGCGGGGGAGAGCGAGGCGGGTTATGCCTTGTCGGTGATGCTGGATACGGGGGTTGGGCAGCCGCGGGATCCCGCGGAGGCCCTGCGCTGGCTCAAGGCCGCGGCGGCGGGCGGCTATCCGCCTGCGATCGAAGCCCTTAAAGCCCGCTGACGGAACATCCCTAGAAGGCCGTGTCGGGTCAGACCACCGGTCCGGTCCGGCTGCTACGCCGGCCGTCCACCGCGATCAGGATGCCGGCCATGCCGATCACGACCATCCCGGCGAGGGCGACCGCATCCGGGACCTGGCCGAAGACCAGCCAGCCGAACAGGGTCGCCCAGACGATCTGCACGTACAGCATGGGCGACAGCAGGGAGGCGGGCGCCTCCCGGAAGGCCTTGGTGAGCAGGAAGTGGGCGGAGGCCGCCAGCGAGCCCATCGCCAGGAAGAGCAGGCATTCCCAGGTGCCGGGCGTCGGGCCGTGATCGAAGCCGGGCAGGGCCGCACTCATCACCACGCTGCCGGTGAGCGCGGTATGGAAGAGCAGGGTGACCGGGCTTTCTGTGCGCGATATCTTGCGGGTCAGGATCTGGTAGACCGCGTAGAACACGGCGGCAGCCAGTGCGTAGGTGATGCCCTCCGGGCCCAGGCCACCGCCCGGCCGGGCGACCAACAGCACGCCAGCGAAGCCCATCACCACGGCGGTGCTGCGCCAGGGGCCGATCCGCTCACCCAGCAGGGGGCGGGCCAGCAGCACGACGATGACCGGCGAGGCGAAGATCACCGCCGTGGCTTCGGCCAGGGGCAGGCGCTTGAAGGCCGCCAGCCCGCACAGACTGGTGCCCAGCAGCAGCCCGGCGCGCAGGAGGTGGAGCAGGGGCCGGCCGGTCCGGTACAGGCGTGACCGCAGGCGGGGCCCGAGCAGGACCAGCATCAGGGCCAGATGGACGGTGTAGCGCGCCCAGATCAGCAGGGGCACCGGGTAGCGGCTGCTCAGATGCTTGGCCGTGGCGTCCAGGAGCACGAAGAGGACCAGGGCGACCATGGCCAGGCCGGCCCCGAGCAGCGGGCGTTGCGGATGACTCACGAAGTGGATACGGGCGGAAGGGACAAAGAGGACGGCAGGAGGTTCAAGGCGACGCCGGGGCTTGCCGGATGGCCGCGTCACCTGAGTTGGGTGGGCGGATCCAGGCATTGAAGCAGTGACGGGCTGCGGCGGACATCTCGTCGGCCAGCAGGCCACAGTCGATGTTCAGCGTCCTGCTCAGGTGATCGCCGGCGCAGCCGTGCAGGTGCACGCCGGCCAGCAAGGCCTCGCCGGCCGGCCAGCCGCCGGCCAGGAGCGTGCCGATCAGACCGCTGAGCACGTCGCCCATGCCTGCCGTGGCCATGGCCGGGTTGCCGCTGGTGTTGATCCACCAGGCACCATCCGGTGCCGCCACGATGCTGCCGCAGCCTTTCAGGACCACCCAGGCCTGCAGCCGGCGGGCGATCTGCTGCGCGGCGGCGATGCGGTCGGCCTGCACCTCGGCGGTGCTGCAGCCCAGGAGACGCGCGGCCTCGGCCGGGTGGGGCGTGAGCAGGGTAGGGTGCGACCGCTGGGCCAGGGCTGCCTGGCGAGGGGGGGACAGGGCCACCAGGTTCAGGGCGTCGGCATCGAGGAGGAGGGGGGCCGGCAGGGCGATGGCCCGATCCACGAGTCCGGCCGCCGCGTCCGACTGGCCCAGGCCGGGGCCGACCACCAGGGCGCCGGGCAGGGGGGCTTCGAGGAGGGCGGAGGCGGTGCGGAACATCAGCTCCGGGCGCAGCGGGTCCACGCTCAGCGCGGTGGGGTCGAGCAGGCCGATCAGCACCCGTCCGGCGCCCATGAGGGCGGCGGCCCGCCCAGCCAGCAGCGCAGCGCCGACCATGCCCGGAGCGACGCCGATCACCACCACGTCGCCATGGCTGCCCTTGTGGGAGTTGCGGCGGCGGGGGTGCAGACGGGCCTCGAACAGTCGGGGCGTGATGCTGGCGCCGGGGGCCGCGAGCAGGGCTTGCGGATCCAGTCCGAGCTTGGCCACCTGCACCTCACCGCATTGATCCGGCCCGTCGAGGGTCAGCAGGCCCGGCTTGAGGGCGATGAAGCTCAGGGTGTGGGTAGCGGTGAAGCAGGGGCCGAGGCAGCGTCCGGTATCCGCGTCGAGGCCGCTCGGGATGTCCAGGGCCAGGCGAGGGCAGGGCTGGGCATTGAGGGTGTCGATCCAGGCGGCGTAGCGGCCTTCCAGCGGGCGCTGCAGGCCGATGCCGAACAGCGCATCCACGACCAGCGCCCAGCCGCCGGGCGGTGCGGGCGGCAGCTCGGGCACGGTCTCTCCGCCGGCGGCCCGCCAGGCGGCGTGGGCGGCGGCGGCATCTGCAGGCAGCCGTGCAGGATCCGCGGCGAAGGCGGTCTGGACAGGGTAGCCGGCCTGGCGCAGCAGGCGGGCCATCACAAAGCCATCACCGCCGTTGTTGCCCGGACCGCAGGTGATCAGCACCGCGGCGGGCGCCTTCAGCAGGGACAGGGCCAGCGCGGCGGCGGCCTCGCCGGCCCGCTCCATCAGCGGTGGCACGGCGCCCGGGATGGCCAGGGCTTCGAGGTCGCGGATCGCGCTGACGGGATAGATCGGGAGGGCTGCGGGGTGCATGGGCAGAGGGGGCGGTGCTGCGCTTACAGCTGTTCGAGGAGTTCGAAGGCCATCTCGCGCAGATCGTGGAAATCGTTCTCGCCCAGGCCCAGGTGAGCCATCACCGCGGAGCGGCTGCGGGTCCAGCTGGAGTCTTCGTTCATGCGCATGAAGCTGCCCACGAAGCAGCCGGCCAGCTCCGCCAGGGACACCAGGGTCCGGCAGCGGGCCGCGGTGGCGTCGGCATTGCCCTCGAAGATGCTCAGGTCGTGATGCAGCAGGGTGGCCTGGCTGATGTCCTCCGGCAGGCCCCAGTTGCGGGTCAGCAGGTAGCCGATCACCGCATGGTGGGTGGCATGGCGGGCCTCCTCGACTTCGGTGAAAGGCCGGCTGGTGTCGCTGTTGGCCAACTGCAGGGTGTCCCGGTAGTCCGGGAAGCGCTGCATCAGCACCGCGATGCCGCAATCGTGAAACAGCCCGAAGGTGTACGCATGCTCGGCCGGCACCCCGCGGAATTCGCGGGTCAGCCGGGCGCACAGCTGGGCGCAGCGGAGGCTCGAGTCCCAGAAGCGGTCCAGGCGCACCGCGCCGCCGGACAGGCTGTTGCGCAGGGTGACGCCGGCCACCAGGCTGGCCAGGGTGCGCGAGCCCAGCACCGGGATGGCCTGCTGCACGGTGCTGACCTTGCGGCTCAGCCCGAAGCCCGGCGAATTGGCCACCTTCATGACCGCGGCAGCGAGGGCCACGTCGCTGTTGATGATCTGGGCCACCGTCGTCAGCGACATGTTCGGTGATTCGATCTCCTTCTGCAGGCGTGTCAGGACTTCAGGGCGGGGCGGAATGCTGATGCCCTTGAGAAGACGGTCGACTTCTGCGGGATCGGGTAGGGACATGGCTGCGGGGCGCGTTTTCAGAGGTTTGGATCGCCCCGATTCTAGCCGACGCCGGCCCACCCCGCGCGGACTACGCAGCACCTACGCAATCTGACGTATTCCGGCGTTGGGGAGCGCTCCGTAACCTGCGCTCCATTGCTGCACCGCATTACACCGAAACCACTGACCAAGGAGTCTTCGATGCAAAACCGCCGTTCCTTCATCAAGGCCGCCGTACTGTCCGCCTCCATCGCCGCCATCGGTGGCCTGTCCGCCAGTGCCTACGCCGCCGACACCATCAAGGTGGGCATCCTGCATTCCCTGTCCGGCACCATGGCCATCTCCGAGACCGCCCTAAAGGAAACCGCGCTGATGACCATCGAGGAAATCAACGCCAAGGGCGGTGTGCTCGGCAAGAAGCTCGAGCCGGTGGTGGTGGATCCGGCCTCCGACTGGCCCAAGTTCGCCGAGAAGGCCCGTCAGCTGCTGTCCCAGGACAAGGTCGCGGTGACTTTCGGCTGCTGGACCTCGGTGTCGCGCAAGTCGGTGCTGCCGGTCTACAAGGAACTCAACGGCCTGCTCTTCTACCCGGTGCAATACGAGGGTGAAGAGCTCGAGAAGAACGTCTTCTACACCGGTGCCGCCCCCAACCAGCAGGCCATCCCGGCGGTGGAATACCTGATGAGCAAGGAAGGCGGTTCGGCCAAGCGCTTCGTGCTGCTCGGCACCGACTATGTGTACCCCCGCACCACCAACAAAATCCTGCGCGCCTTCCTGCACAGCAAGGGCGTGAAGGACGAGGACATCATGGAGGAGTACACCCCCTTCGGTCACTCGGATTACCAGACCATCATCGCCAAGATCAAGAAGTTTGCCGGCGAGGGCAAGAAGACGGCGGTGATCTCCACCATCAACGGCGACTCCAACGTGCCCTTCTACAAGGAGCTGGGCAACGCCGGCCTGAAGGCCAAGGACGTGCCGGTGGTGGCCTTCTCGGTGGGCGAGGAAGAACTGCGCGGCGTCGATGCCAAGCCGCTGGTCGGCCATCTGGCGGCGTGGAACTACTTCATGTCGGTGAAGAACCCCGAGAACGACAAGTTCATCAAGATGTACCGCGACTGGGCCAAGAAGGCCAAGCTGCCGAAGGCCGACAGCGTGGTCACCAACGACCCGATGGAAGCCACCTACGTCGGCATCCACATGTGGGCCCAGGCCGTCGAGAAGGCCAAGTCCACCGATACCGACAAGGTCATCGCTGCCATGGCAGGGCAGACCTTCAAGGCCCCGTCCGGCTTCACCCTGAAGATGGACGAGACCAACCATCACCTGCACAAGCCGGTTTTCATCGGCGAGATCAAGGCCGATGGCCAGTTCAACACGGTCTGGAAGACCAAGGGCCCGATCCGCGCCCAGCCCTGGAGCCCCTTCATCCCGGGCAACGAAAGCAAGCAGAAGCTGTAAGCCGGCAGACCTGTAGGGGCCCTGAGGGGCCCTGTAGGGGCGGCTTCAGCCGCCCGCGACCCGCCAAACCGGCACGGTCCGTTGATCGAAGTCCGCGGGCGGCTGAAGCCGCCCCTGCACCACCCGTACCCGGGGAACACCCATGAAACGAATACTCTCGCTGCTGTGGCTGGCGGCCGCCCTGTGGGCCGGCAGCGCCGGTGCCGCGCTGGACCCGGCCATCCTCAAGGGCCTGGCCTCCGACGATTTCGAGGCGAAGCAGGCCGCCGTGGCCGGCCTGGCCGCTGCCGGCGACGATGCCGACGCCCAGCGCCTGCTCAAGGCCCTGTCCGAGGATGCGGTGGCGGTGGCCGGTGAGCGCCTGCTCATCGTGGCCGGCGAGCTGGTGCTCGATGCCGCCAGCGGCGCGGCCATCAAGCCGGCCCCGGCCAATCCCGAATCCATCAGCCTCAACAACAGCCTGCGCCAGCAGGTCGATGGCGCCCTGGCGGCGCTGCGCCTGTTCTCCTCCGACACTGCCGAGCGCCTGGCCGCCGCCAGGCTGCTCCTCGCCGACATGGGTGACGGCGCGGTGTTGCTGCCGCTGCTCGACAAGGCCCTGGCCCACGAGCAGGACGCCACCATCAAGGACATCCTGGTGCGCCTGCACGCCCAAGCCAGCCTCGGCAGCTCCGACGCTGCGGTGCGCCTGAAGGCCGTGCAGGAGCTGGGCGAATCCGCCAGTCCAGCGGTCAAGGCGATGCTGTTGGGCCTGCTCGACAAGCAGGGTGACGCCTTCGTCGAGCCCGACGAGAAGGTGCGCCTGGCCGCCCAGACCGCCATCAAGGCCATCGACGGCCGGCTGGCCTGGAGCGACACCGCCGGCCAGATCTTCACCGGCCTCTCCCTCGGCTCCATCCTGCTGCTGGCCGCCCTCGGCCTGGCCATCACCTACGGCGTGATGGGGGTCATCAACATGGCCCACGGTGAGCTGCTGATGGTCGGCGCCTACTCTGCCTACGCCATGCAGGCTCTGTTCCGGGCGAAGTTCCCGGAATTTGTCGATTACTACGTGCTGGCCGCGGTGCCGGTGGCCTTCTTTGTTGCGGCGGCCGTGGGCATGCTGATGGAGCGCACGGTGATCCGCCACCTCTACGGCCGCCCGCTGGAAACCCTGCTGGCTACCTGGGGCCTGTCGCTGGTGCTGATCCAGGCCGCCCGCCTGCTCTTCGGCGCGCAGAACGTGGAAGTGGCCAACCCGGCCTGGATGTCCGGCGGCGTGCAGCTGGCGGAGAACCTGTCGCTGCCCTGGAACCGCCTGATCATCGTGGCCTTCTCCGGCTTCGTGCTGCTGCTGGTGTGGCTGATGATGAACAAGACCCGCCTGGGCATGTTCGTCCGCGCCGTCACCCAGAATCGCCCGATGGCCGGCTGCGTCGGGGTGCCCACCGCGCGCATCGACACCCTGGCCTTCGGCATCGGCTCCGGCATCGCCGGGCTGGGCGGCGTGGCCTTGTCGCAGATCGCCAACGTGGGTCCGGACATGGGCCAGGGCTACATCGTCGATTCCTTCATGGTGGTGGTGCTCGGCGGGGTGGGCCAGCTGGCCGGCGCCGTGTGGGCGGCCCTCGGCCTGGGCATCGTCACCAAATTCCTCGAAGGCTGGGCTGGTGCGGTGATCGCCAAGATCCTGGTGCTGGTCTTCATCATCATCTTCATCCAGAAGCGACCCCAGGGGCTGTTCGCCCTCAAGGGCCGGTTCGTCGATTGATCCCCGGAGCACGACAATGCGCACACCTGCAAGCGTAAGACTGGTGGCCGGCCTCGGCCCCAAGGGCTGGCTGGCGATCGCCGCCGTGGCCCTGGTGGCCTGGGTCGGGGTGCCCCTGGCCCACCTGATGCTGCCCGAGAGCCATCCGCTGCACGTCTCCACCTACGTCATCACCCTGCTCGGCAAGATCCTCTGCTATGCCGTGGTGGCGGTGGCGATGGACCTGATCTGGGGCTTCGGCGGCATCCTGTCCCTCGGCCACGGCCTGTTCTTCGCGCTGGGGGGCTACAGCTTCGGCATGTACCTGATGCGCCAGATCGGCCGCGACGGCAGCTACGGCGCCGACATCCCCGATTTCATGGTCTTTCTCGACTGGAAGGAACTGCCCTGGTACTGGGGCGGCACCGACAGCTTCCTGTGGTGCCTGCTGCTGGCCATGGCGGTGCCCGGGGTGATCGCCTTCATCTTCGGTTACTTCGCCTTCCGCTCGCGGATCAAGGGGGTGTATTTCTCGATCATCACCCAGGCCCTCACCTATGCGGCCATGCTCTTCTTCTTCCGCAACGAGACCGGCTTCGGCGGCAACAACGGTTTCACCGACTTCAAGCGCATCCTCGGCTACTCCATCACCGCGCCGGAAACCCGGGTGGTGCTGTTCGGCCTGTCGGTGACCCTGCTGCTGGCCACCATCGTGCTCGGCAAGGCGCTCATCGCCTCCAAGTTCGGCAAGGTCCTCACCGCCATCCGCGACGCCGAGAACCGGGTCATGTTCATCGGCTACAACCCGCTCCACTACAAGCTCTTCATCTGGACCGTGTCGGCCATGCTGTGCGGTCTGGCGGGGGCCCTGTACGTGCCCCAGGTGGGCATCATCAACCCCTCCGAGATGTCCGTCGCCAACTCCATCGAGATCGCCATCTGGGTGGCGGTGGGCGGGCGCGGCACGCTGATCGGGCCGGTCTTCGGCGCCGGTATCGTCAATCTCTCCAAGACCTGGTTCACCACCAGCTTCCCGGAATACTGGCTGTTCTTCCTGGGCTTGCTGTTCATCCTGGTCACCCTCTACCTGCCCCAGGGCGTGGTCGGCCTGTGGAGCAAGCTCAAGGCCCGCAAGGCCGAGCGGGCCGCCCTGGCCGAGGCCCGCGCCAGCGTGGCCGCCGCGCCCCGCGCGCCGGTGGCGGCAGATCGGAAGAGCGTCGTGTAGGGAAAGAGTGTAGATCTCGGTGGTCG
>CALBTT010000142.1 GCA_937967645.1 uncultured Zoogloea sp.
GACCACCGAGATCTACACTCTTTCCCTACACGACGCTCTTCCGATCTCTTCGTGCCGGTGGTGACCCCCAGCCTGACCCAGCTGCACGGCGAACTGGCGCGCCAGGCGGCGTTGCAGGCGGCATGAACCGCCCGGTGGCCGAGGCCGATGTGATCCGCAGCGCCGGGCTGGCCCCGGCGGTGCTTGAGGCGCGCGGGCTGAGCTACGCCCACGCCGGCATCGGCACGATCTTCGAGGGCGTCTCCCTGGCCGTGCGCCGGCGTGAGATCGTCGCCCTGCTGGGCAGCAGCGGCTGCGGCAAGTCCACCCTGCTGCGGGTGCTGGCCGGGCTGGAGAAGCCGGCCGCCGGTAGCGTCGGCTTCCTCAATGCGCCGCTGAGCGCGCCCCATCCGCGCAGCGCCCTGGTGTTCCAGCAGCCCAGCCTGCTGCCCTGGCTCAAGCTCGCCGACAACGTGGGCTTCGGCCTCGATTTCGCCCACCAGCCGCGCGCCGACAAGGCGACCCTGCGTGACCGCGTCGCCGCCGCCATCGAGGCCGTCGGCCTGAAGGGGCGGGAGGCCGCCTATCCGGCCCAGCTCTCCGGCGGCATGGCCCAGCGCGCCGCGCTGGCCCGGGCCCTGGCCCGCGAGCCCGAGCTGCTGTTCGCCGATGAACCCTTCTCGGCCCTCGACGCCATCACCCGCGCCGAGATGCAGGACCTGCTGGTGGACGTGGTGCATCGCTGGCACTCGGCGGTGCTGCTGGTCACCCACGACATCGACGAGGCCATCCTGGTGGCCGACCGCATCCTGCTGATGGGCGGCCGCCCCGGCCACCTCGTGCAGGAGTGGACGGTGGACATCCCCCGCCCGCGGGAGGACCACCCGGAAGCCGTCACCGCCCTGCGCCTCTCCATCCTCGGCGCCCTGCGCCACACCAGCCTTTGAATCCGCTCCGGAGATCCGACCCATGGACGCCAAGTATTCCGAACGCAAGATCCACATCTGCCAGACCTCCGACTGCGGCTGCAGCCTGAGCCGACGCGACTTCCTGCGCCTGTCGGCCCTCACCGCCGCCAGCGTCGCCGCCCCCCTGCTGAGCGCCGGCGATGCCCTGGCCCAGAGCCGCAGCAGCGACGTGCCGGTGAAGATCGGCTACCTGCCCATCACCGACGCTACCCCGCTGCTGATCGCCCACGCGCGCAAGCTCTTTGAGGCCGAAGGCCTTACGGTGGAGAAGCCGCGCCTGTTCCGCACCTGGGCGCAGATCGTCGAGGCCTTCGTGGCCGGCCAGGTCAATGTGATCCACCTGCTCTCGCCGGCCACCCTGTGGGTGCGCTACGGCACCCGCTTCCCGGCCAAGGTGGTGGCCTGGAACCACGTGAACGGCTCCGCCCTCACCGTCGCCCCGGGCACCAACAGCGTCGCCGAGCTGGGCGGCAGGACTGTGGCCGTGCCTTTCTGGTATTCGATCCATAACGTGCTGCTGCAGCAGATCCTGCAGGCCAACGGCCTCACCGCCGTGACCCGCACGCGGGATGCAGCGCTGGCCCGCAACGAGGTGAATTTGATTGTGCTGCCGCCGGCCGAGATGGTCTCGGCCCTGGCCGGCAAGTCGATCGCCGGCTTCATCGTCGCCGAGCCCTTCAACGCCGCCGCCGAGACCGCCGGGGTCGGCAAGGTCCTGCGCCTGTCCGGCGATGTCTGGAAGAACCACGCCTGCTGCGTCACCTTCCTGGCCGAGCGCGACATCGCCGAGCGCCCCGAATGGGCCCAGCGGGTCACCAACGCCATCGTCAAGGCCCAGCTGTGGACCCGTGGCAACCAGCTCGAGGCGGCCAAGATCCTGTCCAGCGCCGACGACAACCGCTACACCCCGCACAGCCCGCAGGTGCTGGCCAAGGTGCTGGCGACCACCGACTACGCCAGCTACGAGGCCAGCGGCGCGGCCCGCAACAAGGGCTGGTACCAGCGCCGCATCGACTTCCAGCCCTATCCCTTTGCGTCCTACACCGAAGAGCTGGTGCGCGTGCTGCAGAAGACCAGGGTGGAGGGCGACAACGCCTTCCTGGGCAAGCTCGACCCGCGCTTCGTGGCCCGCGACCTGGTGGATGACCGCTTCGTCCGCAAGGCCATCGCCAGCGTGGGCGGGCCCACCGCCTTCGGGCTGCCGGCCGACCTGCTGCGCAAGGAAGTGCTGGCGGTGTGATGGCGGGCGTCCTTCTTCCCCTCCTGCCCTGGGCCGGGCTGCTCGCCGCGGCCCTGCTGTGGGCGGCCGGTGCCGGCTGGCTCGGCGCCGTCACCCCGGTGGCGGCCAGCTTCGCTCCCGGCCCCACCGCCGAGGCGCTACTGCACCTGCTGCAGGGCCGCGACCTGTGGGAGCACGTGGTGCTCAGCCTGCAGCGGGTCGCGGTCGGCCTGGTGATCGCCCTGCTGCTGGGCATCCCCCTCGGCGTGCTCACTGGCCTGTCGCCCCTGTTCTCCCGTACCACCACGCCGTTGTTCCAGTTTGCGCGGATGATCTCGCCCCTGTCATGGATGCCCATCGCGGTGATGGTGCTGGGGGTCGGCGATGCGCCGGTGTACTTCCTGCTGGCCTTCGCGGCGGTATGGCCGATCCTGCTCAACACCGCCTCCGGCGTGGCCCAGCTCGACCCCAACTGGCTGCTGCTGGCCCGCAGCCTGTCGGCCACCCGCCGGGAGACCCTGCTGCGGGTCATCCTGCCGGGCATCACCGCCCACATCCTGACCGGTGTGCGCCTGGCCATCGGCATCATCTGGATCGTGCTGGTGCCGGCCGAGATGCTCGGCGTGTCGGCGGGGTTGGGCTACTTCATCCTCGACGCCCGTGACCGGCTGGCCTATTCGGACCTGATGGCGGCGATCCTGGTGATCGGCTTTCTCGGCTACCTGCTCGACCACGCGGCGCGTAGCCTGCATCGACGGTGGCTGCACGCGTGATTGGGCGTGGTGCGTGCAGGGCGGGATGGCGGGCTGCGCTCGTTCTGCCTCTGCTGGGCGGCTTTCCGTTGTTTTGCGTTGGATTGGCCGGGTGTTCGCCCCGGCGGGCGACCTTCTTTCGTGCGTCCCATGTAGGGGCGACTTCAGTCGCCCGCGGACTCTGATCAAGCACCTGCGGGCGGCTGAAGCCGCCCCTACATAGCAAAGGACAGGGTCGCCCGCCAGGGCGAACTCCCGGCCAGTCCAACGTGGAAAAAAGAAAGCCGCCCAGCCAAGGCACTGCAAGTTGCAGCTTGCAACGCAAGGCAAGGTCCCTCAGGCCGCCCTGGCCTCGACTCTCTCATCCGCAATCCCCGCCGCCGGATGCCCCAGTGCATAGCCCTGCAGCAGCGTGTGTTCTGCCGCGTAATCCTCGGGCGCATCCTCGATGTGGGTGACGATCAGGGTGGCGTCCTCGCGCAGGGCGGACAGCCATTTGAGGCGTTCGCGGGCTTCGTTGCCGCGGCCCAGCTTGCGGCTGTCGATCTTCACGAACTGGGGCCACACCGTGCTGGCGAGGCTCTGCCACTGGGCCGGCGATTC
The DNA here is from genome assembly GCA_937967645.1 of uncultured Zoogloea sp. Classification (GTDB taxonomy): domain Bacteria; phylum Pseudomonadota; class Gammaproteobacteria; order Burkholderiales; family Rhodocyclaceae; genus Zoogloea. The sequence goes on from CALBTT010000142.1 coordinate 3,522, forward strand.
CACATTGACCGCCACCCGGAAGCCGTTGTTGCGGTAGTTGCGCAGCACGAAGGCCAGCAGGTCGGGCTGGTCGCTGGCTTCCACCGGGGTTTCGATGACGATGCTGTCGGGGCGCACGCCGAGGGCGTCCACCACCCGGCGGAAGGCCCGGCCGTGGTCGTCGGCCACGGCGGCGAGCAGGCGGCCGTGCACGTTGAGGAAGAGGGGCGCGTCATTGCCCGCCACCAGGGCATTGAGCAGGTGCACCGTGCGGGCGAGTCGGTCGAGGCCGATTACCCGGGCATCGTCTGCGGCGGTGGAGAACAGGGTCCAGGGTGACAGGCCCTGGTCCTCGGGGCCGCCGCTGCGCAGGAAGGCCTCGCGGCCGGCGATGTGGCCCGTGGTGCTGTCCACGATGGGCTGGAAGGCGCTGGACAGGGCCAGGCCGAACCAGTCGCCGAGCACGCCGCCATCAGGCGCCCGGTAGAGTTGCTTGCCCGCCACCCGTCCGGCCGGCAGGCGCGCCAGGAAATCGCGGGTGAGGGTGTTCAGGTGGAGATCGGCGTCGGACATTCGGGCGCTCCTCGCTACAGGTGGGCTCCAGCCCAGGCGGCTGGATGAAAGCCTGTAATCTAGGGCGCTCCGGCCGTCGGGGGAACCAAGAATTTCTGCGAACCTTATGCCGGGGAGAGGCTTGTAGAGGCGGCTTCAGTCGCCCGCGGAGGTCGATCAACGGTATGTGCTTGATCAGGGCACGGAGGGTTGTAGGGGCGGATTCATCCGCCCGCGGACTCTGATCAAGCACCTGCGGGCGGATGAATCCGCCCCTACAGCCTGATCCTTAGTCGGCGTACTTGATCGAGCAGCCGTAGGGTTTGGTGCTGGCGTGGGCGACCTTGTGGCCGGCGCCGAGGTCGTTGAAGGCCAGCTTCACGTAGTTGTCCGCCTTGGCGATGTCGGATTTGCTGGCCGAGGCGATGCTGTCGATGCCGCCCTTGTAGACCAGCTGGCCGGCCGGATCGACGATGAAGAGGTGGGGTGTGGTCTGTGCGCCATAGGCCTTGCCGATGCGGCCATCCGGGTCGAGCACCACGGCGCTGGGGGCCGCATCGCGGAAGCCGTTGATCTTGAGGGCCGACGGGCCGTCCACGTGGCCCTGCTTGCCCGGGGCGGAGGAGATCACCTGCAGCCACACCACCCCTTTGCCGGTGAATTCCTTCTGCAGCTGCGGGATGTTGCCGCTCTCGTAGTGCTTCACGACGAAGGGGCACTCGTGGTTGGTCCATTCCAGCACCACCGTCTTGCCCTTGTAGGCGGCCAGGCTGACGGTCTTGCCGTCGGCACCCGGGGCGCTGAAGGCCGGGGCGGGCTGGCCGATCTCGGCGGCGGCAAAGGTGCCGGTGGACAACAAGGACACACTGGCGGCGAGCAGGCTGCGGCGCAGCAGGGGGGCGAACGACATGGGCATTACTCCTTGGCAAGGGATGAAGAGGGGAGCGAAGAGAGGGACTGCACGGCGGCATGGTCGATGGCGGCCAGCACGGTGGCCGGGGTGAGCAGCTGGGGCAGCACCTGCACCGCCGACCGGTCGCCCGGGCCGGCCGGGTAGAGCAGGTAGAGCGGCACGCCGTTACGCCCGAAGTCGGCCAGGTGGGCGGAGATCTGCGGGTCCTTGTTGGTCCAGTCGCCCTTCAGGTAGGTGATGCCGGCCTTGCGGAAGGCGGCCTCGACCTCGGGGCGGGAGAGGGCGACCTTTTCATTGGCCAGGCAGGTGATGCACCAGGAAGCGGTGAAGTTCACGAAGACCGGCTTGCCCTCGGCCCGCAGGGCGTCGAAGCGGGCCTGGGTGTAGGGCTCCCAGGCCTGGTCGGCCTGGGCTGAGGTGGTGGCGGCGCGGGCCGTGTCGCCGCTGACGCCCAGGTAGCCGCCGCCGAGGGCTGTCGCCAGGGCGAGGAGGGCCAGGCCGCGGCCCCCATGGCGGGCCAGGGGGCGGGCGCCATGACTGTGATGGGTGAGCCACGCGGCGAAGGCGATCGCCAGCATGCCACCGAGGGCGATGGCGATGGCATTGGGGCCGGCCTGCTGGGCCAGCACCCACACCAGCCAGACGGCGGCGCCGTACATGGGGAAGGCGAGGCCTTCCTTGAGCCGCTCCATCCAGGCGCTGGGGCGCGGCAGCAGGCGCTGCAGGGCTGGCCAGAAGGACAGCAGCAGATAGGGCAGGGCCAGGCCCAGGCCGAGGCTCAGGAACACGGCCAGCAGCACCGGGGCGGGCTGGGCCAGGGCGAAGCCGAGGGCGGCGCCCATGAAGGGCGCGGTGCACGGGGTGGCGACCACCGTGGCCAGCACGCCGGTGAAGAAGCTGCCGGCGTAGCCGGGCTTGTCGGCCAGGCCCGCGCCTGCACCGGCCGCCCCGGCGCCGAAGGTGATCAGGCCCGACAGGCTGAGCCCCACGGCGAACATCAGGTAGGCCACGCCGAGCACGAAGACCGGCGACTGGAACTGGAAGCCCCAGCCCACCTCGCCGCCACCGGCCTTCAGGGCCACCAGCACACCGGCCAGCAGGCTGAAGCTGGCCAGTACGCCGGCGGTGTAGGCGATGCCCTGCAGACGGGTCTCCCGCGGGGCCTGGTGGGCATGGCGGAGGAGCGACAAGGCCTTGATGGACAGCACCGGGAAGACGCAGGGCATCAGGTTGAGGATGAGGCCGCCGAGCAGGGCGAAGAGCAGGGCGGCGCCGAGCTGCAGCGTGTCGTCCGCGGCGGGGGGCGGGGCCGCCGTGGTGCCGGGCGCCGTTGCTGCGGCGGGGAGTGCCGTGTCGAGGGTGCCGGGGGCGGCGGCGGCGACTTCCGCTGCGACCTGGTAGTCATGCCGGCGGCCGGCGGCGTCGCGCAGGCTGAGGATGCCGGCGACGGTCTCACCGACTGCCGGGGGCGCCTCGCCGGCGGCGATACGCAGGCTGAAGCTGTCGCCCTCAGATCGGAAGAGCACACGGCTGAACTCCAGTCACGCATCACCACCTCGTATGCCGTCTTCTGCTTGAAAAAAAA
>CALBTT010000143.1 GCA_937967645.1 uncultured Zoogloea sp.
CGAGATGGTGATTCGTGACTGGAGTTCAGACGTGTGCTCTTCCGATCTTCGATCATCGTTTCCTACGTGGCCGTCATGGGCGCGGTCAACACCGCCAATGACGGCGAGGCGATGGGCAAGGCGTGGAGCACGGTCTGGACGCCCGTGCGGATCGTCGCGGGCGGTGCCGTACTGCTGCCATCCACCAGCGGCTACTCCTTCATCCAGATGCTCGTGCTGATGATCTCGCTGTGGAGCATCGGCTTCGCCAACGGCATCTACAAGCTCGGTATGGGCATGGGTGTGCTCAAGCCGGACGGCATCGTCGCCACCTCCTACCAGACGGGCACCTACTTCGGATTGCGGGACTTCGGCAAGCAGTACCTCGCTGCGGCTTACTGCGCCCGCGCAGCCAACACCATCTACGCCGATGCGGCGGGCAACCCGATGGTGATGGCGAACTCGGCGCAGGCGGACAAGCAGGTCACAACCGGCTCTCGAATCGACTACACGTTCTTCATCAAGGATCGCAACGCCGCCACCAATCTCGGCGGCGGTGAGCCGATCTGCGGCACGGTGACGCTGACGGCCTACGCGCCGTCTGGAACCTACAGCGACACTTCGGGCACGCAAGCGGCTCTCGATGGCATCCGCGCCAACTTGATGGCGCAGAAGCTCCAAGCTGCCACCGGGCTGATGCAGGACATCGACAACTGGGTTGCCACGATGCCCAGCGACATCAATCAGCCGGGCTGGGACAACGTGCAGTCGTCTCAATTCAACTCCATCGTCAAGAACCGCGAGGATCAGGTGGTGGCCGCCATCGCGAACCAGATGACGGCCAATGAAGGGTCGGTCAACACGGGTGTGACCGCCTTCGTCGATTCGATGACGAAGGAGGGCTGGGCAATGGCCGGTGGCTGGTATCAGCGCGTCGGCCTGCTGCGCTCCAAGGTGAGCACGATCACCAGCGAGTCCGTTGGCAACGTGACCACACCTTCGCTGTCGGGCCTTCCGGCCGATGCACGGTCGAGCTTGCTCAAGAGCAGTGTCACGACCGTGGCTGAAACCATTTCCAAGAAGTCCGAGCAGGCGGGCAACGGCTACGACGCCTCGACCTCGGTGAAGCCGGAGGACTTGGCGAGCATGTTGCCCAAGGATGGCTCCTCCGATGTGAATGTCGGCGCGCTCGATGCGGACATGAGCACCAAGGTCACGTACTTCATGAACGGCCTGATGCAGAAGTCCACCGATCTCGTGATCGGTAGCGGGCCGGGGGTCGATTCCATCTCCCGCATGAAGCTCGCGGGCGATCTGTTGGCCTCGTACCAAGCCATGCTCTGGGCTGCTGATGTTGGCATCAAGACGGCCATCACAGCTACCCGTGTTGTAGTCGGTGCGGTCGGTGGCGTCGAGGTGCTGGGCAACAAGGCCGACTTCCGTGGCGTCACCGATCCGCTCTGGGACTGGATCATGGCAGTGCCCGTCCCGATCCTCGCGAAGATCGCGTCCTACGTTGGCTTTTTGGCCTTCTACTTCGGTGTGCTGATCCCCAGCCTTCCGTACACGCTATTCATGATTACGGTTGTGGGATGGGTGCTTGGAGTTGTTCAAACCATCATCGCCGCGCCGCTGTGGGCGATCATGCACATGCGGCCAAGTCAAACCTTCGTTGGCTCGGAGGCGCAAGGCTACCTGCTGTTGATGGCCCTCTTTGTGCGCCCTGCCTTGGCTGTGATCGGCTTGTTCGCGGCAATGCTCATTGCTGACCCTATCGTGGACTACATCGCCAAGGCGTTCTTCGCCATGCGTGGCGATGTTGCGTCCTCTACCGGCTGGGTCGGTGTGCTTGCACAGTTCACACAGTTCTTCTGGTGGTTCACGGCGTTCGGCGCATTGTTGTGGCCGGTGTTGTTCATGGTGTTTGGCCTGCCACAAATGCTGCCAGATCGTGTCTTGGCATGGCTGAACGTGGGCGTACATGATCTCGGATCGTCGAATGCCAGCGGCGCAATGCAGGGTCGGCTTATCAGCGAGGGCCAGCAGGCGAAGCTGGGCGGCCCCGGTGGTGGCGGACAACCCGGAGGCGGGCAGGGCGGCCCCGGTGGTGGCCCTCGCCGCCTCGGCGGTGGTGGCGGGTTTGCTGGTGGTGATGGCGGTAGCCCGCGCACGGCTGGCCGTGGCGCACAGCCGATCAACGCCAACCACCAAGGCGTCGCCCCTGTTGTCAATGAGATGGGAAACCCGCCAGCCGCACCTAGCGGTGGCGGCGTAGGTGGCGGCCAGCCGGGCGACGGCCCGCGACGTGGCGTCGTGGGCACCGCTCTCGCAGCGGGCGCTCGCGGCCAGTTTGGCACCCGCCTCGCCGAAGGCATGGGTGTCGCCCTTGGGCGCGCTGTGACCGATACCGGCTACGCGGTCAAGGACGCTGCTGCGGAGGGCGCAGGCGGCTTCGCTGGCCGCCTCAAGGACAACATGAAGGATGCCGTCGTCACGGCCGGTTCTGAGGGCGCTGCGGCCTTCCGCGAAGGCGCGGATTCCCGCATCTCCAACTTCAAGGCCGGTGTGGCGCTGCGCAGTGCGCTCCAAGGCGCTCCCGCAGCCGCTGGGGCCGCAGCGCTGGCAATGGCTGCTGCTGGCCCTGCGCAAGCATCTGCACCCACAATGGATGCGCCTGTGGCGCAGTCCGCAAGCGCTGATGGCCTCGTGAGTGCTTCATCGTCGGGTGGCTTTGCTGGTGGTGATGGTGGCACCGTGGATGCCGGAGGTGGTGCAGCCAGTGCTTCGCCGGACGCTCCCGGTGCAGGCCCGGTGAATGCAGGCGGCTCCGTGCCGGGTGTTGTCGATATGTCGCTTGGCTCGTCTGCTGATGCGGGCGCATCCGAGGCGCTCCTTCGCCAAGGCGGCGGAAGCGATGGTGGATTCGTTGGCGGGGACGCTGCCAGCGAGCCGGTGATCGACGACGCCACGGCGGTTCTTGCCCAGTCGTCGGTTCAGGCACCGACTCCCGACATCGACATCCCGCAGTCCTTGGATGAAGGCTGACGCCTTCTCCTGACAGAAGCAAAGAGAAAGGGGCCTCGCGGCCCCTTTTCTCATGGTGCGCCCTGTTCAGGGTGACGGCGTGTTGTCGTTGGCGTGGTCGTGGTCATGCTCGTCGTCGTGCGACGGCTCACGGCCATGCGGAAGCGTCTCGACGATCACTTGTGCCCAGTCATGGATCGCCTCGTAGACCTTCACGATCTCGCCTTCGACGGTGCGGAAAAGCAGCTTGGGTTCGTCGCCGTCCACCGAGTTGTCGTAGATGTAGGCGCGATCCGCGAAGGCCGCCGCAGCGGCGCAGTTCGCGATGGACTTGGAGTACCGGGAGATGATCTTGGGGATGGGGACATCGTGGCCGCCCTCCATGACGCGCTGCGTCACACGGGCCGCGTTGATGGAGGGGTGATCTGTGCCCACGAAGAAGAGCCGGATGAAGTAGCCCTCATCCTTGGCCCGCTTGATGAAGTCGATCTTGTCGGATGCGGACAGGACGCTCTCGAAGGCCATGCTCTCGCGCAGTTTCAGGCAGCGCTCGCGCTCGGCCTCGGCGTGCTTGGCTGCTGCCATCACGGCGTCGTGGGAGTTCCAGTCGCCGTAGACATCGCGGGCGATGTTGTCAGGGTTGATGTAGGTGCAGCCCTCGATCCACTTGTGCTGCAACACCTTGGTGGTGAGGGAGGTCTTGCCGGAGCCGTTCGGCCCGGCGACGACGATCAGGGTAGGGCGCTGACCCGTCATGCGGCCGTAGCGACCGCACGCTGGGCAGACAGGTGGTAGCGCGAGCGCACCTCGGCCGCCTGCTTGTGCAGGGTGTGCATCAGGGCGGTGTTGGCGACCGTGGCCTTGGCGCGGGCCTCGGCCGCTACGCTTTGCATCAGGGTTTCAAGCTGCTCGTCGGAGGGTTCCCGCGAGCAGTCCAGCAGATTGACCTTGGTACTCATGGTCGGACTCCTTTCACATGCCGAGGGAGTGTTCATCCTCGGGTTGGTGGGTGGGTTCGGCCTGCATCTGCTCCATCATCCGCTCGCGGATGGCCTGCGGAGCATTCGCCGCCACGTTACTCAGCATGTCGAGTATGAATTTCTGGGTCTTGGGCAGCGTCTTGGCGAACGACTCGTCCTTGTCCGGGGCCACCTTGATGGCACCCTTCGCCAGCGCGTTGCTCACCGACTCGCCGTACTTCTGGGCGAACATCTCTCGCACCTGCTTGGCCTGCGAGCCGTTGCCGATGGTGAGTTCTTCCAGCGTCGAGCGCACGGCGTTCATGAACACCATGCTGCGGTTGTACTGCCAGACCTGATCGCTGTATTCCTGACTGCGGGTCTTGTACTTCTCGTCCAGTTGCGCGACCTCGCTTTGCAGGCGCTCGTTGGCTTCCTTGAGCGCCGTCACGACATCACGCAGACCCTTGTTCGACTTCACGAGGTTGGCGTTCTCACGCTCCATCTCGTCGAGGCGGGCCGTCAACTGGTCGATCAACCCCCGCTGCTCTTGGAGTTGCTTCGCCATCGTCTCCTTGTCGGCGACGTGTTGACGGGTGAACTCCATCTGCTTGAGGATTTCTTCATTGGCACGGGCAATCGCGGCGTTCCAGCCTTCCTGATAGCCCGTCTGATGACCTTCCGTGAAGCCCTCGTTGTAGCCATCCGAATGCCCGGCGTTGTACCCGGCCTGCTGGCCCTTCTGGAAGCCCGCCTGCTGGCCGATGCGCTCACCCTCGTCCCGCCCCTCCATGTGGGCAAGAACCTTCGGATCGAAGTATTGGGGGATGTCATTCGGCATAGCGGCCTCCAAGCAAAAGTGGGACTAAGCCCAGTTGATTCCAATATACGGCTTCGCCAACAATGTGTCAAGCATTGTGTGGCACTGTGTTAATAAGTGTGCTAATCAATGTGACGTTTTCTGCTGGATCGCGCTGCTTGCGGCAGCGCTGGGCAGGCCAAAGACCTGCATCCGTTCCAGCGCAACAGCCACCCAGTCGCCGAAGCGCTCATCCAGCGTGATCGAGCGCATCGTCAGCGACGGAACCATGTGATCCTCGCTCCCGCCGACGTAGAACGCAGCGAACCACTCCGGGATCAGGTGGCGCACGTCGTCGTGCGTCTCGACCGAAAAGGGCAGAGCCAGCACACCGGCCATGCCGCGCACGGTGTCGCTGCGGATGCCGCCTGCGACCCAGTACGCGATCAGGTCAAGCTCGCCAGCCTGCACCGGCAGCAGGGCCGTCAGCTTGCCAGCAGGCTCGTCGTAGAAGATGGCCGGGGCCAGCAGCACGTCCGCGCTGCTCAGGGACACCGCATGGACGGGCAGCTTGTCCAGATAGTGCGAGAGCAGGGTGTACATCTCGAACGCAGCAGGGATGTCCTGCTGCACGTTCGGATTGCTCTTCGCCATGACGGCGACGAAGCCGCCGCCGCTGTCCTCGATCACGTCACCGCTGATCGCGGCCTGCACCAGATCGGCGATCTCGGTGCGGTGCCGGGCAGCGTCTTTGTTCTCAGGGTAGGTCATCGTGGGCCTCACGGGGCAAAGTCATAGTCATCATCGCGCTCGGCGGCCGGTTCTTGAGCCTGCGGTTCTTCCGGCTCGGCGAAGCCGATCACCGCCTCGGCACGATGGTATTGGCCCAGCAGTTCATCGCCGTCCTCGACGTGACGGGCGGCTGCATCCTTGTCGCCTGCGCTGAGAGCGGCGATTCGGGCCAGATTGTTCTCGTGCAGGTCAGCGTAGACGGCCAGTGCCCGGTTGACCGGGTGGGCGGCCTCGATGGCAAGGCCATTCCGAGGGTCTTGCAGCAGCGATGCTGCGGCCACCGCCTTCCGGTACACCGGGTCGTTCGCGAGGGCCACCAGTTCGCGTTGCGTGGCCTCGTGGTCATCCCGCTGGTGGGCCAGCACGTAGTCGCGCTGGCTTGCAGCCGTGAACTCCTGAATGGCGTCCAGCACCTTGGCCGGGCCGACCGGCAGGGTGGCGCAGAAGTCGCCAGCCTTGAAGGCTTTGTCCAGCCATTCACGGTTCGGGTTCGGCTGCGCCTCTTCGTGCCGGATCAGGTCGTGGAGCACCTGCACCGGCTCGCGAAGCAGGCCAAGCCGCTTGTCCTTGAACCAGTCCCAGTCCTCGCGGGACACCGACTCCATCTGCCCGGCGCGTTCGGCCTGCTCGGCAGGGTAGCCGCGCTCGTCTCGCAGGTAGGTGGTCAACTGCTCGGCCGTCAGGGGTTCGAGGCGGGCCTTGCCGCCGTGCTCGAACCAGCGGTAGAACTCCGGCTCATCTGTGGTGAAGCTGTGCAGGTCGGGCCGCTGTGCCCACGACGACAGCGCTTCATAGCGCTCGATGTCGTTCTCGTCGGTCAGCGGCTTGCGGCCGGTGGCCGCCATCATCACGGCATTGAGCCGCTTGTCGAAGTCCCAGTCCACCACGGCCGAATACCCGGCGCGGGCGGCGATCACGGCATCGACCACCCGCTGACTCTGCTCGATGGCCTCCGCGATCTGATGTGTGTCCGGGATCAGCCCGCCGTGTCGCGACAGGTTCTCATGAGCGAACAAGGCCCGCAGTTGCTCTGGGGCCTTGTCCTCGGGGATCACTGCGCCTTCCTTCGGGTAGCGGCCGTCTGGCCGCGTGTGGAAGGCAATGCTCGGTTCGCCGCCTTCTACCGCCCAAGGCGTGAAGTACAGGCGGCCGTACTGGGTGTGGTCGTAGGCCATGTAGTACGGCTCGCGGTCATAGCGCCGACGCTCTTCCCAGAGCTTGCGGCCCAGTTCGACGCCTACCGCGTCCATGAGCTTCCACGAGTCCTCTGAGGTGCTTTCGAGGCGCATCTGCGGCCCGTCTTGGACGGCCACGCACAGGAAGCCATTGTCGCGAACGGCACCGCCACGGTAGGCGGGCCGGTTCGGCTCGATCCAAGCATCCACAGAGCGAAAGTGGGCCGTCTCGTGTTGTCCGAGAGAGATTTTCAAGGCCGTCCTCCTACGCAAATAGATGGAAAAAATCAAATTTCTAACATAGGATACCACGCGGGTGATAAAATTTCATCGTCCGGTTCGTCAACGCATTGATAGGAGGTGGTTATGGGCGATCTGTTCGGTCAGGTGGCGACCATCGTCCGTAACCCCAATGCCTATGCGGCGATGCCGGGCAGTGGGCCTCAAGGTCGGAAGTGCAAGGAGTGTGCGAACTACGTGCGGCAGTATTCGCGCACGCAGCGGTCGTTTCCCAAGTGTGGGATGGTGAAGTCCACCAGCGGGAAGGGCACCGACATCCTCGCGAACTCACCGGCCTGCCACTGGTTCGCAGAGGCCGCAGAGTCGGCCCAAAAAAAGAACGGCACCACGCGGGTGCCGTCAAGATGAAAGGTAAAAGCAGCCTCAAGCCAACAGGCCATGAAACTGTCTCCCGATTTTACAACAGACAGGGCTTGTTGGCTTCCTTTTCTCAGGAGGAAGCCGTGAGCAGCTTGTGCAATCGCTGCATGAATGCACGTCCGCCGATCAAGGGTTCTAGATCGGAAGAGCACACGTCTGAACTCCAGTCACGAATCACCATCT
>CALBTT010000144.1 GCA_937967645.1 uncultured Zoogloea sp.
CCGACGAGTTCCGCGCCGGCCGCCCGATGCGAGCAGCGCAGGGGAGTCGTCCGCAAAGCGGACGACCGGGGAAGCCGGGTCGCCTTTCTTTCCCCCTTTCTTTGGCGACGCAAAGAAAGGGGTCGCCCGCCGGGGCGAATTCCCGGCCAATTCAACGCTAAACAACGGAAAGCCGCCCAGCAAAGGCACCTGCGGGCGACTGAAGTCGCCCCTACACCCTACAATAAAGCCCCCACCCTGCCCCCAGGAGCCCCCAATTGCCCACATCGCGTCTCATCCCAGACCTTCCCCCCGCGCGCAGGTGGGCCAGGGCGGCGGGCCTGTGTCTGCTGGGCCTCCTTCCCGCCGTATCGATGGCCGCACCTCGGCTGGACTGCGAGATTTCCCAGGGCGGCCGCACGGAGACCCTGCAGTTCGGCCCAGCCGCCAACCCCTACGAAGTCAAGGCGGTGTCGATCAATGAGCGCTTCAGCTTCAAGGCGGTGATGATCGAGCAAGGTGGCAAGGTCGATTACATCAGCCTGTATGTCTATTACCTGCCGCCCCGCGGCCCCATCCTGCTGCAGCAGGCCAAGTACCTGGCGCCGGCCATCCAGCCCCATCCGGCATCCGCCTCCCTGACCGGCCGGCAGTATCTCTATTCGCCCCGGCTTGAACGCGAGCTGCAGTACGAGTGCACGCTGCGGGAGGTAGCCCCATGATCCATAAGCTGATTGCAACGGCCCTCGTTGCCCTGTCGATCCCCGCGCTCGCCGCAGAAGCGAGCGGGCCCACGGTGAGCATCGCCTTCGTCGGCGACGTGATGCTCACGGACACGCCGGGCAAGGTAATCAAGCAGGGGCGTGATCCCTTCGCGCCCTTCGCCGCCCTGCTGAGGCAGGCCGACCTGCGGGTTGGCAATCTCGAATGTGTGGTGGCCACCACCGGCACGGCAGATCCGGCCAAGCCTTATTCCTTCCGCGCTCATCCACGCACCCTGCCTGTCCTCAAGCGCCACTTCGATGTGGTGGGGCTGGCCAACAATCACTCGGGCGATTTCGGTCCCGGCGCCTTCGCAGAGATGCTGGGCCGGCTGGACAAGATGGGGATCGCCTATTTCGGCGGGGGGCTCAACCTGAAGGCGGCCCACACTCCACTTATCGTCGAACGCAAGGGGCTGCGGATCGCCTTCCTCGGCTATGACGAGTTCTTCCCCCGCAGTTTCGAGGCGGACGCGGACAAACCTGGCGTGGCCTGGAGCGAGGACGAGCAGGTGCGCCTCGACATCACGACTGCGCGGAGCGTCCACCGGGCCGATCTGGTCATCCCGGTGATGCACTGGGGCTGGGAGCATGAACCCCGGGCCAGCGCCCGCCAGCGCCAGCTGGCCCGCCTGATGATCGATGCCGGCGCCGACGCGGTGGTCGGCGGGCATCCCCATGTCACTCAGGACACCGAGACCTACCGGGGCAAGCCGATCATTTACAGCCTCGGCAACTTCCTGTTCGACGGCTTCACCGCCCCGGACAACAACACCGGCTGGCTGCTGCACATGGAGGTAGGCCGCGAAGGGGTCCGGCAGTGGCGCACCCACATCGCCCGCATCGACAAGGAGGGCATCCCCCACCCTGACCGGCGCGCCGCCGGCGACTGCTGGCAGGCCGGCCAGGTGGAAGCCCACCCCTGCGACGGTCGCCCCAGCCCTCCCTAGAACGGCACCGGGCTGTCAAAACACGCGGGCACGCGGGTCCGGGGATGGATGAAGGCCAGGCTGGTCGCATGCAGGCACATGCGTGGTTCCCGGCTGGCCTCGGCGGGCGGGGCATATAGAGGATCGCCGATGATGGGGTGGCCGATCGACAGCAGATGGACGCGCAGCTGGTGGGTCCGCCCGGTATAGAGGGTCAGCTCGACCCGGGTCCGGGCGTCGCTCCCCGCCCCGCTGCGCGCCAGCACCCGGTAACGGGTCCGGGCCGGCCGCCCGTGGAGCGGATCGACCTTCTGCCGCGGCGGGTTGTCGGAGTCGCTGCCCAGCGGCAGGGTGATCTCGCCCTGCTCATCGGCCATGTGCCCATACACCACCGCGCAGTACTTCTTGCCGACGATGCGCTGCTCGAAGGCCAGGTTCATGCAGCGCAGCATCTCGTGGCCCCGCGCCAACATGATCAGGCCGGAGGTGGCCATGTCCAGCCGATGCACCAGCAGGGCGTCGGGATAGAGCGCCTGCACCCGGCTGGCCAGACAGTCGTTCCGGGCCCCGCCCCCCGCCGGCATCGAGAGCAGGCCGGCCGGCTTGTCGGCGACGATCACGGCCTCGTCGGCGTAAACGATGGTAGGCGTCAGGTGCGGCATGCGGGAGGACCGAACGGAGAAGTCGCGGATTGTCGCCAGCCGCGCCGGCCGCGTCCAGCGGGGGTTCGTTGTAGGGGTTGGCTGTGGGGGTTGGCGGTGGGGGCCCACTGTAGGGGCGGCTTCAGCCGCCCACCGCACGCGGATCAAGCACGGGCCGTTGAACAGGGTCCGTGGGCGGCTGAAGCCGCCCCAACAGCTCACCTTGCCCAAAAAATTAGAAAAAACTAATATTCCATCCAATCCCTCGCAAGCGCACGCTTGCTCTTGCGCCTGCCAACCTCCTCCATCCCCGGACAGCCATGAAGACACCCCACGATCTCGTTACCGAAGCCCGCCAGCACATCACCGAAGTCTCCCTGCAGGAGGCGGAGGCGGCGATCCGTGAGGCCGACGCGCTGATCGACGTGCGCGAGGCCGACGAGTTTGCCGGCGGCCATCTGCCCGGCGCCATCCTGATGCCCCGCGGCGTGCTGGAGTTCCGCCTGGCCGGCCATCCGGAGCTGAGCCGGCGCGACCTGAACATCGTGCTGTACTGCAAGACCAGCGGCCGCGCCGCCCTGGCGGCGCGCAGCCTGAAGGAGATGGGCTACCTGTCCGTGCGCAGCATCGCCGGGGGCATCGACGCGTGGGCCGCCGCCGGCAAGCCGGTGGTCAAGCCCGAGATGCCCAGCTTCGACTGAGCCGCTGCACAAAAAAAGAGGGCGGCAGACGCCGCCCCAAAGGCTGCCGGCGGAGGCTCCCCTCGAGCCTCCGCCGCAATGGGTCAGACGAAGCTCAGCAGTTCGATGGTCACCGGCTCCTCGCCCATCAGGGTCTGGCAGGCCAGGCGGGACTTGCTGCTGACACCGACCAGGGCGTCGAGCTTCTCGTTCTCGAGCTTCTGGATGCGCGGCAGGGTCTTGCGGCCCTCCTGAATGAAGATGTGACAGCTGCCGCACTGGGCCTTGCCGTCGCACTTGTGGGCGATGCTCTCGCCGGCGGCCATGATGGCGCCGAGCAGGGTGGAGCCGGCGGCGACATCGACGGTCTTGCCGGACGGCTGGATGGTCAGTAGAGCCATGGAACTACCTCTGGGCGGGTTGGGAAATCGGTGATCGGTGGTCAGGCGGGCGCGGCCCGCATCAGCCGAGGCGAGCCAGCAGGGCCGGCACGAAGGCCTCGAGGGGCAGCGGGATGCGCTCGATGCCCTGCTCGGCCAGAAAGCGCGCCTCCATGCGGGTCGGCTCGTCGGGCATCACGGCCCAGTGGCGGTCGGACGAGCGCTTCATGATCTGGCGCGCGAAGGCGCGGGGCAGTTGGTCATTGAAGCGGCTGCCGATGAACAGGAAGTTGCGTCCGCTGCGCAGGCGCTGCACCTCCTGGGGGATCGGCGTCTGGATGTCGATCTCGGTGAGCACCTCCACGTAGTCGGTATCCGAGACCAGGTAGTTGCCAGCCGGGGCATGAGCGCCGATGGGCTTGTAGAGCACGGTCTTCCAGTCCGGCTTGGGGTCCGGGGTGGGCGTACCGTCGGCGTCGTACCAGCCGGTCCAGGTGCCGAAGTGCTCCGACTGGGCGAGCCCCTGGACCTGCCCCCAACTGCCGGTCGGCGCCACCTCGGTCAAGGCCGTCGCCATGGCGTCGTCGTACCAGGCATCGACGATCAGCGGAAAGCCGAAACCGGCCAGCGACTGGTGCAGGGGCGACGGCACGGCCTTGGCGGCAAACGCCTCGTTCATCAGGCCGACCAGGGTCTTGCGGTGCTTGAAGTTCTCGATGTACTGGGCCGACTGGGTCAGGCGGTTGCGGATTTTGTGGGGCACCGAGCTCCGGGCGGTGAGCAGGACCACCAGCTCTTCCGGCGTGGCCGGCACGCCGTAGCCGGTGGCCAGGGCCAGCACGCGGGGGCCCAGGTAGGGCACCACGCGGCCGGCGGCCAGGGCCTCGACCAGGCTGGCGGGGAGTCCGTCGGGCAGTATTTCCGACGGGGCGGGAGCGGTGGCAAGCGTCGTCATGGGGAACCTCTGGGGATATCGGGTAATGGCTTACAGGTAGATGGCGGCGCCGGCGCCGACGTTGGTGCAGGCGTCCTTGAGGGTCTTGACCAGGAACCTCACCTGGTCCGCATCCATGTGCCCGTAGAAGGGCAGCGCCAGGGAGCGGTCGCCGATGCGCTCGGTGTTCTTCAGGCAGCCGCGTTTGCAGTTGAAGTCCTCGCCGAGGGCCTGGTAGGCGAACTGCTGGTGCAGCAGCGCGCTGAAGGGCGCGGCCTCGATCAGGTCGGCCTCCAGGTCGTCCACGATCTGGGCACGGCCGCTGGCGGTGAAGCGGGCCCCCAGATGCACCACGTAGAGCATCCAGTGCACCTCGTCCACATCCGGCCCCAGGTAAGGGGGCTTGATGCCCTCGAAGCTCTGCATCTCGTCCCGGTAGAAAGCCTCGACCTGCTTGCGGCGGGCCAGGATCTCGTCGAGGCGCTCCAGCTGGGCCAGGCCCAGGGCTGCGGTGAGGTCGCTCATGCTGGCCTGCAGGGGCACCCGGCTGCCGATGGATACGGAGGTCCGGTCGCTCAGGCGGTGGGAGCGCAGGTAGCGCAGCTCGGTGGCCAGGCGCGGGTCGTCGGTGAGCACCATGCCGCCCTCGCCGCAGCACAGGGCGCCGGGCTGGGAGAAGTCGAACACCGACACGTCGCCGAAGCTGCCCACCGGCCGGCCCAGATAGCGCGAGCCGATGGCCTCGGTGGAGTCCTCGATCAGCGCCACGCCACGGGACTCGGCCAGCTGGCGCAGGGCCTTCCAGGCCGCCGGGTGGCCGTTGCAGTTGTTGCCGATGATGGCCTTGGTGTTGGGGCGGATCCGCTCCGCCGCGGCCGACGGGGAGAGGCAGCCCGACCAGTAATCGATCTCGGCAAAGTTGGGTGTCGCTCCCGCCAACAGGATGGCGTGGGCGGTCTGGTGCCAGCCATAGCTGCAGGCCACCACCTCGTCGCCGGGGCCGATGCCCATGGCGCGCAGGGCCAGCCACATGGCCAGGGTGCCACTGGCGGTGGCAACACCGTAGGCCCGGCCGTGCTGAGCGGCGAACTCGGCCTCGAAGTCCTCGACCCGGGCCCCGGACGACAGGCGCGGGCTGCGCAGGGCGCGGATCACCTTGTCCAGTTCGAGCCCGCTCACGTCGGGATCGGTGAGCAGGATCCAGTCTTCGTCGTGGTCGACGGCTTGCATCTCGGCGGGGGCATTCATGATCAGCACCTGGCGGCCAGCATCAGGCCGGATGCGGCAGCGGGGTCGCTGGTCATCGACCAGCAGTGGCCGTCGGATCCCAGCAGGAAGACCCGGGCGGAGGCGGTCTCCAGGACGGGGGTCTCGCCCCGCACATCGACGGCATCCACCACCGTCACGCGCAGGCCGTTCCAGCGGGCGCGGGCGGCGGCGGCCAGGGCCGCCACGTCCGTTGCGGCGTCGCCCAGACCGGACAGGGCGCTCATGTCATCGGCGCTGAGTCCCATCATTCACCTCCCACCTTGCGGGCTTCGACGGTGATCGGCAGGCGGGTGTCCGCCGCCATCTCGGGCAGGGCCAGCACCCAGCCGTTGGCCAGGGTGATGGTGCCGCCCCACAGGCCGGCCTGCTCCTGGGAGACGACCGGCTCCTCCAGATCCTTCTTGGGCACATAGGCCGACAGGCCGGCGGGCGTATTGCGCAGCATGACTTTCATGGGAAGCTCCGTTCTGAATGTTCGGTTTCGGGTAAGGGGTCATGCGGCCAGGGCATCCGCCAGCAGCGGCGCCAGGCTCGAGCGCAGGGTGTCGATGACGGTGGCAATGTCCCGCGGGGTGGTGTCCCGCCCCAGGGAGAAGCGCACCGCGGCGCGGGCTTCGAGTTCGGGCACGCCCATCGCCAGCAGCACATGGGAGGGATCGGTGGCGCCGGCGCTGCAGGCCGATCCACTGGAGGCGCAGATGCCGGCCTTCTCCAGGCGCGCCAGGACGATCTCCGCATCGAGGGCGCCGAGGGCCAGGCAGCTGGTGTTGGGCAGGCGCGGCGCGCCGGCGCCGAACACCCGCAGGCCGGGCACGGCCTCGCCGAGGCCGGCCTCGAGGGCATCGCGCATCGCCGCCTGGCGGGCCATCTCGTCCCCCGAGTCCAGGTAGACCCGGGCCAGCCGGGCCGCCACCGCAAAGCCGGCAATGCCCGGCAGGTTCTCGGTGCCGCCGCGCCGCCGGCGCTCCTGGCTGCCGGGCAGCAGCGGGGCGAAGGGCGCGCCCTTCTTCACCAGCAGCACGCCCACGCCTTTGGGGCCATGCAGCTTGTGCGCCGAGGCGCTGACGAAACGCGCCCCGAGGGCAGCGAAATCGATGGGCAGGCGCCCGGCCAACTGGGTCGCATCCACATGCACCGGCACCCCGGCAGCCTGGGCCAGGCGAACGATCTCGTTCACCGGCTGGATCACCCCGGTTTCGTTGTTGGCGGCCATCACCGACACCAGCGCGGCGCCGTCCTGGAGCAGGCCCGGCAGGGCTGCGGCGCGGATCACGCCACGCCCATCCACCGGCAGCTCACGCACCTCCACGCCCTGCCCCGCCAAGGCCCGGGCGCAATCCCGCAGCCCACCGTGTTCGATGGCGGAAACCACCAGACGGCGTGGAGCGCCGTCCACCGCCAGGGCCGCATGCAAGGCCTGGGCATTGGATTCGGTGGCGCTGGAGGTGAACACCACCTCGGCCGGAAGGGCCCCGAACAGGCCCGCCACCTCCGCCCGGGCCGCCGCCAGCACGCTGCGTGCGGCCTGGCCGGCGGGGTGCTTGGAGGACGGGTTGGCCCACTGGTCGGCCAGGGTGGCCGCCACCGCGACCAGGACTTCGGGCAGCGGGCGGGTGGTGGCGTTGTTGTCGAGATAGATCATGGGAGACTCCTCAAGGCCAGAACACCCGGTGGGTGTCATCCACCACCAGATTCAGCAGTTCTTCGATCCGGCTGGCGCTGGCCTGCCAGACCCAGCGCCCGGCGCCGTGGTCGCGGGCATACAGGCGCCACACGGCGGGTTCGGGCTGCTCCAGGCGGGCGATGTCGATGACCCCGCCGGCCGGATCGATGTTGCGGGAGCAGCACGGGCTGCGGATCAGCCAGCCCTCCTCCACCCAGAACACCTCGGGCTGCACGTAGCGGTAGCGGCTGCGCCGCTCCAGGTCGCGCAGGATGCGGCGGCGCACCAGCTCGCCCGGCCCGGTGACGCTGGCATGGCGGCTCATGCTGACGGCCCCCTGGCTGGCGACGCTCAGGCCGCCGCCAGCTCCTCCTCGAGGCAGCCCACCACCCGACCGACCTTGCCGTCGCCGGCGCCGAACTCGACGATGTACACCGGGACGTTGGCTTCCTCGTGGTGGCCGATCTGCACCACTTCGCCCAGGGCGCCGGCGGCGACGATCAGTTCGTCCTCGGGCACCTCCGGATGGCTGCCGTCATTGAACAGGTCGGTGGCGGCCGTCACCTGCTGGCCCCACTGGTATTTCGGTTCACGCAGATCGATCATGGTCTTACTCCTTGATGTGGGCGAGCCGGGCCACCTTGTCGCCGCCCAGGGCTTCGGCAACGTGCTCGGGCAGCTTGTCGAGGGAAACGATCTCGCGGCCGCGCATGCCCACCTTGTGGCCGGTGGCGACGAACTCGACGGCGTAGATGTAGAACTGCTGCAGGAAGGTGCCCACCGAGGTGACGTAGCCCACGTCGCCTTTGTTGACCAGCACCTCGCCCACGTCCTTGCCGGGATAGGTCCCGTCGTTGCGGACCTTGTAGCGGCTCACCACCCGTTCGCCGAAGTCGAACTGGGGCGCACCTTCGATCTCGATCACATCGCTGTCGCGGGAAATGTCACCCATGGCGGGCCTCCGTTTCGAGGGTGGCAAGACGGACCCGGGCCGCTTCGCGGACCTCGGGCTCTTCATCCAGCAGGAGCCGGTGCAGCAGGTCGGCATCGGCCCGCTGAGCGACCTCCCAGCGCACCTCCCAGGCCGGATCGCGGGCCAGTTCGCCCAGCAGCCCCACCGGCAGGCGGGCCACCAGGCTGCGCCGGATGTCGACCTCGGGATCGTTCAGCAGAGCCAGCAGGGCCGGCACCTCGAGGCGGCGGGCCACCACCAGGCGTACCTCACGGTCCGGGTCGCGGGCCAGCCTGGGCAGCAGGGCCACAGGCAGGCGCTCGGCCACCAGCTTGCGCACGAAGTAATCCGGGTCATCGGCCATCTCGATGAGGTGGTTGACCTCCAGGCGGTGGGCCACGCGGATGCGCACCTCCCGGTCCGGGTCGTGGCGCAGCTCGGCCAGCAGGCGCTGGGGCAGGCGCAGGGCCACATGCAGGCGCACCGTCTCGTCGGGGTCGTGCATCAGCCCGACCAGGCGGAACACGTCGGCCGAGCGCGAGGCCACCGCGCGCACCTCGAAATACGGATGCTCGAGATAGTCGTTGGCCCGCTCCGGGTTCCAGCGGAAGAAGCGGTCGATGCGCTTGGCGTAGCGGTCGAACACGCAGGCGTGGCCGGGCTGGCAGCGGCCGGTGTCACGCAGGGCCAGGTTCTCGCAGCCCTCGCAGGCCAGGGCGCGGCCCTGCCAGTCCACCGCCGGTGGCTCGCTGGGGCCCCAGGCCGCGCCGGGCTGGATGGCATCGGTCATCATGACGCCACCTCCGCCACATCGTCGTCGTAATCCACATCGCGGCCGCCGCGGGCCTGCACCGCCGCCAGGACCCGGTGGCCCAGGCTGTCGGCCGGGTCCAGCGCCGCCAGCAGCTCGAGCACGGCCCTGCCCTCCTCCGCCTCGCCGAGACGCAGGCTGAGATAGGCATAGCCCTTCAGGGCAAACAGGTAGAAGCGGGGCGCCACTGCGTGGGCGCGCAGTTCGGCGATCCGCTCCGGGCCCCAGCTCATCGCCGGCGCCACCTGACGCCAGTCCGCCGGCAGGCCGAGAGGCCCGGCGGCCAGGGCGATGGCCTCCAGGGCCACCCGGCGGGCGTCGGCCAGGCGGTTGGCGTAGAAATAGAAACGGTAATGGGCGATCAGGGGCGCCGGGTGCGCGGGCGCCAGGGCGCGGGCCTGCAACAGGAGGCCGAGGGCGCCCTCGTCGCCGATGCCGGCCCGGCCGGCGGTGTCGATCAGCGCTTCGACCGCGGGGTCGAGCCCGGCACCGAGGATGGCCTCCTCGAAGCCGGGCGATGCACCTGGAAGGCCGCTGGCCGACATGACCCTGCTCCGCCTCAGCTGCGCCGGATCGCGCTGATATCCACCTTCGCCACACCCGGCGGCTGGGCGCTGCTGCCGCTGCTCGAGGAGCAGCCGCAGGCACCGGCGTTCGGGTTGAAGAAGGTGAGACCGCTCGCCGTGGGCGTGTCGGAGAAGTCGATGGTCACGCCATCCAGCATCAGCCGCGATTCGGCCGGCAGGAAGAGCTTGAGGTCACCGACGGCCAGCACTTCGTCACCCGCCAGGGGCGCCCCCTCGACGGTGAACTCGGCGCTGTAGCCCGAGCAACCACCGGCACTCACCGTGAGGCGGAAGCCGGCACCCTCGCCCTGCCCCGAGAAGCGCACCATGCGACGCATGAACTTCTCGGCGGCCGGATTGACTGTCACGTTCGGCAGCATGATCAGGCCTTCACGATGCAGCCATCGACCGGACACACGGCCACGCACTGGGGCGAGTCGTAGTGGCCTTCGCACTCGGTGCACTTGGCCGGGTCGATGATGAAGACACCGCTCTTTTCACGGATGGCGTCGTTGGGGCATTCCGGGTCGCAGGCGGAGCAGCCGGAGCAGGTGGAACCGATGATCTTGAGGGCCATGATGGTCTCCTAGCGGTAGTGGAGTGGGTACGAAAGGTTCGGTGGATCAGGCTGCCATCACGGCGCCCTGGCGGATGCTGGCGTCGCCGCGCGGCTGATGGACGATGGCGCCGCTGGCGACGCGCCCGCAGTAGTCGGCAAACCAGGTCAGCGCGGCCTTCTCGATGAACTCGTGGGCGTATTCCTCGACCGGCTCGATGCCGGCGGCCTTCAGCTCATCGCGGGGGCAGGCGCCGATCTTGGAGACCAGCACGGCGTGGCAGTCGTTGATGGCATTGACGATCGACGGCAGCTGCTCGTCCTCGCCATAGCCGCCCTGGCAGTACAGATCCACGCGGCGGTGGCCGACGAACAGGGCTTCCTTGCGGCTGACTTCGAAGATCTGGAACTCGGTGGCGTGGCCGAAGTGCTGATTGACCCGCCCCTGGCCTTCGGTGGCCACGGCCACCAGTACCTTGAGGTCTTCCTGACCGGCGATCAGGCTGGCATCCAGGGCGTCGGCCAGGGCATCCACCTTGGCCTGGTGCTGGGCCTGGCGCTCGGCCTCGACCTTCTCCTGGTAGGCGCGGCGTTTGTCGATGTCATAGACGATGTCCATCTCCTCGATCTTGTCGAGGGTGAATTCGTCACTGCGATCCTCGCCGAGCAGGCCCACCGCATCGGCGCGGCATTGGCGGCAGTGGCGCATCAGGTTGGCGCCGCCCATGCAGGCGTCCTGAACGGCCTTCAGTTCCTGGGCGGTGGGGCCGCGCTGGCCGGTGAGGCCGAAGTGGGTGCCATGCTCGGCCTCGCTGATCAGCGGCATGATGTTGTGCAGGAAGGCGCCGCGCTTCTTGACCTCGCGGTTCACATCGATCAGGTGGGTGTCGTTGATGCCAGGGATCAACACCGAGTTGATCTTGGTGAGCACGCCGCGGGCGGTGAGCATCTCCAGGCCCTTCATCTGCTGTTCGTGCAGGATGCGGGCGGCCTCGACGCCGGTGACCCGCCGGTGGTCCCAGAAGATCCAGGGATAGATCTTGGCGCCGATCTCCGGATCCACCATGTTGATGGTGATGGTCACGTGATCGATGTTGTGCTTGCAGATCTCGTCCACCATCTCCGGCAAAGCCAGGCCGTTGGTGGACAGGCACAGCTTGATGTCCGGCGCCTTCTCGGTGAGCTGACGCATGGTCTCGAAGGTCTTCTTCGGATTGGCCAGCGCGTCGCCGGGGCCGGCGATGCCGAGCACGGTCATCTGCGGGATCTCGCTGGCGACCGCCAGCACCTTCTTGACCGCCTGGTCGGGGGTCAGCTTCTGGCTCACCACGCCCGGGCGCGACTCGTTGCTGCAGTCGTACTTGCGGTTGCAGTAGTTGCACTGGATGTTGCAGGCCGGCGCCACCGCCACGTGCATGCGGGCGAAGTGGTGGTGGGCCTCCTCGGAGTAACAGGGGTGGTTCTTGACCTTGTCCCAGATCTCCGAGGGCATGTCGTCGGGGCCTCCCGACGAGCCACAGCTGGACTTGCCAGCCCCGCCGGAGCTGGAACAGCCGCCGGCGGATTCACTGGCGACGGGCTCGGCCAGTGCGTTGCGATGGGCTTTCAGGTCACCAAGGCTGATGTAGGCGCTTTGCATGGAGGCGGCTCCTTGTCTCTGTTCGGGGGACGTTTTCAGTGTCGTTTGAGAGACGTATAGCCAGATCCATGCCAACGCATATTTTTCTTACATATCAGTACCTTGATTGATAAACCTGGACATTTCGGGGTGTCGTTGAATGAACAAAGCCCGACCGGCCGGCGAAGGCATGTCGGGCTTGCGACAAAGCGTACAAGAGAGGGTCAGACGGTATCGGCCAGCGCGGGGCGCGCCTCCCCGTGCCGGACCGCGAAGGCCACCGCCTCGGCCGGCGCCACCGGCCGGCTGAAGAAATAGCCCTGCACGAAATCGCATTCGCACTCGCGCAGGAAGGCCAGCTGCTCGGCGGTCTCGACCCCTTCGGCGACCACCTGGATGTCCAGGTTGTGGGCCATCGAGACGATGGCCCGAACGATCGCCGCATCGTCGGCGTTGGTGGACAACTCGTCCACGAAGGAACGGTCGATCTTCAGCACATCCACCGGGAACTGCTTCAGATAGCCCAGCGAGGAATAGCCGGTACCGAAGTCATCCACCGCGATGTTCACGCCCAGCCCCTTGATCTGGGTCAGCGCCCGGGTGGTGGCCAGGGGGTCGCGCATCAGCACGCCTTCGGTGATCTCCAGCTCCAGCAGCCCGCCCTCCAGGGCCGAATCCGCCAGTGCGGCACGGATCAGGCGGGCCACGTCCATGTACTCGAACTGCTGGGCCGACACGTTGACGGCCACCGGCAGGACGACCCCGCCTTCATCGCGCCAGGTCCGGATCTGCCGGCAGGCTTCGCGGATCACCCACTCGCCCAGGTGGGCGATCAGCATGCTGCGCTCGGCGATGGGGATGAACTCGGCCGGCGACACGACACCCCGTTGCGGATGGCGCCAGCGCACCAGGGCCTCGAAGCCGGTCACCTCACCGGAGCGCAGCGACACCTTGGGCTGGTATTGCAGGAACAGCTCGTCGTTGTCGATGCCATGGCGCAGATCCACCTCCATCTGCAGGTCGAGGTTGAAGCGCTCGTCCATGTCCGGGGTGTAGAACTGATAGCCGTTGCGCCCCTGCTCCTTGGCCCGGTACATGGCCACGTCGGCCTTGCGCAGCAGCTCGTCGCCGTTGTCATGATCGAAGGGGTACACGCTGACGCCCAGGCTGGCGGTGACGTAGATCTCCCGCCCGTCCACGACGATCACACGCCCGAGGACCTGCACCATCTTCTCGACGATGCCGACCACATCGTTCGCCGAGCTGAGGCCCGGCAGCAGGGCGATGAACTCGTCGCCGCCCTGACGCGCCAGGGTGTCGCTGTGACGCAGCACGTCGCGCAGCCGGCTGGCCACCTCAAGCAGCACCTGATCGCCGTGGGCATGGCCGAGGGTGTCGTTGATGCGCTTGAAGTTGTCCAGATCGAGGAACACCACCGCCATCAGCTTGCGCTCACGCCGGGCGTTGGCGATCGCCTGCTGCAGGCGGTCGCGCATCAGCAGGCGGTTGGGCATGCCGGTCAGCGCGTCGTGGGTGGCCTGGAAGGACAGGCGGTCCTCCATCATCTTGCGCTCGCGGATGTCCCGCGCCACGGTGGTCCAGTACTCGAAGGCGCCACTGGCGTCCTTGTGGGTCATGATCACCTGCCAGGTGGCGATCTCCTCCCCGCTGCGGCTGCGCCACACCGTCTCGCCTTCCCAGACGCCATGCTTCTCTGCCTGGGGCAAGGCCCGGTTGCGGATGAAGCGGGCCACCGCGGGGGAATGGTGGTCCTCCAGGGACTCTCCCGAGATGTCCTCGTTGAGGCCGATGCCGAGCATGGTGCGGCCATAGGGGTTGAGGTAGAGGTTGCGGCCGTCCCGGTCGGCCACCGCCACGGCGTCGCCCATCCGCTCGATGATCGCCAGCAGGCGGGCGTTGTGGCTGGTCGCCTCCTTCTCCACGGAGATGTCGCTGACCATCAGCAGCAAAGGCCCCACTGTCCCGTCTGCCGTGTCCACCAGCGCTGCCGCCAGGCGGGCCCAGCAGGGCTGCCCGTCCTTGCGCAGCAGCTTGAGTTCGGCCGAATAGAGGGGAAGCTGCCCTTCGCAGAGGGCCAGGATGTCCCGCGCCACATTCAGGCGCTGCTCCACCGGAAAGAGACGGCTCAAGGCGACCTGTTCAAGCTCGCCCGGCGCATAGCCAAGCAAGCTGCCGAGGAAGGTGTTCACCCGCAGCACCGTCCCGTTGCAGTCCACAAAGGCCATACCGGTCGGGAAATCGTCAAAGGCGTGGCGGAAGACCCGCTCGCTCTTTTCCAGGGCCTTCTGCAGGGCCCGCTGGTGGCTCACGTCCCGGGTGATCCCCCGGTAGCCCATGAAACGTCCATCCTGCTCAAAGTAAGGGGCCGCATTGGTCTCCACCATGCGCAGCGCCCCGCTGCGGCTGCGGTTGGTGTGGTCCAGGTGCAGCAGCGGCTCGCGGCGGGCCGCGATGTCACGCACCTTGGCGCTGAGCTCGGCGGCATCCGCCTCGATCATGAAAGAGAACAGACTGCGCCCCAGCACCTCGTCGGGCCGGTAGCCCAGCAGGTCCTGGACGCGCTGGCTGGAGTAGGTCAGCACACCAGCCGGATCCATCTCCCACACCCAGTCGGCCGAGTTGTCGAGGAAGCTGCGCACCCGCAGCTCGCTCTCCCGCAGCTGGCGGGTCATCCGCACCCGCTCGCTGGCATCGCGCAGAGTGGCGATCACGCAACGCTGGCCGTCGAGCACCACCGGGCTGAGAGCGATATCCACCGGAAACTCGCTGCCGTCGCGGCGGCGGGCGTACAACTCCTGGCCACCGGCCATGCTGCGGGACTGAGGGGCCGCCATGTAACCCATCACCTTGCCCCGGTGGGTGCCGCGGTATCGCTCGGGCAACAGCGCGTCGATGGACAGGCCGCGGACATGCTCTTCCTCATATCCCGTCAGCCCAGTGAAATGCGGATTGACCCGCAGGATCTCACCGTTGGCTCCCACCAGGATCACCCCGTCGGGAGACGACATGAACATCGCCTCCATCTCTTCGCCCTTGCGCGCCGCCACTTGCTCGGCCTCGATCAGACGGCGGTGGGGCTCGCGGATCATGCCGCCGATCAAGGTGCGGTAGAGCAGGAAACAGCCCACCACCTTGTAGATGTGCCCCATCAGGATGAACAGGTCGTTCGAGCGCGCATAGACGACGAAGCACCATTCGCCGGCAATCAGGGTCAGCAGGGCCGCGACCATTCCCTCATGGGCATACGGCGCCGGCGCCGCACCCCGCCAGGCCTCGAGCGCCAGGGCCAGGACGAGGATGGCGATGACCAGATACTCCAGCCCGATCTTCAGCGGCGTCAGGCCATCGTTCCAGAGCAGCGCCGGGTAGGCGTCAGCCAGCCAGGCCACCCCGGGGATCAGTACGATGGCCGAGGCCAGCACCGCCAGCAACATGTCGCGCTGCAGGCGCGCGCTCCCCTGCCTGGACCAATCCAGCGAGACGCTGATGACCAGCCCCACCGCCATCACCAGGCGGCCCGCCAGCCAGAAGGCGATCGACTTGGCATCCTGATTGCGTGTCAGCCAGTCCGGCATCCCCGGAAAGGACAGCAGGTGGGCCATGTCGAGCAAGGCCACCAGCAGGAACAGGCCGCCCACGTGGGCACCGGCCATGGAACCATTCAGCACCAGGGCATTGCGCCCGACCATGAAGACCATCGCCGACACGGTCACGGCCAGGATCTCCAGCACCGAATGCAGGACCACCCAGCCCTGTCCCAGGGACAAGATCCCCGGCGTGAGCATGAATATGGCCACCAGCAACGCGCCCCAGCCCAGGGTCCAGGTTTTCAGCGTTGAGAGGAAGAGAGGTAAGGGTGCAACCTGCATATACAGGATTCCTGATGGCGACGTTTCGCGTAACTGTTAATTTCCGTAAGCGGAAGCCCCGGAAAGTACCATCATTCTGAGTAGGGAAATAAGTTCCTTGCATGGAAGCACAGGAAAATATCCACACCCTGGCGCATTGAGCAATGCATCTCACGGAATCCTGCGGCTCCTCGGGGGGAGCCTGCCTCCTCTCAGGAGGGCGCCACTTCCACCCGGTTGCGCCCCGCCGCCTTGGCACGGTACAGGGCTGAATCGGCCGCTGCCATCAGGGCCATCACGTCGATGGCCGGGCTGGCCCCGGCGGCCACGCCGATGCTCACCGTTACCGGCGGCGTGTGGCCACCGAGCTCGCTCACGACGGCCGCGCGGATCTTCTCCGCGACCAGGGCGATCTGCTCCACGGTGGTGTTGGTGGCGATCACGATGAACTCCTCACCCCCCCAGCGGCACACCATGTCGGAGCCGCGTACGGCGCCCTTGATCACCAGGCCGACCTGGCGCAGCACCTGGTCGCCGGACAGGTGGCCATAGACATCGTTGATGGCCTTGAAGTTGTCGATGTCGATGAAGGCCAGCCCGAGGGGCAGCGCCAGACGCTGACACAGTTCCACCTGTGATTTGAGGAAGAGCGTGCCCTGGCGCCGGTTGGCCAGCCCGGTGAGCATGTCGCTGGAGGCCAGGGCCTGCAGCTGCAACTCAAGCTGCTTGCGGTCGCTGACATCCTGGACCATGCCCACCACCCGCACCGGCGCGCCGTCCGGCCCATGCTCACAGACCCGGCCCCGGTCATGCACCCACAGGTAGTGACCGTTGCGGTTGCGGATGCGGTACTCGGCCTCATAGCGCGCACGCTTGCCGCTGAGATGCTCCTCCAGCACCCCCATCACCCGGGCCCGGTCTTCCGGGTGGACATTGCTGCTCCAGGTGTCCAGCACGGGCTCCATCTCGTCCGGGCCGTAGCCCAGCATGCGCTTGAGCTGCGGGCTGAAGAACAGGGTGCCGGTGGGCACCTCCCAGTCCCACAGCCCATCGGTAGCCTCGTTGAGGGCGAACCACAGCTGCTTCTCGCGCTGGTTGGCATCCACCTCCTGCGCCACGCGGTTGGTGATGTCACGGGCGACCGACAGGAAATAGCTGCGCCCGTCGAGCTGAAAGTGGGTGGTATTGACCTCCACCTCCACCTCATGCCCCTGCTGGTGGCGATGTCGCCCGAGGAAGCGGAAGCACTCGCTGCCACGGATCGCCGCGGCGATCTCCGACCACTGGGGCAGGCCGTGTACGTCCTTCTGCAGGCTCAGCACGCTGTGATCCAGCACCTCCTCGCGGCTCAGGCCCAGGCTCTCCCAGGCCTTGCGGTTGCCCCACACAATGCGGGAAGTATCCGGATCGATCAGGTAGACCGCATCGGCAAGCTGATCGAAGAGCACTTCGGCAGCGGGCAGCCGCGCGTGATCCGGACGGGGTGAGGATTCGGCATCGGCCATGGCGTGATGGGCGGACTCGGGCGATATGACTACGGGGTGTGCAAGTATACCCCCGCCCCCCACCGGATCTGGCATATTCAGCAGCGCCGTCAGCGTGCCCCGGAAAGGCGGCCCTTAGAAACGCCGCACTTCGATATCGAACTTCTGCAGCGCGTAGCCCATCTGGCGTGGTGTGATGTTGAGCAGGCGCGCGGCCTTGGCCTGCACCCAGCCGCTGCGCTCCATGGCCCAGATCAGGCGCTCCTTCTCGCCTTCCGGCATGTCATCGCCGAACTGGCGGGCCGGTGCGGCGGCGCTGTTGCGGTGGGGCAGCTCAGGCACCGGGACCGACACCTCGAAGGCCCCGGACGCGGGCTTGATCGGCGCCACCGCGTCGTCCTTGTCCACGTTGTGCAGGGTCTGGGTCAGGCAGCGGCTGGTCTGGCAGGGGAAATGCACTTCGGTGATGGCCTCGCCACGGGCCATCGTGGCGGTGCGCTCGATACAGTTCTCCAACTCGCGCACATTGCCCGGCCAGTAACAATTGACCAGCACCTTGAGGGCCTCCGTGGTCACCTTGAGATCACGGCCGTTCTCCCGGTTGTAGCGGTCCATGAAGAAGGCGATCAGCGGCGGGATGTCCTCGCGGCGCTCGCGCAGGGGCGGCAGGAAGAGGCTGACCACATTGATCCGGTAATACAGGTCGGCCCGGAACTCACCGGCCGCCACCATCTTCTCCAGGTTGCGGTTGGTGGCGAACACCAGACGCACATCCACCTTGATGGAACGGGTGCCGCCCACCCGCTCGAACTCCCGCTCCTGCAGCACGCGCAGCAGCTTGGCCTGGAAGGCCGGCGAGATGTCGCCGATCTCGTCGAGGAACAGGGTGCCCTTGTCGGCCATCTCGAAGCGCCCCTTGCGCTCGCCCACCGCGCCGGTGAAGCTGCCCTTCTCGTGGCCGAAGAGCTCGGACTCCAGCAGGCTCTCCGTGAGGGCCGCACAATTCACCTTGACGAAGGGGGCATCCTTGCGCGGCGACAGGTTGTGCAGGGCCCGGGCAATCACCTCCTTGCCGGTTCCGCTCTCACCGCGCAGCAGCACCGTGGAACGCGACGGCCCGGCCTGGTGCACCTCGGCGAAGACATCCTGCATGCGCTTCGACACGCCGATCACGTTGTCCAGGCGGAAACGTCCCTTCAACTCCTGGCGCAGGCGTCGCGTCTCGCTGATCAGCTGGTTGCGCTCCTCCACTACCGTTCGCTGCAGCGCCAGGGCCTGCCCCACCAGGCTGGCCACCATGGTCAACAGGCGCACGTCCTCGTTGAAGCCGCCACCGCAGTGGCTGCCGCTGACGCGGTCGATGGTGATGACCCCCACCACCGTCTTGGCCATGCGGATCGGCATGCCCACCAGGGCGATGCGCTCGCCGTCCACCGAATCCAGCGCGCCGGTCCGGTTGAGGAAGAAGGGCTCGGCGGCCAGGTCCTGCACCACGGCCGGCATGCCGCTGGAGAACACCTTGCCGATGATGCCCTCGCCCGGGCGGTAGTGACCGGCGTCGTACTCCTCGGGGCTCAGTCCGGCCGCCGCCAGCAGATGCAGACCGGTGTCTTCCGGGCTGTCGGTGACGATCATGCAGCGCCGGTAGCCCATGTTGTTGGCCAGCACATTGAGGGCTTCGTGGCAGGTCTTGCCCACGTCAAGGCTGGAAGTCAGGATCTTGCTGATCTCGTAGATGGTCGCGAGCTCGGTCTGAGCCCGCACATGCAGAACCGCGTTCATCGCGAGACTCCTTCAAGCAGGTTCAGGTCTTTCAGGGGCGGCCCGGATTGCCTGAATGTCGCACCGGGCCACATGGGGTCAAACCAAGCAAGGCTTATACCTACCAACGCCATGGTTATTTCTTATCGAGCCTTCCCGACAAGCCATTGATTTAGCAAAAGGCATCCCCGCCCGTCCCGCATGCGCCCCCGACCAGCCCCGGTCTGCGAGCGCCCTTCATCAGTCATTCCGGGTGCTTGGCGCCTCGTCCTGGTGCATTGCCGGCGGCCCTCTGTGTGGAATCCGACAAAGGCGACAAAGCCCGGCCCCGTATCCCGACGACGCCTTGCGACAAAAACGACATTCCTTATAAATCAAAGCCCTAAACCCCATGATCGGCATGGCATCGAAGTTGCTGGAGTCCTCTGCGAAAGCCCCCCACGCGGAGAACAAGACCCATGACGACCCAACCGATCTATCTCGACTATGCAGCGACGACCCCGGTGGACGCCCGGGTGGCCGCGAAGATGATTCCCTACCTCACCGAGCTCTTCGGCAACCCGGCCAGCCGCTCCCATGCCTATGGCTGGGCCGCCGAAGAGGCCGTGGAGATCGCCCGTGAACAGGTGGCGTCGCTGGTCGGCGCCGACCCGAAAGAGATTGTCTGGACCTCCGGCGCGACCGAGTCCAACAACCTGGCCATCAAGGGCGCGGCACGCTTCCATGCTGGCCGCGGCAAGCACCTGATCACACCGCGAACCGAGCACAAGTCCGTGCTCGACACCTGCCGCGAACTCGAGCGGGAAGGTTTTGAAGTCACCTACCTGGAGGTCGAGAGCGACGGCCTGATCGACCTCGACAAGCTCACCGCGGCGATCCGCCCGGACACCATCCTCATCTCCACCATGCTGGTGAACAACGAGATCGGGGTGATCCAGGACGTGGCCGCCATCGGCGCCCTGTGCCGCGCCAAGGGCATCCTCTACCACGTGGATGCGGCCCAGGCCGCCGGCAAGGTGGAGATCGACCTGGCCGCCACGCCGATCGACCTGCTCTCCCTGTCGGCCCACAAGACCTACGGCCCGAAGGGCATCGGTGCCTTGTACGTGCGGCGCAAGCCGCGGGTCCGCCTGGAGGCCCTGATCCACGGCGGTGGCCACGAGCGCGGGCTGCGCTCCGGCACCCTGCCGACCCATCAGATCGTCGGCATGGGCGAAGCCTACGCCCTGGCCCGCGCCAGCATGAGCACCGAGAACGAACGCATCCGCTGGCTGCGCGATCGCCTGTGGGCCGGCCTCTCCGCCATGGACGAGGTGTATCTGAACGGCCACCTCGACGCCCGCGTGCCCCACAACCTGAACGTCAGCTTCAATTACGTGGAAGGCGAATCCCTGCTGATGGGCATCAAGCAGCTGGCGGTGTCCTCCGGGTCGGCCTGCACCTCGGCCAGCCTGGAGCCTTCCTACGTGCTGCGCGCCCTGGGCCGCAGCGACGAGCTGGCCCACAGCTCCATCCGCTTCTCGATCGGCCGCTTCACCACCCAGGCCGAGGTGGACACCACCATCGCCCTGGTCACCGAAGCGGTCGCCAAGCTCCGCGAACTCTCTCCCCTGTGGGAGATGGTCCGCGATGGCATCGACCTGGACAGCATCCAGTGGGCGTCCCACTGAACGCCCCCCACGACCGAACCCCTGGAGAAACACCATGGCCTACAGCGAAAAAGTCATCGAGCACTACGAAAACCCCCGCAACGTCGGCAGCTTCGGCAAGGAAGACGAGGACGTGGGCACCGGCATGGTCGGCGCCCCGGCCTGCGGCGACGTGATGCGCCTGCAGATCAAGGTATCCGCCGACGGCGTCATCGAGGACGCCAGGTTCAAGACCTATGGCTGCGGTTCGGCCATTGCCTCGAGCTCCCTGGTCACCGAATGGGTCAAGGGCAAGACGCTCAGCGAGGCCCTCGACATCAAGAACACCGAGATCGCCGAAGAGCTGGCCCTGCCGCCGGTCAAGATCCACTGCTCGATCCTCGCCGAGGACGCCATCAAGGCGGCCGTGGCCGACTATCGCGCCAAACACGGCAGCACCACCGAAACCGAAACCGCCATCTGCGCCCCCGTCGCCCCCTGAGGAGCCCACGCCATGAACACCACCGTTACCGAAATGCCCGCCTCCGTCATCTTTACCCCGGCTGCTGCCGGCAAGGTGGCCGAGCTGATCGCCGAGGAAGGCAACACCGCCCTCAAGCTGCGCGTCTATGTGAGCGGCGGCGGCTGCTCCGGCTTCCAGTACGGCTTCTCCTTCGACGAGGTGGCCAACGAAGACGACCTGAGCATCGTGCAGTCGGGCGTCACCCTGCTGATCGACTCCATGAGCACCCAGTACCTGATGGGCGCCGAGATCGACTATGAAGACGGCCTCGAGGGCTCCCGCTTTGTCATCCGCAACCCCAACGCCACCAGCACCTGTGGCTGCGGCAGCTCTTTCTCCATGTGACCCGGGAGGCCACCGACATGGCGATCACCGTCACTGAGAAGGCCGCGCGCCACATCCAGAAAACCCTCGACAAGCGCGGCAAGGGCTTCGGCCTGCGCCTCGCCGTCAAGACCAGCGGCTGCTCCGGCATGGCCTATGCGCTGGAGTTCGCCGACGAGAGCCTGCCCGAGGACCTGGTCTTCGAGAGCGCCGGGGTCAGGCTGCTGGTGGACCCGCGCAGCCTGCCCTATCTGGATGGCACCGAGCTGGATTTCGTACGCGAGGGCCTCAACGAGGGCTTCAAGTTCAACAACCCCAACGCCAAGGCCGAATGCGGCTGCGGCGAGAGCTTCGCCGTCTGAAACCGCCTGGAAGGGAGAGACCATCATGGCGCTGCTGCAAATCGCCGAACCGGGGCTGGCCGCCGCCCCTCACCAGCATCGCCTGGCTGTCGGGATCGACCTCGGCACCACCAACTCCCTCGTCGCCACGGTGGCCAGCGGCCTTGCCAAGGCCCTGCCCGACGTGGAGGGGCACACCCTGCTGCCCTCGGTGGTCCGCTATACCGGGACTGAGCTGATCGTCGGCCGCGAGGCACGCGCCGGCCAGGCCGACGATCCGCTCAACACCATTGCCTCGGTCAAGCGCCTGATGGGCCGTGCCCTGGCCGACGCCGACGAGGCCATGCGCAGCCACTACCAGCTGAGCGATGGCCCCGGCATGGTCGGCATCGAGACCTGCGCCGGCCGCAAGACCCCGGTGGAGGTCTCGGCCGACATCCTGCGGGCCCTGCGCGAGCGGGCCGAAGCCAGCCTCGGCGGCGAGCTGACCGGCGCGGTGATCACCGTGCCGGCCTATTTCGACGACGCCCAGCGCCAGGCCACCAAGGATGCGGCCCGCCTGGCCGGCCTCAACGTATTGCGCCTGCTCAACGAACCCACCGCCGCGGCGATCGCCTATGGCCTCGACAACGCCGCCGAAGGCACCTACGCGGTGTATGACCTGGGCGGCGGCACCTTCGACATCTCCATCCTCAAGCTCACCCGCGGCGTGTTTGAAGTGCTCGCCACCAACGGCGATCCGGCCCTCGGCGGCGATGATTTCGACCAACGCCTGGCCGCCTGGCTGAAGACCCAGGCCGGTCTGCCCGCCGAACTGCCCATCGAGGATGAGCGACGCCTGCTGGCCCTGGCCCGCAGCACCAAGGAGCAGCTTTCGGCGGTCGAACAGACCCTCGCCACCGTCACTCTCGGCGACGGCCAGGTGATACGCCTGGCGGTGACCCGCACCCAGTTCATCGAGCTCACCGCCGAGCTGGTGTCGCGCAGCCTGCGCCCGGTGCGCAAGGCCCTGCGTGACGCCGGCCTCGGCGTGGAGGACGTCAAGGGCGTGGTGATGGTCGGCGGCTCGACCCGCATGCCCCATGTGCAGTCGGCAGTGGCCGCCCTGTTCGGCACGGCTCCGCTCAACAACCTCGACCCCGACCAGGTGGTTGCCCTGGGAGCCGCCATGCAGGCCGATGTGCTCGCCGGCAACCGCACATCCGGCAGCGAGGCCGACTGGCTGCTCCTCGATGTGTGTCCGCTGTCCCTCGGGCTGGAGACGATGGGCGGCCTGGTCGAGAAGATCGTGCCGCGCAACAGCACCATCCCCACCGCCCGCGCCCAGGACTTCACGACCTACAAGGATGGCCAGACCGCCATGAGCGTGCATGTGGTGCAGGGCGAGCGGGAGATCGTCTCCGAATGCCGCTCCCTGGCCCGCTTCACCCTGCGCGGCATTCCGCCCATGGTGGCCGGCGCCGCGCGCATCCGGGTGACCTTCCAGATCGATGCGGACGGCCTGCTGTCGGTCACTGCCCGGGAGCAGACCAGCGGTGTCGAGGCCCACGTGGAGGTGAAGCCCTCCTACGGCCTCGGCGACGGTGAAGTGGCGCGCATGCTGCTCGATGCCTACGGCACCGGTGAGATCGACGCCGCCACACGCATGCTGCGCGAAGCGCAGGTGGAAGCCCGCCGCCTGATCGACGCCACCGAGGCGGCCCTATCCACTGATGGCGCGGCCCTGCTCTCGCCGCCGGAGCGGGACACGCTGCAGAAGGCCATCTTCGCCCTGGCCGAACTGCTGGAAACCGATGAAGGCGATACGCGCAAGATTCGCGCCGCCACCGACGCCCTCAACGCCGCCAGTGCCGACTTTGCCGCCCGCCGCATGGATGCGAGCATCAA
The DNA here is from genome assembly GCA_937967645.1 of uncultured Zoogloea sp. Classification (GTDB taxonomy): domain Bacteria; phylum Pseudomonadota; class Gammaproteobacteria; order Burkholderiales; family Rhodocyclaceae; genus Zoogloea. Next base: position 23,557 of record CALBTT010000144.1, read on the forward strand.
GCGTGCCCTGGCCGGCCGCAGCCTGGAGACCCTCTGATGCCCACCGTCCGCGTGCTGCCCCACCCCCAGCTGTGTCCCACCGGGGCCCATATCGAATCCCGGCCCGGCGAGTCCTTGTGCGACGCCCTGCTGGCCGCCGGGGTGCCCCTGGAACACGCCTGCGAGAAGGTGGCGGCCTGCGCCACCTGCCACGTCTACATCCGCCAGGGCGGCGCCAGCGTGGCGCCGAGCAGTGATCTGGAAGAGGACCAGCTGGACTCCGCCTGGGCCCTGCAGGCCGACTCCCGCCTGGCCTGCTGCGTCAAGCTCGGCGACACCGATCTGCTGATCGAGATCCCCAAGCACTCCCGCAACCACGCGCGGGAGCACGGCTGAACGGCACGCCTGGAACAGCCGCGGCAGGACTCAGCGCGCGACGCCGGCCAGCTTGTCTGCGCCGACGATACGCGTGCCCGGCCCGAAGCCCTTCTGCTTGAACCAGCCCAGGTTCATCTCCAGGGCGAAGCGGGCCGGCTTGGCGGCGCAGTGGTTGGTCTCGGTCTGGGGCTGCATGTCCTCGATGTTGAGGATCCGCCCCTCCGCGTCCATGAAAGCCACCGACAGGGGCAGCAGGGTGTTCTTCATCCACATGCAATGGCGCTGCTCTTCGGTGAACACGAAGAGCATGCCGTGGTTGGGCGGCATGCTGCGACGCTGCATCAAGCCCACCATGCGGTGCTCCTGCGTCGCCGCCACCTCGGCCTCGATCCGGTACATGCCCGCCCCCAACTCAGTGACCGGCATGGCCGCCTGCGCGTCGGCGCGTGAGATCGGGGCAAGCAGGGAAACAGCAGCAAGGACGGACAGCAGCGGGCGGGACAGGCACATGATGCAGACTCGGATGAAGGATCGACGCCGCGAACTTAGCACGAAATACCTTGCGGCTTCCCTGCGGCATCGGGCGGGACTTGCACCCCCCGTAGGGGCTGGCTTCAGCCAGCCCGCCACGCATGACGACTCACGGGCGGCTTAAGCCGCTCCTGCACCTTCGGAATTGAGTTCCGGTGCGCCGTATCTCGATTACGGAGCACGAGATGTCAAATCCGATGCTCCGGATGTCAATTACGCGGGGCTGGATGTCACATCCTGAGCCCGATAACTCAGTTAACGGGACGCGGAATTGAGTTAACGAACACAAGATGTCAGTTAACGGGTTCAGGATGTGAGTTAACGAGTGGCGGATGTCAGTTAACCGACGCAGGATGTCAGTTAACCGATGGCGGATGTCAGTTAAGCGGTGGCGTAACTGAGTAAAGCCGGCGCGTGATGGGCCTGTCGGAATCTTTGTGTTTGAGGCGGGTTTGGGACTGCTGGTCGGCTTTCCGTTGTTCCACGCCGGCCGCCCGATTCGAGCAGCCTGTAGGGGCGGCTTCAGCCGCCCGCAGGTGCTTGATCGGAGTCCGCGGGCGGCTGAAGCCGCCCCTACATGGGACGCAAAGAAAGGGGTCGCCCGCCGGGGCGAATTCCCGGCCAATTCAAGGTGGGAAAAAGGAACGCCGCCCAGCAAAGGCACAAACAAGCGGCGGCCCCCGCCCCCCTACCCGCTCAGCGCCGCACCGGCCTCTTGCGCGGTGCGCTGGCAGCACGCTCCGGAGCCCGCTGCGGCAAAACAGGCACCCCCACCTCCCGCCATTCCCCAGGCGCCAGGCCCTCAAGCGTCCATTCTCCGATACGTGCCCGCAGCAAACGCAGCGTCGGGAAGCCAACCTTCGCCGTCATCCGCCGTACCTGACGGTTCTTGCCCTCCTTCAGCACGATCTCCAGCCAGCTGGTAGGAATCGCCTTGCGTTCCCGGATCGGCGGGTTGCGCGGCCACAGCCAGGTGGGTTCATCGGTGAGGCGGGCCTGGCAGGGACGGGTGGTGAAGTCGCCCAGATCCACGCCGGCGCGCAGGCGGGCCAGGGCAGCCTCATCGGGGATGCCTTCCACCTGCACCAGGTAGGTCTTGGCCAGCTTGTGGCGGGGATCGGCGATGCGGGCCTGCAGGGCGCCGTCGTCGGTGAGCACCAGCAGGCCTTCGCTGTCGGTATCGAGGCGGCCGGCGGCGTACACCCCCGGTACGGAGATGTAGTTGGCCAGGGTGTCACGGCCGGCCTCGCCGGTGAACTGGCACAGCACCCCGTAGGGCTTGTTGAAGAGGATCAGCTTGCTCATGGGGCGGCCCTGGAGGCAGGTCGGAAACGACGAACCCGCCGTTGCCGGCGGGTTCGGGGCACATCGGGACGCAGCGCGGCGGTTCAGACCGCGTAGCGGCGCAGGCGCAGGGAGAACTCCTCAAGCTGACGGATGCCGCTCTGCTCGGCGCGGGCGATCCAGTCCTGCAGCTGTTGCAGCAGCTGGTCGTGGCTGGCGGTGGAGCGGGCCCACAGGGCGGTGAGTTCATCGCGCATCGCCACCACGGTCTGCAGGCGGGTGTTGTCCTTGAGCAGACTGGCCAGGCGGGACTTTTCCTCGGCGCACAGCTGGCTTTCGTCGGCGACCAGCCAGCGACGCAGTTCGCGGACCTTGAGCTTGCCGCCGGACTGGGCCTTGAGGGACTCGAACTCGTCCTTGGCAATGGCCTTGAGGGACTGCACGTAGCGGGTCATCACGTCGTAGCGGCAGGTGATGATGGCCTGCAGCGTGTCGAAGTCGGCGCGGGCCTTGGCAATGCCGAACTTGGGGGTCGGGATGGTCTTCTTGACCTTGGCGAGGCCGGCCATCTCGAGCAGGCGGATGTACATCCAGCCGATGTCGAACTCGTACCAGCGGGCCGACAGCTTGGCCGAGGTGGCGAAGGAGTGGTGGTTGTTGTGGAGCTCTTCACCGCCGATCAGGATGCCCCAGGGCACCAGGTTGGTGGAGGCGTCGGCGCAGTTGTAGTTGCGGTAGCCCCAGAAGTGGCCCAGGCCGTTGATGACGCCGGCTGCCCAGAAGGGAATCCAGACCATCTGCACGCCCCAGATCAGCACGCCCGGCCAGATGCCGAACAGGGCCAGGTCGGCCGCCAGCATGATGACGATGCCCGCCTTCGGGAAGGCGGAGAAGATCCGGCGCTCGAACCAGTCATCCGGGGTGCCGTGGCCGTAACGCTGGATGGTCTCGCGGTTGCGGGCTTCCTTGACGTAGAGGAAGACGCCGGTCCACAACACCTTGTTGATGCCGTGGATCTGCGGGCTGTGGGGATCGTCGGGGGTCTCGCACTTGGCGTGGTGCTTGCGGTGGATGGCCGCCCACTCCTTGGTCACCATGCCGGTGGAGAGCCACAGCCAGGTGCGGAAGAACAGCGCAGGCAGGGCATGCAGGTCGAGGGACCGATGGGCCTGATGACGATGCAGGAAGATGGTGACAGCGGCAATCGTGACGTGGGTCATCGCCAGGGTCACGACGACGTAGCCCCACCAGGGCAGATCAATGAAACCGGAGAACATCAGGCCTTCAGTCCTTGAGAAATAATGAGCGGATTCTAGTCGAGGCCTTGACCCAAACCAAGGAAAGCCGGACGAAAGCGCCGCTCCTGCGACTTTCTTCCGGTTTACTGTTGCGACAGGGCGACAGGGCCCGATGTTCCTTCTAACGGCCCCGTCGGAGCAGGGTTGAGGATGCGCACTTCACGCTGTGGAAAGGGGATCTCGATCCCCTCTTCCTTGAAGCGCCGCCAGATCTCCAGATTGATCGCCGAGCGGATGCCGAGGGTGCCCTCGGTCGGATCGCGGATCCAGAAGCCGAGCTGGAGGTTGATGCCGCTGTCGGCAAAAGCCTCGACGAAGGCGCCGGGACCCGGGTCATCCATCACGCGGGGCTGCTTGCGGGCCGCCTCGACGAGGATGCTCATGGCCTTCTCGAGATCGGCGGCGTAGCTCACCTGCACCGGCAGCGCAACGCGCACCTTGGGGTCGGTGAAGGTCTCGTTCTGGACCACCGAACCCACCAGGGTTTCATTGGGCACGATGGACTCGATTCCGCTCATGCCCTTGAGCACGGTGTAGCGGGTGGTGATCTGGCTGACGATGCCGCGTTCGTTACCGACAGAGATCAGGTTGCCCATGCGGATCGATCGGTCCAGCAGCAAGATGAAGCCGGACACGTAGTTGGCCGCGATCTTCTGCATGCCGAAACCCAGGCCGACCCCCAGCGCTCCGCCAAACACCGACAGGGCTGTCAGGTCGATGCCCACCAGGGGCAGGCCGATGGTGACCGCCAGGACGATCAGCAGCGCCTTGGACAGACGTGCGAAGACCAGCTTGAGGTTGGCGTCCAGCCCCTCGGTGTTCATCAGGCGGGCTTCCAGCACACCGGAGATCCACAGGGCCACCAGCACGGTGAGCATCACGGTCAGGATGCCCTGCAGCAGCATCCACAGATTGAGCTGGGCCTTGCCAACCGGAAAGCTGACCTGCTCCAGCCCGTCGATCACGGCGGGGAGCACCCCGACGATGTGCAGGGCCACCACCGCCCAGGCGCCAAAGGCGAAGAAGCGCTCGAAGGAGGCCAGCCAACCCGCCTTGGGGAAGGCGCGCTTGAGCGCATGCACGGTGAGACGGATGGCGGCCATGGCCATCAGCAGCGGCACGGCCAGCTTGAACAGGTTGACGTGATGCCACTGGTGCAGGACTGCGCGGGCTACCACCACGAGGGCCAGGGCCGACAGCGGAAAGACGACCCGGCGCAGCCCCTCCTCGCCAACGCCTCGCTGCAGCTCGGGATTGGCCTCGCGGCGGCGACGCAGGGCGTTCCGGACCTGCCGCGAGATCAGCCCGGCGAGCAGCAGGCAAAGGGCGAGCACGCCAACCTGCCAGAGGATGGCAGGCTTCTGCATGTCGTCCCACAAATCAATCAGCAGGTGTGCGATCTGGTTCTCTTCCATCCTATTTCCTCTTCCGTCCAGGGAGATCCGCAACACTGGCGATGCGCCGGGCCTCGGCCCGGTGGCGCCGCCAGTTGGCGTGATAAGCCCGCGCCAGCGGCGGGTTGCCGCGCAGGATCAGCAGATTCTCCGCATTGCGCACCCGCGCCGAGCGGGTGAAGTTGTAGGACCCGGTGGCCACCGCTGCGCGGGACGAGGCCGGGTCGAAGATCATGACCTTGTCGTGGGCGATGTTGTGCTCGCCGTCGGCATACACCGGGATTCCTGCGGCGAGCAGGTCGGGCACCACGCCGGACGTAGCCTGGCGATTGCTGTCCGCATCGACGATGACTTCCACCCGCACGCCGCGGCGACGCGCCGCAACCAGCCCACGGGCCAGGGGTTTGCTGGTGAACAGATAGGCTTGCACGAGGATGAGTTCCCGCGCGTCGTCGATGGCCTTGAGCAAGGCGGCCTCGCCGTCGGACCACGGCGAGAAGACCACCTCGATGGTGCCGCGGGCGGCGACCTGGTGCGAAGGCTCCGGGGTCAGCGCCGCGGCCGGTACGGCAATGCTCAGCGCCAGGCCGGCCAGCAGCCTGCGCCGGCCGGTCCCGCGCCAGCCGGTCATCAGGCCTTGCGCTCGAGGACGGCGGCGAAGAAACCGTCGGTGTCGTGGCTGCGAGGGCTCAGGTGGAGCTGTTCGCCGCATTCGATGTTGATGCCCTGCTTGGCCAGCACATCCTGGGCATTGAGCGGGGTAAAGCTGTCGTTGCCGGCCAGGAAGGCGGCCACGATGGCTTCGTTCTCCTCCGGCAGCAGGCTGCAGGTGGCGTACACCAGGCGGCCGCCCGGCTTCACCAGGCGCGCGGCGCTGGCCAGGATGGCAGCCTGCTTGACGGTGAGCTCGGCCAGGGCCTCGGGGCTCTGGCGCCACTTCAGGTCGGGGTTGCGGCGCAGGGTACCGAGGCCGCTGCAGGGGGCATCCACCAGCACCCGGTCGAGCTTGCCGGCGAGGCGCTTGACCCGCGGATCGTTCTCGCTGGCGATCACCACCGGATGCACGTTGGACAGGCCGGAGCGGGCCATCCGCGGCTTGAGCTTGGCGAGGCGCTTGTCCGATACGTCGAAGGCGTACAGGCGGCCGGTGTTGCGCATCAGCGCGCCGAGCAGCAGGGTCTTGCCACCGGCGCCGGCGCAGAAGTCGGCCACCATCTCGCCGCGCTTGGGCTGCAGCAGGTAGCCGAGGAGCTGGCTGCCTTCGTCCTGCACCTCGAAGCTGCCATCCAGGAACAGGGGGTGCTTCTGCAGGGCCGGCTTGCCTTCGAGACGCACCGCGCTGGGCGAGAAGCGCCCCGGGGCACAGGCGATGCCGTCGGCCTGCAGGCGTGCCACCAGGGCATCGCGCTCGAGCTTGAGGGTGTTCACTCGCAGGTCCAGCGGGGCCGGTCGGTTGAGGCTCTGGGCCAGGGCGATCACGTCCTCGGGGGACATTGCGGCGAGCAGCCGCTCGGCCAGCCAGTCGGGCAGGTCGGCGGATTCGGCCAGGCTCATCTCGCCGGCGTCGCGCCCCTTGATCTCGGTGAAGTAGTCGATGTCACGGCCATGCAGGCCTTCGCCGAGCTGGCGCAGGGTGGTGCCTTCGACGCGCGCCAGCCAGGCCAGGATCAGCTGGCGGGTGGAGGCCTCGGGGCCGCACAGGCGCTCGAGGGTGCGCTTGCGACGCACCACGCCATACACGGCTTCGGCCACAAAGGCCCGGTCCCGCGCGCCGATCTCGTGCATGTCCCGGAAGTAGCGGGAGAGCACCGAGTCGGCGGGGTAATCGAAGCGCAGCACCGAGCGGAGGGCCTGGCTGGCGGACTGGATCTGGGCGGGTGTGATGGTCATGGAATTCCGATACTGAAAAAACCGCCGGCCGCCTGGGGCGCCGGCATGAAGCGATGAATTTTATCTGGGCGCGGCGCGCTGGCCGAGGTCCACGCCGGTGGCCACCTGGTCGAGCACATCGCCGCTCTTGTCGGTGATCTTGAGGCGGACCGGCAGGTTGGCGTAGTCGCGGGCGAGCCAGATGTCGATCTTGAGCTCACCGCGATGCCCCGAACTGCCGAGATGGTAGGCGGAAACGCGGCCGGCGGGCACCTCGATCTCCTCGATGCCGAGGTTTTCGATGACCGAGCGCACCGCGCTCTTGCCGGTCACCACCAGCAATTCGGCACGCAGCGGCCCCTCCGGCTGCAGGGACAGGTGGTGCATCAGCGACAGCACGTCCTGGTCGCCCTCGGCCAGCGAGAACTCCCGACGGCGCTCGCCCGCCACCAGCACGACCCGCGCGGTGGACCAGTCGAAATCGGCGCGCTCCTTGAGCTTGCCATCCCGCTCGACGGTGAACTTCTCGGGCTGCAGGCCGTGTGGGCCGATCCGCCCTTCGCTGCGCTGGACCATGCGGAAGGGCTTGAGCAGGCCGATCAGGCCGGAGGTCTCGATGACGGTCTCCATCGAGTACTTCTCCTGGTCGTGGGACCACGCGTGGGTGGTGCGGCCGATGATGAAGTTCTGTTCGCCGCGGATCACGTTGTACTGGATCTTGCCGGAGGCCGCCCACAGGTCAGCCGGGCCGGGGCCGGGCGGTTTCTGGTCCGGCGCGCCTTCCTGCCCGCGCTGCGCTGCGCCGTCGGCGACATCGGCCGGAGTCTGCGGCACGGTGCTGGCATCCGGCGGTGCGCTCCCTTCGCCCTTCCCTTCACCGCCGGCCGGCGTCGGCGCGGCGGCGAGTGTGGCGTCAGGGGCCGTGCTGGGCGCGAGATCGGAAGAGCGTCGTGTAGGGAAAGAGTGTAGATCTCGGGGGGCGCCGT
>CALBTT010000145.1 GCA_937967645.1 uncultured Zoogloea sp.
TCCAGCAGGATCTCGAGCAGTACGGCCGGGCCGACCAGCTCCAGCAGGCCGGCCATCTCCCCCGGGTACATGGAGAAACCCAGCTTGTTGATGGGGGCGCCAAAGCGGCTCGATTCGCCGGCTATGCGCAGGTCGCAGCAGCCGGCGATCTCCAGGCCGCCGCCCACGCAGGCGCCCTGGATCTGGGCCACCGTGGGGACCGGGCAGGCCCGGATGGCGTCCAGGGCGGCGGCGACGAGTTCCTCATGGTAGTGCAGGGCGTCGTCGACGGTGGCCCGCACGGTGATGAACTCCTCGATGTCCCCCCCGGCCGCGAAGGCCTTGTCGCCGGCTCCGCGCAACACCACGCAACGGATCTCCGGATCGGCGTTGATCGCATCCATCCGGGCCTTCAGGCTGCGCCACATGCCGGCATCCACGGCGTTGAGCTTGTCGGGGTTGTGCAGGGTCAGCGTGGCGAGGCCAGCGTCCTGGCTGAAAAGGATCTCTCCGGGCATGGCGTGGGGTCCTGGGGGGTTATCGGGGGCGTGCAAGGGGTTGTTGCGTTGCAAAAAAGACGTCCGTACGTGATGGTATGGAGTCTTGTATATGTTATATCATCGGGGTGGGCGTTCGTAATGGCGCGACGCCGCCCGCCTGGCTGCATGCAGCATCAGAAGCATCCACAAATATAACAAGCTGTACCGATCGCCTTTCAACAACACCAACAGGCAGATCGCGCCAAATCCACTGACTTTCTCTAGGGAGGGAAATCATGTCGAGCACTTCATCGCAGAGTGCGGTTTACGCACGTATCCGCAAAAATCCGCGTTTTGCAGAACTGGTGTCCAAACGCCAGGGCTTCGCGACCTTGCTGTCCGTTATTGTCCTGACAATTTTCTACGGCTTCTTCATGGTCGTGGCCTTCAATCCCAAGCTGATCGGCGAGCGCCTCTCCGAAGGCTCCTACGTGACCGTGGGGATTGCTGCCGAGCTGTTCATGTTCATCTTCTTCTGGGTCCTGACGGCTGTTTACGTCAAGCGCGCCAATGGCGAGTTCGATGAAATCACCAACGAGATCGTCCGTGACGCCGCCAAGGAGGTGAAGTGATGCTTGCCCGTCTGAATCTTGCCCTGCTGGGCCTGCTTGCCCCGGCGCTGGCCTTTGCTGGTGACGCGATCTCCGCCACCGAGAAGCAGCCCCTCAACCTGCACGCCATCGGGATGTTCGTGCTGTTCGTCTCGATGACCCTCGGCATCACCTACTGGGCGGCCGGCCGCACCAAGTCGGCGTCCGACTTCTACACCGCCGGCGGTGGCATCACCGGCTTCCAGAACGGCCTGGCGATCGCCGGCGACTACATGTCGGCGGCCACCCTGCTCGGTCTCACCGCGCTGGTCTACACCAAGGGCGTCGATGGCTACATCTACATGATCGCCTTCTTCGCCGGCTGGCCCATCATCCTGTTCCTGATGGCCGAGCGCCTGCGCAACCTGGGCAAGTTCACCTTCGCCGACATCACCTCCTACCGCCTCAACCAGAACAAGGTGCGCACGATGGCGGCGGTGTCCTCGCTGACCGTGGTGTGTTTCTACCTGGTGGCGCAGATGGTCGGTGCCGGCCAGCTGATCAAGCTGCTGTTCGGCCTTGACTACACCGTTGCCCTGTTCGTCGTCGGCGCGCTGATGATGGTGTACGTGACCTTCGGTGGCATGGTCGCCACCACCTGGGTGCAGATCATCAAGGCCTGCATGCTGCTGGCCGGCGGTACCCTGGTGATGATCCTGGCCATGTCGCAGTTCGGCTTCAGCTTCGAGACCCTGATGAGCAAGGCGGTCTCGGTGCATAGCCTCGGCGAGAAGATCCTGTTCCCGGGCTCGCTGCTGCCGGATCCGGTGACCGCGCTGTCCCTCGGCCTCGGCCTGATGTTCGGCACGGCCGGCCTGCCGCACATCCTGATGCGCTTCTTCACCGTGACCAACGCCAAGGAAGCGCGCAAGTCGGTGCTCTACGCGTCGGGCTTCGTGGCTTACTTCTTCAACGTGATCCTGCTGATGGGCCTCGCCGCGATCATCATCGTCGGCCAGAACCCCGAGTTCTTCGAAGGCGGCAACATTGCCGGCAAGATCATCGGTGGCGGCAACATGGTGGCCATGCACCTGGCCAAGGCGGTGGGTGGCAACCTGCTGCTGGGTTTCCTGTCGGCGGTGGCCTTCGCCACCATCCTGGCAGTGGTGTCCGGTCTGGCCCTGGCTGGCGCGGCGTCGATTTCCCATGACATCTATGCCCGCGTGATCCGCAAGGGCAAGGCCACCGAGACCGAGGAGCTGCGTGTCTCCAAGCTCTCCTCCGTGGGTCTGGGCATCGTCGCCATCGTGCTGGGCATCGCCTTCGAGAAGATGAACGTGGCGTTCATGGTGGCCCTGGCCTTCGGTATCGCGGCTTCCGCCAACTTCCCGGTGCTGATCCTCTCCATGTACTGGAAGGGCCTGACCACCCG
>CALBTT010000146.1 GCA_937967645.1 uncultured Zoogloea sp.
CCACCGAGATCTACACTCTTTCCCTACACGACGCTCTTCCGATCTCCGAGGCCGAGCAGGATGAGCAGGGCGGGCAGGATCAGGCCGCGCTGGGCGCGGGCGGGGGTGGGCGCCTGTGGCATCAGGGCGGGCTGGTGGGCGGGATGCCGACCCGCAGGCGGTGCGTCCGCCCGTCCGGGGTGGTGACGAGGGCGCTGCTGTCGCGCATGCGTACCCGTGAGGCGTCGGCCGGCGTGGCCTTGCCGTCGAGGAAGAGCGTCGGCGGCCCTTCGCTGCGGGTGATGATGCCGTCCAGCCGGGGCGGCGGCGTGGTGCTGATGGTACGGACTGGAGGCTGCTCCAGGCGCGTGCGTTCGGCAGGGCTGAAGAACAGCCGCCCGAGCGGTGCGCTCTGTGTGGTGGCCTGTACGGAGGCGCCACCGGCGAGCAGGGTGAGGGGCAGCAGGATGCGTATCGATGTGAATGTCATGTCGATACGAATTTAGCATAAAGCCGGCGGGTGCCGGCTTGTGCTTGAGGCTGCGGACTCCGGGCGGGTGCCCGGTGGTCTTAAGGGTGCGCCCGGGGGGCTTAGGGGGCGGCGATGACCCGGTTCTTGCCGGAGCGCTTGGCGATGTACATGGCCTTGTCGGCCCGGTCGATGGCGGATTCGGGGGATTCGTCGGCGTGCATCTGGACCACCCCGGCGCTGAAGGTGATCAGCAGCTTCTGCTGGCGGGCCAGGAAGAAGCGCTTGGTGAGGGCGCGCTGCAGGCGGACCAGGGTGCTCACCGCGCTGTCGAGCTGGGTGTCGGGCAGCAGGATGACGAACTCTTCACCCCCGTAGCGGGCAACGGAGTCCTGCGGGCGGACGTTCTCGCGGACGACCTCGGAGAGGTGCTGGAGGGCTTCGTCGCCGGTCTGGTGGCCGTGCTGGTCGTTGATCAGCTTGAAGTTGTCCACGTCGAGCAGGCCGATGCACAGGGCCGAGCCGCGGCGCTGGGCCAGGGCGGTCTCGCGGGCCAGGGCTTCGTCGAGGCCCTTGCGGTTGAGCACGCCGGTGAGCGGGTCGTGGCGGATCAGCTCGCTGGTCTGTTCGAGCTCGATCTGCAGGCGGGTGATCTCGCCGTTGGCATGGTTGACCCGGGTGCGCAGTTCGTCGAGCTCCTCGCGGGAGCGCCGGGTGGATTCCTGTACCGTCCGGGTCTCGCGCATGACTTCGGCGATCACGTCGGTGAGTTCGCTGATGTCGGCGGCGTCGGCAATGCGCTCGGCGCATTTTTCGATCTTGTCGTGGTAGTCGCCGGTCGATTCGGAGAAGTCGCTGAGGCGGTCCACGAAACGGGCCAGCATCTCCTTGAGGCGCGCCTGGGCTTCGCTGAGCTCGTGCTTGAGGGCACCTTGCCGGCTGATGACGTCACGCAGGCGGGTTTCGAGTTCGCCGAGGACGCGGATGTCCAGGGGGTGCTCGAACAGCTCACCCATCAGGGCGAGCTGGCCTTGCAGCCAGCGATCATCCACCACCAGCTGGCTGATGTTGTCGAGGATCAGGTGGAGGATGCGCTGCAGGGCGTCGCGCAGGGCGTGCTGGTCTTCGGCGGTCCAGTCCAGGCTGGCGCGCAGGCGGTCGAGGCGTTCGCGCAGGGACTGGGGCGCGGAGGCGCCACGGATGGCACTGGAGAGGGCTTCGGCTTCGCTGGCCAGGTCGGGGTCGGCCGGGCGGACCTGGCTGGCCAGGCTGGCCAGCAGGGTGGCCAGCATGTCGGCGAAAGCCTGGTCGGTGCTGCTGGCCGGGGCGGCGGCCGGTGCCAGCTCCATGACCGGCGCGCTGGCGCTGGCCGGTGCCGGGGTGTGCGCTGCGGCGGCTGGGGCAGCATTGCCGGGGAGTTCTTCTTCGCCGTTGCGGGACCAGGCGCGCAGCAGGCCTTGCAGGCGTTCGTGGAGCTTTTCCGGGTTGTTGCCGGAGGCGTTGAGCACCCGGTCGAGCATTTCGCGTTTGCGGGCCTGGGTCAGGCCGGCCTGGCGGCGATCCCATTCGGCGATGAGGTCGCGCAGCAGCGTCCCCCAGTTGAGGTCGAGCTGCTCGCTGCGGGTGAAGCCCTCGATGAGGACATTACGCATGGCCGACCAGTCGGACTGGGCCACCGAGGCCTCGAACTCGCGCACCAGGCGCAGGGATTCATGGTTGTTGCGGGGCAGGGCGGCCGCGATGAGCTTGAGGGCGCGCTCCGGAAAGACATCCTCGGCGATGGATCCGGCGATTTCGTGATACAGCGAGCGGTAGTTGTCCGGGGTCGGGGCGATGCGACGCAGTGCGAGCTGGCGCAGGGTTTCTCGGGCAACGTCAGACGGCTGGCTGGTGTCGATCATTTTCGCTCGGCGAGGGAAAGGGGCGCGTTGGTTCATCCTGCGGCCTGCGGGGTTACCACTCCGGGTGGGTGGCATGGAGCTGGGTCGCTAATCTTATCGAATAACGGCTTGTCCTTGATGGCCTTGAGTATACCCACGGAATCCCCCCGGGGTGCGGGTCGTGCTGGGGGAGCTACTCTGCCAGGCCGTGCTTGAGGCCGTAGTGGGTGAGTTCGGCGTTGTTGCGCAGGTTCATCTTCTCGAGCAGGCGGGCGCGATACACGCTGACGGTCTTGACGCTGAGGTTGAGGGCTTCGGCGATCTCGGTGGGGGTCTTGCCGGAGGCGATCATGCACAGGGTCTGGTATTCCCGGTCGGAGAGCTTTTCGTGCGCCGGCCGGTCGCTGTCTTCGCCGATGGCGTTGGCCAGCTCCTCGGCCAGCGAGGGGCTGACGTATTTCTTGCCGCTGGCGACCTGGCGGATGGCGGTGACCAGCAGGTCGGGGGCGCTCTGCTTGGTGAGATAGCCCGCCGCACCGGCCTTGAGGGCGCGGATGGCGTACTGCTCCTCCGGGTACATGCTGAGGATGAGGATGGGCAGGCGGGGGAATTCCTTCTTGATGAGCTTGAGCGCGTCGATGCCGTTGCGGTCGGGCATGGAGACGTCCATCAGGATCACGTCCCACTCACCACTGCGCACCATCTGCACCGCCTGGACGCCGTTCTCGGCTTCGCCGGTGACGGTGAGGTCGGGTGTGTCGGAGAGGATCTGGCGCAGGCCCTGGCGGACGATGGCGTGGTCGTCGGCGATCAGGACTCGGATGGGCTTGCTCATGCTGGGGTGCTCCGGGTGGTGTTCTGGGTGTCCTCGGGGTGGCCAGGCCGCAGCGGTGCGCGCAGGACGAGGCGCGTGCCGTGGGGCTCGACGGGGCTGAGCTCGAGGGTGCCACCCAGGCTGCTCATGCGCTCGCGGATTCCGCGCAGGCCGAAGGAGCGGGGTTTCAGGAGGTCGGCGGCGCCGATGCCGCAACCGTCGTCGGTGATCTCGAGTACCGCCTCGTCCCCCTCTTGCATGAGGCGGACATCCACCTGGGTGCCCCGGGCGTGCTTGCTGACGTTGGTCAGGGCCTCCTGGAAAATGCGGAAGAAGGCCAGGGCGGTATCGTAGTCCGGGTCCAGGTCGTGGTCGGTACAGAGAATGTTACAAGTGATGCCGGTGCGCTGGGCAAAGTCTTCGCCCTGGGATTCGATGGCGGCGGCCAGGCCGAAATCCTTGAGGATGCCGGGGCGCAGCTCGCGGGTGACGCGACCGACGGTGGCGATGGCGTCATCCACCATGCGGCCGACATTGCGCGCCCGTTCGCGGGCCTGGGCCGGCTGGGTGTCGAGCTTGGATTCGAGCAGGGACATCTCGAACTTCATGGCGACGAGGGTGCCGCCCAGGACGTCATGGACGTCCCGTGCGATGCGCTCCCGCTCGTCTTCCTTGATGCGCTGCAGGTGGTTGGACAGGGCCGCGAGCTGGCTGCGGGATTCCCGCAGGTCGGCCTCGACGTGCTTGCTGTGGGTGATGTTCCACATCACGCCTTCCCACACCACCTCGCCATTGTCGGAGAGCCGGGGCGAGCTGCGCAGGTTGATCCATTTCTGTTCGCCGGAGGGCAGCTGGATGCGTCCCTCCCAGTTGAGGGTGGCGAGGCTGCTGGCCGAGTCGGCCGCGGCCTTGACGAAGCGTGGCAGGTCTTCATCGAGGAGCCAGGTCATCCAGCCGCCGGAGCTGCCGATGAGCTCCTCGGCCGGGGCGCCGAAGAGCATCGCGGCGGCCTCGCTGAGGTACTGGAAGCCGAGGGTGCCGTTGGGGGAGTAGCCCATCTGGAAGACCACTCCGGGGATGTTGTCGGTAAGCGCCCGCAGGCGCGCCTCGCTGCGCCGCAGGGTGAGCTCGGCCAGCCGTTTCTCGTGGCGGTTGGCGACCTCGCGCAACTCACGCTCGACGGCGGGGATGAGCCGGTCGAGCTTGTTCTTGCTCAGGTAGTCGTGGGCGCCGGCACGCATGGCGGCGATGGCTTCGTCCTCCTGCATGACGCCGGAGACGATGATGAAGGGGACGTCGAGGGCCAGCTTCTGGGTCAGCCGCAGGGCGCCCCGGGCGCTGAAGCCGGGCAGGTTGTGGTCGCACAGGATCAGGTCCCAGCGCTGGTCGCGCAGGGCGGTACGCATCTCCTCCTCGGAGGTGACCTGAAGGTAGCTCGCGTCGTAGCCGGCCTTGCGGAAATGATGCAGCAGGAGCAGGACGTCGTTCTCCGAGTCCTCGATGAACATCAGGCGGAGCGTCTTGCTGGACGGGGCTTCAGGTGCAGGGGAAGCGACGTCGACCTGGGGGGCGGTGGGCATGCGTGAGTGTGGCGGCTGCGTGAATGGGGCGGTTTGTTTATAATCAGCGGCTCGACAGGGCCTGAGCCTCCTCGAAGCATAGTGCAGCCCGGCCTTTTTCGTCCATGTCCGCGCCTTGCTGGAGGACGTCACCGGCCCCGTCAAGGCCCCCTTAGTTAAGTGGTATAACAGTTGACTTGTAATCATCAGTTGGCGGTTCGATTCCGTCAGGGGGCACCAGAATAATCAGGCACTTGGGCCGATCCGCGAGGGTCGGCCCTTGTTCTTTGCAGGCCTGCGACACGATGGAGTGGTGATGAGGACAAATCTGCAGGTTCCGTTTGCGGAAAAGGACGAGGCCAAAGCGCTGGGGGCCCGCTGGGATCCGGGGCGGCGTACCTGGTATGTGCAGAATGTGGCGGACCTGGGCCCGTTCGCACGCTGGATGTCCGGTGGCGCCGAGGCGGGGGCCGCGCCTGGCGGCGGCGCGCCGGCACGCAAGCTGTCCCAGGCCTCGATGGTCAAGACCGGGGCTGCCTTCATCGAGTTGGCCTGCGACTGCCTGCCGTGGGAAGGCTGTGCGCGATGCCGCGAGGCCTTGCAGGCCCGAGGCTGGCGGGTGCGCTGAGCCCTGGCGCGCCTGGGGTCGCGGCCCGGATCAGGCCTGTTTTTGCTTCACTGCAAAAAAAGCTTGGTGTTTTTGTTCAGGGGGCTTATTATTCGCCCCCTCCAGACGCGGGGTGGAGCAGTCTGGCAGCTCGTCGGGCTCATAACCCGAAGGTCGCAGGTTCAAATCCTGCCCCCGCAACCAGATTCAAACAGAACGGCCCGATCATTCATTTGATCGGGCCGTTCTGCTTTTGCGGGCCCGGTCGGGCCCTTGCTCAGCGCGGGCGGCGTCCGGGGCCCGGGCCGGGCTGCGGCCCTTCTGCAGCGCGATCGCGAAGGCGGGCGCGCTGTTCGGGCGTCAGCACGGCGGCGACTTCACGTTGGGTTGCGGTGCGCTCGCGGATCATGGCGGCGTAGGCCTCGGTTTCCCGGGCGATCAGTTCATCACCTTTGGCTGCGTCGTAGCTGTCGGCATGCAGCAGGGCCTCGCGCTCCGCCCGCAGCCGGGCGAGGGTCCGGGCGGCCTTCCATTGGGCCGGCGCGTGGGCGTGATGGATCTTGAAGATGGCCTCGCGTTGCTCCTCGCTGAGGGACGGGTCCCGCAGCATGGGTGGGCCGCCCATCTCGTGATCGAAGTGGTGGTGGCCGGGGAAGCGTCCTGCCTCGCAGGCCGGGGGCCGGTCGCCGCCATGGCGGGGGGCGGCAAAGGACGGGGCCGACAGGGCGACGCCTGTTGCGATGATGCCTGCCAGAAGGGTGGGGCCGAGTGGTTTCATGTCTGTCTCCAGTGCCGGAAGATCGGATCGGTCGGTCAGGTGGGCGGGCTTGCCCGTCCTGATGGGAGGATGATCCGGCGGGGCCGGGTTAAGCGACGTTACCCGGAGGTAAATTCCCGTTAAGCAGGTGTTGCGTAAAGCTGGGTAAAGGGGGGCACTGGGGGCTCCCGTGGGGCAGCCTCAAGGCCGTAAGATCGGCCATCGGATGGATTTGGGGTGACCCGGGATGAGCAAGGTCTTGCTGGTGGATGACGACGTGGAGCTGTCGTCCATGCTGAGGGAATACGTGGCCCAGGAGGGCTTCGAGGCGGATGCGGTGCATGACGGTGAGGCTGGTGTGGCCGCCGCCTTGTCGGGCGAATACGCCCTTGTGGTGCTGGACGTGATGATGCCGAAAGTGGGCGGGATCGAGGCCTTGGGGCGGATCCGCGCGCGCAGCAGCGTTCCGGTGCTGATGCTGACGGCGCGGGGCGACGATGTGGACCGGATCGTCGGGCTCGAACTGGGCGCGGATGATTACGTGCCCAAACCGTGCACGCCCCGCGAGCTGGTGGCCCGGATCCGGGCGATCCTCCGGCGCGTGCCGGAAGGCGGGGTGCCGGATGCTCAGGCCGCCAGCCCGGGCAGTCCGCTGCTGGTGGGGCAGCTGTCCATCTGGCCGTCGATGCGGCGGGCTCAGTGGAAGGGGGCCCCCCTGGAGCTGACGAGCACGGAGTTCAATCTGCTGGAGATCCTGGCCCGTTCTGCGGGGCGGGTGGTCAGCAAGGCGGAGCTGTCCGAGCAGGGGCTGGGCCGGCCACTGGCCCGCTTTGACCGCAGCATCGACGTGCACCTGTCCAGCATCCGCCACAAGCTCGGTTTGCGTCCGGATGGCCGTTCCTGGATCGAGACGGTGCGCGGGCTGGGCTACCAGCTGGTGTGCGAATGAGGCCCGGGCGTCTTTTCTGGAAGTTCTTCTTCGCCTTCTGGCTGGCATTGCTGGTGGCAGGGGCGGCCGTCGGAACGGCGGTCTGGCTGCACCGTGAGGCCCTCGAGCGGGAGCGTTCGGATACCGGGCGGCTGCAGGGGGTGGCGGGTGGCCCCAGGGCCGACATGGCGGTGGCGGCGGCGGCCTCGGTGCTGGCCCACGGGGGTGACGAGGCGCTGCGCCGACTGCTCGCGGAGTGGTCGGGGGAGCGCGCGCCGCGCGTGCTGGTGGTGGATGACGCGGGGCATGACCTGCTCGGTTGGGAGGTGGCTCCGGCGGCTCTGGCCGAGGCCCGGGCCTGGCGCGATGAGGGCGGACATCGTCAGCCGGTCCGTCAGGTGAGCGGGCCGGATGGGCGACGCTGGACCCTGTTTGTCCCCACCCGGGGGGGCGAGGGTGCCTGGGAGCGGCGCCCCCCGTCGGAAGGCGGTCGTCCGCCTCCGCCCCCGGGGCGGCATGGCCCGACCCCGCCCGATCCGTGGATCCCGATTGGGGGCGGGCTGCTGGCCAGCGTGCTGTTCAGCGCATTGCTGGCCTGGTACCTGTCCAAACCGATCCGCAGTCTGCGCTGGGCGTTCGGTTCGGTGGCGGCGGGCAACCTGGAAACCCGGGTGCGTCCGCTGATCGGCGCCCGCCGGGACGAGATCGCTGATCTGGGAGAAGATTTCGACCGCATGGCGGGCCAGCTGCAGAGCCTCATCGTGTCCCAGCGCCGCCTGCTCCACGATGTGTCCCACGAGCTGCGCTCTCCCCTGGCCCGCCTGCAGGCCGCTATCGGCCTGCTGCGCCAGGACCCGGCGCGACTGGTGGCCTCGATCGAGCGTATCGAGCGGGAGGCCGGGCGGCTGGACGATCTGGTCGGGCAGCTGTTGACCATGGCCCGCCTGGAGGCCGGGGTGCGTGATGCGCCAAAGGCGCGGATCGAGCTGTTCGATCTGGCCGCGTCGATCGCCGAGGACGCACGCTTCGAGGCCCACAGCCTGGGGCGAGACCTGTCTTTTCACGGTGATGGCGAGGCCGAGGCCACCCTGCGGGTCGAGTTGATCCAGCGGGCCTTCGAGAACGTGATGCGCAATGCCGTGAAGTACACGGCAGAGGGGACCTGCGTGCAGGTGGTGGCGGGGCTGGAGGCGGGCTGCTTCGTGCTGCGCGTCGATGATGCCGGTCCGGGTGTGCCGCCCGCCGACCTGGAGGCCATCTTCGAGCCTTTCTACCGGTGCGGGGCCGGGCAGGGGGCCGACGGCTTCGGCCTGGGGCTGGCGATCGCCCGGCGGGCGGTGGATCTGCATGGGGGCACGCTGCGCGCGGTGAACCGGCCCGAAGGGGGGCTGCGCATGGAAATCCGGCTGCCTCTTGGTGGCGCCGCACAAAAGGGATAGGCGCAGCCGGGCTCAAGCTGCTATAGTGCCGGCCGTGGCGGGTCTCCCCGCATTGCAGCGCGGTGAACCTGGTCAGGGCCGGAAGGCAGCAGCCACAGCCGTTCCCTGCAAGTGCCGGGGGTCAGGCTCGCCACCC
>CALBTT010000147.1 GCA_937967645.1 uncultured Zoogloea sp.
GGCCTGTTCCGCGTGCTGCAGCCCAAGCGCTGGGGCGGCTACGAGCTGGACCCGCGGGTGTTCTACCGGGTGCAGATGGCCCTCGCCGAGGGCTGCATGTCCACCGCCTGGATCTACGGCGTGATCGGCGTGCATAACTGGCAGCTCCCCCTGTTCCCCGACCAGGCCCAGCAGGACGTGTGGGGCAACAACAGCGGCACCCTGATCGCCTCCACCTACATGCCCACCGGCAAGGCCGAAAAGGTGGAGGGCGGCTACCGCTTCTCGGGCCGCTGGGGTTTCTCCAGCGGTGTCGAGCACTGTGAGTGGATCTTCCTGGGCGGCCTGCTGCCCAAGCGCGACGGCAGCGAAGGCTTCGAGCACACCACCTTCCTGCTGCCCAAGGCGGATTTCCGCGTGGAGCACAACTGGGACGTGCTGGGCCTGCGCGCCACCGGCAGCCACGACATCGTGGTGGACGGCGCCTTCGTGCCCGAGCACCGCACCCAGCGCACCAACGACCACAGTGACGCCGGCTGTCCCGGCCGCGAGGGCAACCCGGGCTGGCTGTACCGCATCCCCTTCACCCAGGTGTTCCAGCGCGCCGTGTCGTCGGCCTGCCTGGGGGCCCTGGATGGCGCGATCGCCGAGTTCCGCAGCCGTGCCGCGGCCCACGTGGGCAAGCATGGCGCCAAGACGGCCGAGGACGTGAATGCCCAGCAGGCGGTGAGCGAAGCCATGATGACCAGCGATCAGCTCAAGCTGGTGCTGTTCCGCAACTACGCCCGCATCGTCGAATGCGCCCGCAGCGACGACCGCATGCCGGTGGAGGAGCGCCTGATGCAGCGCGCCCAGGCCGCCCAGGTGCCCAAGCAGTGCGCCGCCGCCCTCAGCGAGCTGATGCGCGCCTGTGCCGCGTCGGGCACCTACAAGAGCAACCCGATCGAGCGGATCTTCCGCGACATCCACCAGGCCCGCGGCCACATCGCCAACAACACCGACACCTACGCGCGCATCCACGGCGCCGTGATGCTTGGCCTCTCCAACCCGGACCCCTTCGTCTGACCTGCCTTGACGGACCGGCTCCGGCCGCGCAGCCCATGACTTCTGCCCGCTACCACCGCCTCACGGTCCAGGCCGTGACCGACGAGACCGCCGATGCCCGGTCGATCACCCTGGCCGTGCCCGACGGGCTGGCCGACAGCTTCCGCTACCGGCCGGGCCAGTTCCTCACCCTGCGCCTGGCCGTGGGCGGACGTCACCTGCCGCGCTGCTACTCCATGTCCAGCACCCCCGGGCTGGACGCGGCCCTGCGGGTGACGGTCAAGCGGGTGGCCGGTGGGCGCGGCTCCAACTGGCTGTGTGACCACCTGCGGCCCGGCGACAGCCTGGAAGTGATGGCGCCGGCCGGCGTGTTCACACCGGCCACGCTGGATGGCGACTTTCTGCTGGCGGCGGGTGGCAGCGGCATCACCCCGGTGTTCTCCATCTTGCGTGCGGTGCTGGCGCAGGGCGGGGGCACGGGGCGCGTCCGGCTGCTCTATGCCAACCGCGACGAGGGTTCGGTGATCTTCCGCGACGCCCTCAAGGCCCTGGCCGCGGCCCATCCGGCCCGGCTGCAGGTGATCCACTGGCTCGACTCGGTGCAGGGCACCCCCAGCGTGGCCCAGCTGGCGGGCTTCGGCCGCGGCTTCGAGGCGGCCCAGGCCTTCATCTGCGGCCCCGGGCCGTTCATGGACGCGATGGCCACCGGGCTGGCCGAGGCCGGGCTGGAGGCGTCGCGCATCCACGTGGAGCGCTTCATCTCGCTGCCCGACGAGGAGGACGCCCAGCCCATCGAGGCGGCCACCCCGCCGGCGGTGGACAGCGCCCAGGTGAGCCTGCTGCTCGACGGCAGCGAACACCACTTTGCCTGCGGGGGCGGTGAAACCCTGCTGGCCGCCGCCGAGCGCCACGGCCTCAACCCGCCCCAGTCGTGCCGGGTGGGCATGTGCGCATCGTGCATGTGCCAGGTGGAGGAGGGCGAGGTGGTGCTGCATCACAACGAGGCACTCGATGCCCGCGATCTGGCGCGCCGGTGGACCCTGGCCTGCCAGGCCACGCCGGCCACGCCACAACTACGAATCAAGTTTCCGGGCTGATCCGGCCCCGAAGAGAACAACAGGAGAGCAAGCGTGAAAGTACTGGTCCCGGTGAAACGGGTAGTGGATTACAACGTCAAGGTGCGGGTGCGCAGCGACAACAGCGGCGTGGACCTGAATGGCGTGAAGATGGCGATCAACCCCTTCGACGAGATCGCCGTGGAAGAGGCCGTGCGCCTGCGCGAGAGCCAGCATGCCTCCGAGGTGATCGTGGTGAGCTGCGGTAGCGCGGCCAGCCAGGAGACCCTGCGCACCGCCCTGGCGATGGGCGCCGACCGGGCGATCCTGGTCGAGACGGATGCCGAGCTGCAGCCCCTGGCCGTGGCCCGCCTGCTCAAGGCCGTGGCCGACCGCGAGCAGCCCGGGCTGGTGATCTGCGGCAAGCAGGCCATCGACGACGACGCCAACCAGACGGGCCAGATGCTGGCCGCCCTGATGGGCGTGGGCCAGGCCACCTTCGCCTCCAAGCTGGCGGTGGACGGCACGGCCATCCAGGTGACTCGCGAGGTGGACGGCGGGCTGGAGACCCTGGCCCTCAAGCTGCCGGCGGTGGTCACCGCCGACCTGCGCCTCAACGAGCCGCGCTACGCCACCCTGCCCAACATCATGAAGGCCAAGAAGAAGCCCCTGGAGGCCCTGCCGGCCGCCAGCCTCGGGGTGGACATCGCGCCGCGTCTGCGCCACGGCCGCCACGAGGAGCCGGCCCCGCGCAAGGGCGGCGTGAAGGTGGCGGATGTGGCCGAGCTGGTGGGCAAGCTGAAGAACGAAGCGAAAGTGATTTGAGGAAGATGCACATGAAGACACTAGTGATCGCCGAGCACGACAACATCCGGCTGGCTGGCGCCACCCGCCATGCGGTGACGGCCGCTGCGCTGCTGGGCGGCGAAGTCGAGCTGCTGGTTGCCGGGGAAGGCTGCAGTACCGTCGTCGAGGAGGCGGCCAAGGTGGCTGGGGTGAGCCGCGTGATCCACGTGGAAGCGCCGTTCTACCGCGACCTGCTGGCCGAGAATCTGGCCGCTCTGGTGGTTTCTCTGGTACAACTAAAGTCATACGGAAACGTGCTGGTGGGCAGTTCGGCCTGGGGCAAGAACCTGAGCCCGCGGGTTGCCGCGCTGCTCGATGTGGCGCAGGTCTCCGACGTGGTCAAGATCAGCGGGCGGGGGCGTTACCAGCGCCCCATCTACGCGGGTAACATCCTGGTCGGCGTGGAGTCGGACGAGGCGGTGCAGGTGCTGACAGTGCGCACCACGGCCTTCGACAGTGCCGCCGATGGCGCGCCGGTGCCGGTCGAGGTGGCGCAGCCGGGGCCGGACCTGGGCCTGAGCACGGTGCTCAAGCGCGAGATCAGCCGCTCCGAGCGGCCCGAGCTGGGCGCCGCCAAGATCGTGGTGTCGGGCGGCCGCGGGCTGGGCAATGGCGATAATTACCAGCAACTGCTCACGCCGCTGGCCGACCGCCTGGGCGCCGCCCTGGGGGCCTCCCGCGCGGCGGTGGATGCGGGCTACGTGCCCAACGATTACCAGGTCGGCCAGACCGGCAAGATCGTCGCACCCGGGCTGTATGTGGCGGTGGGCATCTCCGGGGCCATCCAGCACCTGGCCGGCATGAAGGACTCCGGGGTGATCGTGGCGATCAACAAGGACCCGGATGCGCCGATCTTCCAGGTGGCGGATTACGGGCTGGTGGCCGACCTGTTCGAGGCGGTACCGGCCTTGACCGGCGCGTTGTAACCGATGTCCGTGCCCTCTCCGGAGGGCGCGGGCCGGTAGGGAATTCATAACTATAAAGTCGGAAGGGGACGCAGTTTGGCCAGCATCAATCTCGAAATGGACGTATACGACCGTATCGTCAGCGCCCTCTACGAGGCGGCCCTGGACAGCCGGCGCTGGGGGGCTGCGCTGGAGCACTTCCGGGAGCTGTTCAAGGCCAACTACGTGACCCTGATCCTCAAGGTGCCGGACCTCTCCGACACCGGCCTGATGATCTCGGTGGGCGAGTTGCCCGGCGGGATCGGCGGCAAGGTGGTCTATCACACCTATCAGCACACCACGACGCCCTTCGTGAACCAGCCCGCCGACAAGGTGTTCACGGTGGATGACCTGATGAGCGAGGCCGAGTGGCGCAAGTCGCCGTACTACATCCACTGGTGCCAGCCCTATCAGGTCTTCCATGTGATGGGGGCCGACATCTCGACTCCCGAGTCCGGCAAGCTGCGCTTCCGCCTGACCCGCCCCGAGCACGTGGCAGGGTTCTCGCAGGAGGAGCGCCAGCTCTGCGAGGCGCTGCTGCCCCACTTGCGGCGGGCCCTGCACATGCACAACCTGCTGGACCGCAGCGAATCCCTGGGGATGCTCTACTCCAAGGCCATCGGCCGCCTGTCGGTGGCGACCATCGTCCTCGACGAGACGGGCAAGGTGCTGGATCAGAACCTCATCGCCCAGGAGATCCTGGACAGCGGCGACGGCCTGAAGCTGGTGGGGGGGCGCCTGGAGGCCACCTATCCGAGCGACAACCGCACCCTGCAGCAGCTCATCCGCAATGCCTTCGCCCATCAGCCGGGTGACCGGGTGATCCCCTCCGAGGCCATGTCGATCGCCCGGCCCTCGGGGCAGGTGAGCCTGGGCGTGGTGATCGAGCAGGTGCCCTCAGGCGAATGGGCGGAGGGCAAGGGCAAGCCCTCGGTGGTGATCTATCTGCGTGATGCGGCCGGCAAGTCCCTGGCCAGCACGGCGGTGGCCAAGCAGCTGTTCAATCTGACGCCGGCCGAGACCGCCCTGGCCATGGAGCTGACCAACGGCCTGTCGCTGGAAGAGGCGGCGGAAGCCCTCAACATCCGGCGCAATACGGCCCGCGCCCACCTGCGCTCGATCTTCTCCAAGACCGGGGTGCGCCGCCAGACCGAGCTGGTGCGCATCATGCTCAACAGCGTGGCGGCGCTCAGCCACCGCTGACTTGCCCGATGCTGCCCCTGGCTGCGCCGGGCCACCGGGGGCGGCCGGCCCTCAGTTGAGCGGGCCGGCGTAGGCGCCCACCGCGATGATCTGCTTGCCGACGCGGACGAACCAGGTCTGCTTGCGCTCCATCTTCTGGGTCAGCGGATTGCGCCAGGCGTAGTCCAGGCGGCCCTCGTCACGGGTCTGGGCGGCCTGGATCATCTCGCGGATGAAGGGTTTGCCGTTGGCGTCGGCGAGCTCGCCCACCGGCCGGCCGATCATGCGCGGCATGCCGCCGTGGGCGCGGATGACCTGGCTGTCCATGTCGAGCACGAAGACGTACAGGTCCTCCTGCACGAAGCGGCCGTTGAGGTCGTTGAAGCGCTCGAAGGCGCGCTCGCCGTGCTGCTTGAACTCATGCACCGCCGCCCAGAGCAGGGAGCGGGCCTGTTCGGGCGTGCCGCGGGAGCTGTAGTAGCCCACCACCAGGATGCTGTCGTCCACCACCCGGTAGCTGGCGGTCTTGCGCTCGGTGAGCCCCGAGCGGGGGTTGAGCCAGTGGTACTCCACCAGCCCGTTGTGGCGCGTCCTGGCCCCATCGAGGATCTCCCGGAAGAAGGGTTTGCCGCGGGCATCGGCCATGCCGCGCACATTGCGGCCGATCAGCGTGGCGGAGCTGCCGCCGCTGGCCAGGAAGTTGCCGGACAGGTCCAGCACATAAACGTACAGGTCCCCGTCCTGGAACTCTCCACTGCGGCTGAAGGCGGCGTGGGCGCGCTGGCCCTGTGCCCGGTAGAAGGCTTCGGCCTTGTCGAGCAGGGCCTCGGCGCGGGCGATGTCCGGATTGGCCGCGGCGGCGGCCGGACGTGAAGGGGCGGGCTCGGCGGCCATGCCGTGGGGCAGCAGGCCGGCGCCGGCCAGTACGCCGGCGGCCAGGAGCAGGGGACGAAGGCAGATCATCTGGAGAGACTCCCGGAGGTGAGCGAACACGCTATTCGCGACGCTGGAATTGTAAGGTCGGGGCCCCGGAGGCCCCCTAGTCCGGCCGGACGATGCCGCTACGGCGCACGATTGCGCATACTGGGTCATCCCGTGCCGAGGCACGGCTTCTTGTCTGTGTCGTTCCGGCGCCGCTTCTTTCTTTCCCTTTCCGCATTCCAAGGAGACTTCCCATGCCCACCACCGTCGTCACCGGCTCCGCCTCCGGGATTGGCGCCGCTGTTCGCCGCCAGTTGCTGGCCGCCGGCCACCGCGTCATCGGCATCGACCGGGCCGAGGCCGACATCGTCGCCGACCTGTCCTCCGCCAGCGGGCGGCAGGCCGCGGTGAGCGCTGCCATTGAGGCCTGCGGAGGCGTGCTGGATGGCTTGGTGTGCTGCGCCGGGGTGGGGGTGACGGCGCCCTCCAGCGGGCTGATCGTGGCCGTGAACTACTTCGGCATGAGCGCCCTGGTGGATGGGCTGGCCGACAGCCTGCAGCAGGGCGAGCAGCCGGCCGTGCTGCTGGTGGGCTCGGTGGCAGGGGCACAGCCGGGGGTCGAGCAGATCCCGCTGGTGGACACCCTGCTGGCCGGCGAAGAGCTACGTGCGGCCGCCGAGGCGGATGCGATGGCCCAGCCGGCGGCGGCCTATGCCGCGTCCAAGTTCGCGATTGCGGCCTATGCACGCCGCAAGGCGGTGGAGTGGGGCCCGCGCGGTATCCGCATCAACGTGGTGGCGCCCGGCGCCGTCGAGACGCCGCTGCACAAGGCCTCCCTGGACGATCCGCGCTATGGCCAGGCGGTGAAGAACTTCGTGGCGCCCCTGGGGCGTGCCGGCCAGCCGGACGAGATCGCCCAGGTGGTGGCCTTCCTGCAGTCTCCTGCGGCCAGCTTCGTGCATGGCACGGTGATGTTCGTGGACGGCGGCATGGATGCGATGGTCCGCCCCAAGCGCTTCTGAGCGCGTATTGAGTGAAGAGTGAACAGGAAGTGTGTATGAGCAGCGAACGTGAGTCGATGGAGTTCGATGTACTGATCGTCGGGGCGGGGCCTGCCGGGCTCGCCGCGGCGATCCGGCTCAAGCAGCAGGCCGTGGCCGCCGGACGCGAGGTGTCGGTGTGCGTCATCGAGAAGGGGGCCGAGGTCGGCGCCCACATCCTGTCCGGGGCGGTGATGGACCCGCGCGCCCTCGATGAGCTGCTGCCGGACTGGAAGGCCCTGGGGGCGCCGCTGGACACGCCGGTGGCCGAGGACAAGGTGCTCTTTCTCAACGCCACGGGGGCCCGTCAGGTTCCGCATGCCCTGCTGCCGGATTGCCTGACCAATGAGGGCAACTACATCGTGCGACTGGGCGGCCTGGTGCGCTGGCTGGGCGAGCAGGCCGAGGCCCTGGGGGTGGAGATCTACCCGGGCTTCGCCGGCGCCGAGGTGCTGCATGACGCGGCCGGTGCGGTGATCGGCGTGGCCACCGGCGACATGGGCCTGACCCGCGACGGTCAGCCTGGCCCTGCGTATCAGCCAGGCATGGCCTTGCTGGCTGCGTACACCCTGTTCGCCGAAGGTTGCCGTGGCCACCTGGGCAAGCAGCTTGAGGCGCGCCATGGGCTGCGGGACAACAGCGATCCGCAGACCTACGGCATCGGCATCAAGGAACTCTGGGAGGTGCCTGAGGACGTCCATCAGGCGGGGTTGGTAGTGCACACCACTGGCTGGCCGCTGCAGGCGGACACCTACGGTGGTGGCTTTGCCTACCATCTGGAGGGCGGGCTGGTGGCGGTAGGCCACGTGGTGGGTCTGGACTATGCCAATCCCCATCTGTCGCCCTTCGAGGAGTTCCAGCGCTTCAAGACCCACCCGGCGATCCGCTGCTACCTGGAGGGCGGCAAGCGCCTGGCCTACGGGGCTCGGGCGATCGCCGCGGGCGGGCTGCAGAGCCTGCCGAGGCTGGTTTTCCCGGGCGGCGCGCTGATCGGCGACGATGCGGGCTTCCTCAACGCGGCCCGCATCAAGGGCAGCCATGGCGCCATCAAGTCCGGCATGCTGGCGGCCGAGGCGGCCTTTGCCGCCCTTGCCGAAGGGCGGCGGCAGGATGTGCTGGAGGCCTATCCTGAAGCTTTTCGGGCCTCGTGGCTGCATACCGAGCTCCACGCCACCCGCAATTTCAAGCCTTACATGAAGAAGGGCCGCTGGCTGGGTTCGCTGCTGTTCGGGCTGGACCAGAAGCTGCTGCGCGGCAAGGCCCCGTGGACCCTGCACAACCGCGCCGACCATGGCACGCTGAAGCCCGCCGCCGAGTGCCCACGCATCGACTATCCCAAGCCGGACGGCCGGCTGAGCTTCGATCGGCTGTCGTCGGTGTTCCTGTCGAATACCAACCACGAAGAGGAGCAGCCCTGCCACCTGCGGCTGGGGGATCCCGAGGCGCCGATCCGCATCAACCTGGCCCGCTTCGATGCGCCGGAAACCCGCTACTGCCCGGCCGGGGTGTATGAGATCGTGGAGGGCGGCGAAGGCGCCGGCCCGCGGCTGCAGATCAACAGCCAGAACTGCGTCCACTGCAAGACCTGCGACATCAAGGACCCGACCCAGAACATCACCTGGGTGACACCCCAGGGCGGGGAAGGGCCGATCTACCAGGGCATGTAGCCCCCCTTTCGGGAGAATGCCGGATCAGGCGGGTGTGGAGTAACACGCCTCCCTCTCCTCAATCGCTTCCCATACCCGCGGCATTCTCCCTTTCTTAAACCGGCCCCTTGCCCGGGCCGGGCGTGATGGCGATCAGACCTTGAACTGATTGACCGCCGCGCGCAGCGTTGCGGCCATCTCGTCGAGCTGGCGCGCCGTCTCGGCAGCGGAGCGGGCGGAAGCGCTGTTCTCATCGGTCATCTGCGCGATCTGCTCGATGCTGCGGGCAACCTGCTGGACGGCGGTGTCCTGCTCACGCACGGCCTCGGCAATGAGGCGCACCGAGTCGGTGACCTGACCGGTGTCGGCACTGGCCGCGTCAAGGGCGCTGGTCGTGGCGACCACGCGGTCGCGCGTGGTGCCGGCCTTCTCGTTGGCGGCCTGCATGCGGGTCACCGCCACATCCACCTCGGACTGGATGCCGGTGATCAGCCCGGAGATCTGGCGGGTGGCCTTGCCGGTGTTTTCGGCGAGCTTGCGCACCTCGTCAGCCACCACGGCGAAGCCGCGTCCCTGTTCGCCGGCCCGCGCTGCCTCGATGGCTGCGTTGAGGGCCAGCAGGTTGGTCTGGTCGGCAATGTCCTTGATGGTCTGCACGATGCCGTCGATCTGCCGGGAGCTGTCCGCCAGGCGGGCAATGTCGCCGCTGGCCTCGTCGATCATGCCGGCGAGCGCGTCGACGTTGCTGGCGGCCTCACGCACGGCCTGGGCGGTTCCGTCGATATCGGCGCGGGCGCGGGTGGCCGTCTCGTCGGCCAGATGGGCGTTGCGGGCAGTTTCGGAAATGCTCACCGAGGTCTGCTCGATGGCGGCGGCGACGGCTGCCGCCGCTTCCGATTGTGTCCCCGAGCCCTGTTCCACCTGGGCGCCGGCCGCGGCCATGGATTGCGCCGCGGTGGCGATGGCGTTGGCGGACTGACGGGTGTCGCCGATCAGGGCCGCGATACGCGCCATCATCTTGTCGAAGGCGGCCGCGGCGCGTCCGACTTCGTCATGGCCTGCGGGGCCGACGCGCAGGGTGCAGTCGCCGCTGTTCTCGATCTTGACGATGACGTCCTGGAGCTGACTGATCCGGTGGGTCATGGATTGGGTGAAACGCGCCACGAACAGGCCGAGGCCGATGAGCAGGATCGACACCACGATGCCCATGACCATCTTCGTGTTGTGAATGGTGCTGCTGGCGTCGGCGAGTGTGGTGTCCATCAGCTGGCGCTGCCAGGCGATCTGCTCGGCGATGATCTCGAGTTCGCGGTTGCGTGCCGGCACCAGCTCGTTCTTCAGCTTGCTGAAGGCTGCACTCACGTTGCCGGCCTTGATCAAGGCGACGGTCTGCTCCGCCTGCTGCCAGAACACTTCGTCGGCCTGCCGCGTCCTTTTCATGATCTCGCGGCCACGCTCGGTGAACAGATGGGACTCCAGCTCCTCGAGCACCTTGAGCTCGTGCTGCCGGTACTCGCCGATCCGCTGCAGGGCGGCCTGCAACTCGGGCGGGTCGTTGACGGCCAGCATGGCGTGGCGGGACTCCAGCGACATCTTGATCACCAGCTTTTCGACTTCGGTGATGCGTGTCACCTGGGGGACGTTGGTCCCGGTGATTTTCTGTGCCAGGGCCTCGACGTGGTTCAGCGTCGTCCAGAAGGTGGCCATGACCCCGATTACCAGCAGGAAGAGCAATCCGAAGCTGAGCAGGAGCATGAAGCGCACGCTCTGCCGCGAACCGGACTTTCCGATATGTGCAGTCATGGAAATCTCCTAGAGAACGGTGTGGTCAGGCTGTGCAGTGAGACGAATCCCGGTCTGCTGCATTGGGGGGCGGGCCGCTGCTGCCGCGGGCGGGGAGGAGATCGATGAATGAGGGCTCGGCACAATGATCACGGTTTTCTCCTGATTGATCCTCGATGTAGAAAATGCCGGGCCGGCGCTGGCGTGGAGTCCAGACATTCGTGCCCGGGAATGGGGGAGGTATCGGAGAACCCGTCTTGGGCTTGAGCCCTTACTTATTGATTTTTCGTGGAATTTGAGTACAAACACCTAGCTGTGAGCGGGGGCGGCAGGGGGCGTGCCATCGGTACGGGCAGCCCGTTCCGAATGTTCATGCATGTGCATGAGCCCGCCCGGCCGGCCGGGCGTCGCTGCGATGGACGCAGCTCAGCCGCCCGGTATGCGAGATACCAGGCGGCTGAGCTGCGTATTTTGGGGAAGGCCGGATGGGGCCGGCCAGCAGGCGGAGAGGGGCGTGCTCTGGCGTGAGCGGGGGTCAGTAGATCTCCCGCGTCTCCAGGAACTTGATGTCGGGGAAGCGTTCCTGCGCCATCTGCAGGTTGACCCGGTTGGGGGCGAGGTAGACGTAGTCGCCGTTGCCGTCGAGGGCGATGTTGGCGGGGGATTTGTCCGCCAGGGCCTTGAGGTCGGCATCGGAGCCGCGCAGCCAGCGGGCGGTGGCGTAGGCGCAGGATTCGAACATCACGTCCACGCCGTATTCGAACTCCAGCCGGTGGGCGACCACGTCGAACTGCAGGGTGCCGACGGCGCCGAGGATCAGCTCATTGGTGGTGGTGGGGCGGAACAGCTGGGTGGCACCTTCCTGGGCGAGCTGCTCGAGGCCCTTTTGCAGCTGCTTCATCTTGAGCGGGTTCTTGATCTGGGCGCGGCGGAAGTACTCTGGAGCAAAGCTCGGGATGCCGGTGAACTGCAGGTCTTCGCCTTCGGTGAAGGTGTCGCCCAGGTGGATGGTGCCGTGGTTGGGAATGCCGATGATGTCGCCGGCCCAGGCTTCGTCGGTGGTGTTGCGGTCCTGCGCCATGAAGGTGATGGCGTTGTTGATGGCCAGGCTCTTGCCGGTGGACACCTGCTTGAGCTTGCCACCCCGCTCGAAGCGGCCGGCGCAGACGCGGATGAAGGCGATGCGGTCGCGGTGCTTCGGGTCCATGTTGGCCTGGATCTTGAACACGAAGCCGGAGAACTTGTCCTCGTCGGGCTGCACCTGGCGGGTCTTGGCCGGGCGGGCGAGGGGGGCGGGCGAGAGGTCCACCACCGCATCCAGCAGGCTCTGCACGCCGAAGTTATTGACCGCCGAGCCGAAGAACACCGGGCACTGCTTGCCGCCCAGGTAGGCCTCCCGGTCGAAGGTGTGGGAGGCGCCGCGGACCAGCTCGATGTCCATGCGCAGCTCGTCGGCCTGTTCGCCGATCACTTCGTCGAGGCGCGGGTTGTCGAGCCCCTGGATGATCTCGGAGGTGCCCTTCTCGGCCTGCGGGTCGAAGAACTGGATGGTGTCGTTGTAGAGGTGGTACACGCCGCGGAAGCGCTTGCCCATGCCGATCGGCCAGGTCATCGGGGCGCACTGGATGCCCAGCACGGATTCGATCTCGTCGAGCAGCTCGATGGGCTCGCGGCCTTCCCGGTCGAGCTTGTTGATGAAGGTGACGATGGGGGTGTCGCGCAGGCGGCAGACGTTGAGCAGCTTGATCGTCTGGGCTTCCACGCCGTTCACCGAGTCGATGACCATGACGGCCGAGTCCACCGCGGTGAGGGTGCGGTAGGTGTCTTCGGAGAAGTCTTCGTGGCCCGGGGTGTCGAGCAGGTTGATGACGCAGTCCCGGTAGGGGAACTGCATCACCGACGAGGTGACCGAGATGCCCCGTTGCTTTTCCAGCTCCATCCAGTCGGAGGTGGCGTGGCGTGCGGCCTTGCGGGCGCGGATCTCACCGGCGACCTGGATGGCGCCGCCGAACCACAGGAGCTTTTCGGTGAGCGTGGTCTTGCCCGCGTCGGGGTGGGAGATGATGGCAAAGGTGCGACGACGGGCGATTTCCTGGGTGGCGGCCATGGTGCGGTGCGTAAAGCTGAAAAGCCCACGATTATACAAGGCCTTGCGTGTTCTCCCCAGCCTGATGCTGCGTTGCGTGGAATGCCGCGATGGCGCTCAGAACTCCAGCAGCATCAGGCGTCGGCCGCCGGCCTCGCGCTTGCCCATCAGGCGGAAGCCCAGCCGGGCGAAGCGCCGGCTGCGGGCGGTGGACACGAGCAGCCGGCCGCTGCCGAAGGTTTCCATGGCCCAGGCGATGCGCGCGTTGATCAGCGCACGGGCGATGCCCTGGCCCCGGGCGTGCTCGGCGACCGCCGACAGGTACAGGATGTGGGTGTCGCTGGCCCAGTCGGCGGCTTTCACGCCCCCTACGCCGACCACCTCGCCGGCCCGCGAGGCAATGAAGAAGCGGCGATAGAAGGGCAGGTCGGCGGGCTGCAGCTGCGACAGGATGCGGGCCTTCCCGTAGCGCTCGGGGTCGTTGAAGGCTGCCTCCAGGATCGTGGCGGCGCTTGCCATGGCGGCCTCGTCGAGGCTGTCCAGGGTGGTGATGGTGAATGTGTCGGTAATGCCCGCCTCCGCTCCGGCCACCGGGCCGGTTCGGACAGCATTCAACCCGCCCCGTGTTGCAGGCGTGTTGCGCTGGGCGTTTGAAGGGATGAGGGCAGGTGGGCCCTCAGGGCACCACGAAGAAGCGGTACTTGCGCGGCAGGTTGGTCCGCACCTGGATGCTCCCGCCTGCCATGCGACCCGCGGCGGCAGGGTCTCGTGTGAACACCTTGACCCGGGCCGACGGCGTGGCCAGCAGCTTGTCGGCATCGCAGAGGATGACGCCGCCCTGCATCTGGCGGCTGACGCACTGGGAGAGCCAACCCGGGCCCGGCAGAGGGAGCTCCGGCGGGGCCTCCTCGACGATCACTTCCACATCCTTTCCGCCGGAGCGGATGGTGGTCGTGGCCGGCGGTGAGGCGGGCTTGGTGTCCTTGTCGTTGCGCGGAGGACGCGGCTTGGGGGGCTGCGCGGCCGGTGCCGGGCGGCTTCCTGGGCTGTCCTCCTGCGTGGCGGGGGCGCCTGCCGAACTGCTGTCAGGGGCGGTCGTCACCTTCCCGGTGGCACAGGCGGCCAGCATGCAGGCGGCTGCGATGGGCGTCAGGATGGAGCGCGCGCGGAGGAAATGGAGGGCGGACATGGCTGCAATCGCTTTGAATCGTCGCGATCTTATCACGCTCGTAGAGGCCTCCGCCGCCGCTGGTCGGGCCGGCGTTATTGCAGCCAGACCATGTAATACAGGTCGGTAAAGCTCGAGATGCTGTCCACGTCCATCTTGCCGTCATTGTTGGTATCGGTTTCAAGCCGTATGGTACCGGGGCCGAGGTAGCTGACGTACTGGGTGCTATTGCGGCCGCGGATCAGCAGCTTGCCGCCGAAGATGCGCCCCGCGGTGTCGGCAAGCAGGGTCTGGGCGGTGCTCAGCTCCACCTTGCCCTGGGCCGCCGGGAAGTCGAGGTTCATGCTCTGGGTGACGGTGTAGGCGAAGCCGTCGCTGCGGGTGCTGTAGCTCAGGTCGAGGTTGAGGGTGGTGAGGCTGGCGCGTTTGCCCGAGACGTTGAAGCTGTGGGTCAGGCGGTTGGTTCGCAGCCAGCCGGTCTCAGGCTGGCCGGGGCTGCGGGACTGGAAGAAGCGTGCTTCGCCCTGGATGGAGACGAGGTTGTCGGGCAGCCCGGAGCGCAGGTCCACATAGCGGAGGGTGGCGGCCAGCGTGCCATTCGTGGCCGGATCGCCGGTGATCTCCCCCACATCGAGGCTCATTACGCCGTTGAGGGGATCGTAGCGGCCGACGCAGTTGGTGTAGCCCAGGTCGAGGCGGTCGCCGGCGGTATAGGTGCCCGGCTTGGCCACGGTGGCGATGATGTCGATGGAGCCGCTCACCGCGCAGCTGACGCGGCCCCGGTAAGAGCCGGCAGGTTGATCCGCGGCAGCGCCGGAGAGCGCCTGGGCGTGGGCCAGGGCTTCCCGGGCCAGGATGCCCAGCTGGGCTCCACCCTGGGCGGGCTGGGAGAGCTGCTCGTCGATTGCATCGGCGGAGCTGCGTGCGTCACGCAGCATGCTGGTGGTGGAGTCCACCGAGACCAGCGAGAGGATGGCTGCGGCCTTGGTGTTGCCGATCGTGAAGCCCAGGAGGTCGCTGCCGGCGGACGGGTTCGTGTCGTCGCCCTTGCTGTCACCCCCGCCGCCGCCGCCGCAGGCACTGACAAGCAGGGTAAGGAGCAGCGGAGCCCAAGAGGGGCGGAGTGGGGAGTGCATCGTCATGAGGGGGCCGGGGAGGTGTGAATGCGATGCGATTATAGGGGCCCCGCTCCAGCCTGCCTGTTGGCAAGTTCATTGTCATTGTTCGCGTTTTGTGCTTGCAGGCTGCGCTTGCACTGAATGGGCTACTTGACCCATGGGGTGCCGAGTCTCCATCAGAACGCCCGCTCAAGCCGCTTCGATGCCTTCGGATCCCGGAAGATCAGCGGGTGGCTGTTGTCCTGCCGTTCGGCGGTGGCGAGGGCGGTTTCGATCAGGGCGTGGTCGGGTGACTTGGGGCAGACCGGGTCGGTGGCGCCGGCGTCGCCGGTGAGCATGTAGGCCTGGCAGCGGCAGCCGCCGTGGTCCTTGTCCTTGTCTTCGCAGGTCTGGCAGGTGTCGGGCAGCCAGGCGGTGCCGCGGAAGCGGTTGAAGAGCGGGGAGTCGTGCCAGATCCAGTCGAGTGCGTGTTCGCGCACGTCCGGGAAGTCGAGGCCGGGCAGCATGCGGGCGGTGTGACAGGGGAGGGCGAGCCCGTCGGGGGTGACCGACAGGAAGACTTCGCCCCAGCCGTTCATGCATTTCTTGGGCTTTTTCGATTGATAGTCGGGCGTGACGAAGAGGATGCGCATCTTCTTGCCGAGCTTCTGGCGCCAGCGTTCGGTGACGGCCTCGGCTTCGGCCAGCTGCGCGGCGCTGGGCATCAGGGCTTCGCGGTTGAGAAAGGCCCAGCCGTGGTACTGGGTGTTGGCCAGTTCCAGGTATTCGGCGCCGATCTCGGCGGCCATCTCGATGATGCGGTCGAGGTGGTCGATGTTGCTGCGGTGGAGCACGCAGTTGATCACCGTGGGGTAGCCGGCGGCCTTGGTGAGGGCGGCCACCTTGCGCTTGAGGTCGAAGGTGCGTGTGTTGGTGATGAGGTCGTTGGCCTCCCGGGTGGCGTCCTGGAAAGAAAGCTGGATGTGATCCAGGCCGGCTTCCTTGAGTGCCGCCAGGCGGGTTTCGGTGAGGCCCACGCCGGAGGTGATGAGGTTGGTGTAGAAGCCCAGGCTGCGGGCTTCCGCCACCAGGGTCTCGATGTCGTCGCGGAGCAGCGGTTCGCCGCCGGAGATGCCGAACTGGGCGGCGCCCATGGCGCGGGCCTGGCGGATCACCGACAGCCAGTCGTCGGTGGACAGTTCGGGCCCGGCGGCGGCGAAGTCCACCGGGTTGTAGCAGAAGGCGCAGTGCAGGGGGCAGCGGTAGGTGACCTCCGCCAGCAGCCATAGGGGGCCTGGGCGGCGTGCTGCCGGCTGCAGGGCTTCGGGTGGGACGAGGAGGGTGTCCATCAGGCTTCCGTCCAGTCGATCCAGTTCTGTTCTTCGGCCATGGCCAGAAAGGCCTCTACGTCGGGGGTCAGTCCGGTGGCGTTGAAGCTGGCCTCCAGGTCGGCCACGATGGCCGGCAGGTCACGTGTGCCGTCACAGCGTTTGAGGATCTCACCGGCGCTCTGGTTGAGCTTGACCATGCCCTCCGGGTAGAGCAGCACGTGGGCCTGCTGAGCGGGCTCCCACTGGAAGCGGAACAGTCGGTTGATGCGGGGGCGGAGCGTCATGGGGCACGCCTTTCTGGCTGAGGTGGGGGCGTGTAGGGGCGCCCCTACATTGCTCTTACCCGTTGGTCACGCCGTAGCGCAGGGCCATGGCGTCGTTCATGGACCACAGGATGTCGAGCTTGAACTTGAGGATGTCCAGGGCTTTTTCCTGCTGGGGGCGGGTGTCGAAGTAGGCGAGGGTGACGGCCAGGCCTTGTTCCACGTCGCGGCGGGCCTGGGTGACCCGGTTGCGGAAGTACTGCAGGCCGTCGGATTCGATCCACGGGTAGTGCTCGGGCCAGTTGGCCAGGCGTTGCTTGTGGATGGTGGGGGCGAACAGCTCGGTGAGGCTGGAGCACACCGATTCCTGCCACGGACGCTGGCGGCAGAAGTTGAGGTAGGCGTCGCAGGCGAAGCGCACGGCCGGGATCACGTGGCGCTGGTCGACGATCTCCTCGCGGCTCAGGCCCACGGCCTGGCCCAGGCGCAGCCAGGCTTCGATGCCGCCCGGGTCGTCGCCGTGACCGTCGTGGTCGAGGATGCGCTGGATCCATTCCCGCCGCACCTCCCGGTCGGGGCAGTTGGAGAGCACCGCACCGTCCTTCTGGGGAATGATGATCTGGTAGTAGTAGCGGTTGGCCACCCAGCCCTGGATCTGCTCCCGCGTGGCCTTGCCGGTGTTGAGCATGACGTTGAAGGGGTGGTGGATGTGGTAGGCCGTGCCCTTGTCGCGCAGTTGGGCTTCGAACTCTTCCGGGGTCCAGGGGCGCTGGGTGCTGGCGTTCATAGGGTGATCTCCATGCCGTCGAAAGCCACCTCGATGCCGGCGGCGGCCAGGATGGCGCGCTCCGCGGAGCTGTCGTCGAGGATCGGGTTGGTGTTGTTGATGTGGATGAGCACCCGGCGCACGTGGCGGGGCAGGCGGGCGAGTTGTTCGATCATGCCGCCCGGGCCGCTCTGGGCCAGGTGGCCGATGTCCCGGGCGCGCTTGCTCGACAGGCCGAGGGCGATCATCTCGTCGTCGGTCCAGAAGGTGCCGTCCACCATCACGCAGTCGGCGCCGGCCATGGCGTCGAAGACGGCGTCGTCCACCTCGGCCAGGCCGGGGGCGTAGAACACCCGCTTGCCGCTGGCCGGGTCGCGGATCAGCAGGCCGACGTTGTCGCCGGGCACCGGGTTGTTGCGATGGGGTGAATACGGTGGGGCCGCGGACAGCAGCGGCAGGGCGCGCCAGTCGAGGCTTTCCGAACCCTCGGGGTGGAAGCTGGCGCCGTTGCCGGGCAGGTCGCGCCGGCTCACGCCGCAGTAGTGTTCGAGCAGGTGCAGGATGGGGTTGCCGCGGGTCAGGTCTTCAAACACCGGGTCGGTGCACCACACGGGCCAGGGGCTGCCTTTTTCCCGCAGCATGTAGAGGCCGGTGGTGTGGTCGATCTGCGCATCCACCAGCACGATCGATTCGATGCCGCAGCCGCGCAGGCCTTCCTTCGGCCAGGTGCCGGGAAACTGCTGGAACTGCTGCAGGATGTCGGGGGAGGCATTGACCAGGGTCCAGCGCTGGCCGTCGGCGCTGACGGCGATGGAGGACTGGGTGCGGCGCTGGTGATGGGGGCTGCCGGCGCGGACCTGCCGGCAATTGGGGCAGTTGCAGTTCCACTGGGGAAAGCCACCGCCGGCGGCGGAGCCGAGGACGCGGATGTGCATGGTGTGGGGGGGCGGACGGCGGCCTGTCGGGGGACCTGGCCGCCGTCGCCGGCCTTTCTTACTTGGCGGCGATGTACATGGTGATCTCGAAGCCGAAACGCAGATCGCAAGCTTGGGGGGTGGTCCAGGTCATGATGAGTCTCCAGATTTTTGGGTTGTTGGATCCGGCCCGCCGGTGGCAGTACCGTGGAGCGCAGTGTGGCAAAGGGCGGCATACTCCCGCCTCACGAAAATCTTGATTTGCAGTCCGGCCCATGTCCGAACCTTCCTGCTTCCTGCTTCCCGTGGGCGATGGCCACCGGCTTTACGTGGAGACCTCCGGCAACCCGGCGGGCGAGCCCGTGGTGGTGCTCCACGGTGGGCCCGGCAGCGGCTGCTCGCCCCGCCTGCGTGCGCTCTACGATCCTGACCTGCATTTCCTGGTGGCCTTCGACCAGCGCGGCGCGGGCCGCTCCGAGCCCGCTGGCGAGACCGCCGCCAACACCACGGCCGACCTGGTGGCCGATCTGGAGCGTCTGCGCAGCCACCTGGGCATCGCCCGCTGGCGGGTGACCGGCGGCTCCTGGGGGGCGACCCTGGCCCTGGCCTATGCCATGGCCCACCGGGAGGCCGTGTCGGGCCTGGTGCTGCGCAGCAGCTTCCTGCCCGGACGGGGCAATGTGGAGCACTTCTTCACCGGCCTGGCCGGCGAGGCTCCGGCGGCTTGGCAGGCCTTGTCGGCGGCATTGCCGGAGGCCGGCGGCAGGGATCTGCTGAGGGCCCTGGCGACGCGCCTGTCGGCGCCCGAGCCGGCCATCGCCGAGGCCGCAGCCCTGGCCTGGCTGGCCTATGAACAGGCGGTGGACAGCCCGGTTGCGTCGGCAGCGGCCGCAATGCCGGATGCCGGGCAACGGGCAGCGCTGGTGCGCAAGTACCGGCTTCAGGCCCACTACCTGCAGGCCGGCTGCTTTCTCGACGCAGCGGCTTTCCTGGCCGGCTGTGAAGCGCTGGCCGGTCTGCCCACCGTGTTGATCCACGGCCGCGAGGATAGGGTCTGCCCGCCGGCCAACGCGGTGTGCCTGCAGGCCCATATCCCCGGCAGCCGTCTGATCTGGATCGATGGCTGCGGCCATGATCCCTTCCATCCCGCCATGGCGGAGGCCTGGCGCTGCGCCCTGGCCGCGCCGCCCGGTCCCTGATCGCCATGCCCATCTCCTTGCTCTACCTGATTGTCTTCATCGAAGGCTTCTGCTCCCTCGGCGCCGAGGTGATCGCCCTGCGCCGGCTGGTGCCCCATGTGGGCAGCGCCATCGTCGTCACTGCGCCGACCATCGGCCTGTTCCTGCTGGCCCTGGCCCTTGGCTATGCGGCCGGAGGGCGGGTGGCGGAGCGGTTCATGGCGGTGGTGGCCCGCAACTTCCTGGTGTCCGCGGCGCTGGTGGGGATCGGCCTGTCGCGGGTGGTGGTGGATGGCCTGTTCGCCCATCTGCAGCCGGTCGGGGTGGCCTACCTGCTCTTCGTTGGCGGGGTGCTGTGTCCGGTGGCCTGGCTGCTGGGGCAGACGGTGCCGGTGCTCACCAACCTGATGAAGCACATGCGCACCGGCGAGGCCAGCGGCCATGCCTTGTACTGGTCCACCCTGGGTTCCTTCCTGGGGTCGGTCAGCCTCGCGCTGGGGGTGATGCAGTGGCTCGGCGTGTCTGCGGCGGTGCTTGTTTGCGCGCTGTGGCTGGCGGTGGGCGGGCTGCTGCTGGGCGGGCGCGGTTGGGGCAAGTCGATGGCCGCCGTGGCGGCCGCTGGGGCAGCGGTGGCGATCAACCTCTTTCCACCCACCGAGGTGATCGATACCGCCTACGCCGACTACGCGGTGCGCCCGGTGGCCGTGCAGGATCGCGTCGATCCTCGGGCCTTCTTCGTCAACAACTCCCTGGCGTCCCTGATCGACACCGGTGAGCCGCCGCACTATGCCCGCTACGTGCAGCACCTGCGCCACATCCTGCTGGACGAGCTGGGCTTTCAGGGCAAGGACATCCTGGTGCTGGGGGCCGGTGGCTTCACCTTGTCGCACCGGGAGCCTGCCAACCGCTACACCTATGTGGATATAGACCCCGAGATCCGCGCCATCGCCGAGACGCGCTTCCTGCGGGAGCCGATCCGGGGTGAATTCATCGTGGACGACGCCCGCCGCCACGTGCGCGAAACCCCACGCCACTACGACGCGGTGGTGGTGGATGTGTTCAGCAGCCACACCTCCATCCCCGGCCACCTGGTGACCCGCGAGTTCTGGCGCGATGCCCGGCGCGCCCTCAAGCCCGACGGACTGCTGCTGGCCAACCTGATCCTCGATGGGCGCCTCGAAACGCCCTATGCCCGCAACCTGCTGGCCACGATCGAAGCGGAGTACGGCCGCTGCGGGGTGGACGTGCTGCACCGGGGCAAGCCCTTGTCGAACGTCATCGTGAGCTGCCACGCGTCGGGTCTGCCGGGTGGGGGCGAGGTCTATACGGATGAGGTGAACCGGGCCGATGTGGATCTGGCCCGGTCGAGGTAGGGGGGCTGCTTCAGGGAGCGGTGTTACCGTCGGTCTTGTAGCGGGGGGAGCGGGGGCCGTAGAGAATGCCGTTGGGCATGCCTGCAGTCAGCAGGCGCTGGCTGGTGATGCCGGCGATCGGATGCGAGCGGTTGGA
The DNA here is from genome assembly GCA_937967645.1 of uncultured Zoogloea sp. Taxonomy (GTDB): domain Bacteria; phylum Pseudomonadota; class Gammaproteobacteria; order Burkholderiales; family Rhodocyclaceae; genus Zoogloea. The sequence goes on from CALBTT010000147.1 coordinate 20,752, forward strand.
CGAGCTTTCGACGATCTGGTTGACCACGGCAGAAACCAGAAGGCCGACCAGGCCGCCGCTGGAACTGCGGCCCTCCGCGCTGGAGGCCGACGCTGCGCCCTTCCAGAGAAGCTGCCCCGACCTCAGGTCCACCAGCCGGGCTTCGGCCGTGACCCGGCTTTCGCTGGTAATCAGTGAGTACGAGGTACCGTACTGCTTGATGTCCATGTAGAGCGCGGCGTCTGCGCCGAAGATCTCCCGCAGCTTGGGCAGGGGCACCTCGTGCATCTCGGGCGGATTGCTCATGCCGTTCTGGCGGAAGGTCTCGTCCACCAGGCTCACCGGGAACACGTAGTAGCCCGATTCGGCCAGTGGCAGGGTGACCTGGGAGAGCATGCTGTAGGTCGCTGCGACATCAGGGGAGCTATTGAGTGGCGGTAGCACCAGGATGGAGGCTGGGCGGCTTTCCTTGAAGGCGCTGTAGTCGTTGCGGGCGGAGGTGGCGCAACCGGTGGCCAGCGCGGAGGCCAGCAGGCTAAGCGTGAAGGCCCGCAGGGCCGGAAGTGTTGATTTCATGGGAGCCTCACTTGCTCTGGTTGGGGGCGCGGGAACTTGCGCAGCAGGAAATCAATGTAGGCGCCGCTTTCCGGGTAAAGGACCTTCTCGGCTTCGAAGTACTTGAGCATCTGGTCGGGGTGTTCGATTTGGGCGTGGAGAATGCCCAGATGGGCAAGGTAGCCCGGGGGGACTTTCCTGCCCTGGGCACGGGCTTCCTCCAGGCCGCCTTCGAGTTTCACAATCTGCTCACTCGGGCTGGTGCTGCGGGCGAGGTGACCATACAGATGGGCCTGGTAGTCACCCCAGTGATAGAGCGGCTGGGGCCGGGTTGCGCAGCCGGACGCCAGGAGGGTTGCGGTGATGCACAGGCCGCAGGCGAGGCGGAGGGGGAGACGATTCATGTGCTTGGGTCCTCGGCTAGCCATCAGCGGCCGGGCTGCCAGGCGCCGGAATGGATGCCATCCACCAGCCGATTGACGGCTTCGCGCATGGCCAGGTCCAGTACCTTTCCGTTGAGCGTGGAGTCGTAGCTGGATGTGCCGCCAAAGCCGATCACCTCCCGGCTGTCAAGGCTGTATTCACCCGCCCCCTGAGCCGAGAAGATCACCTCGGAAGTCTGCACATCCACCACGTTGAGATTGACCTTGGCATAGGCCACCTGGGACTTGCCCCGGCCGAGCAACCCGAACAGCTGCTTGTCGCCGGTTTCCTTGCGGCCAAACTCGGTGACATCGCCGGTGATCACGTAGGTGGCCCCGCGGATCGTCTGGCTGGCCTTCGAATAGGCCGCCTCCTGCTTGATCTCGGAGATGTTGTCCCGGTCGAGCACGTTGAAGCGGCCGGTCTGCTGGAGATGGGTGATGAGGATGGTCTTGGCTTGACTGCCCAGCCGGTCGACCCCATCGGTGAAGATGCCGCGCATGAAGCTGGAGCGGTTGTCGAACTTGCCCACCGAGATGGGGTTGCGCAGGCCGGTGTAAGCGGTGCCTGCGGAGGCCACCTTGGCGACTTCGAGGCTGCGGGACTGCTCGGTGGCACAGCCACCAAGAAGCAGGGCGCCGCCTACCAGGAGAGGGGCGGAGAACAGCGTGGAGATTCGGGGGCGGAACATAGTGATTGCTCAAAATGGGTATGAGTTTTGAGTATGCACTATGGGTTGTATTCGGCGCAACGTGCCTTTGAAGCCTGGGCAAGCGGGGGCCGCCATGAACCGGGACGCCCTCCTGTGCGACAGATCATCCAGACGTCACCCCCCTGAACTTCCGTAACCCACCCCCGTCCACTCTTCAGGTATTGTGCGTTGCAGCAATCTGCTTGAAGGAGGTCCGCGATGTTTGCAAAGCGTTGGTGGGCGAAGCCGGATGCGGGGCCGCCGGCCTTGAGCCTGGCCTTGCAGGGGGGCGGGGCGCATGGGGCGTATACCTGGGGGGTGCTCGACCGCCTGCTGGAGGAGGGCCTGCCGCTGGATGGGGTGAGCGGGACGAGTGCCGGGGCGATGAATGCGGTGGCGCTGGCCCAGGGCTGGATGACGGGCGGGCCGGAGGGGGCGCGGGAGAGTCTGGCCGGGTTCTGGGAGGCGGTGGCGGATTCGACGCCCTTCGAGCTGGATCTGCTGCACAGCTTCAATCCTTCCGGCGATGGCTCCCTGCCCGGGGCGGTGGCGGCGATGCTGGCCTGGACGCGGCATTTCTCGCCCTACCAGCTCAATCCCTTCGAGCTCAACCCGCTGCGCGACGTGGTGCGGGCGCGCTTCGATTTCGAGCGGCTGCGGCGGGACTGTCAGCTCAAGCTGTTCATCGCGGCGACGCGGGTGCGGACCGGCAAGGTGCGCCTGTTCCGCACCGCCGAGTTGAGCGAGGAGGCCTTGCTGGCCTCGGCCTGTCTGCCCACCCTGCACCATGCGGTGGAGATCGAGGGCGAGGCCTACTGGGACGGGGGCTTCACCGCCAATCCGGCGGTCTATCCGCTGATGTACGAGTGCGCTGCGCCGGACATCCTGCTGGTGCTGCTGAATCCGCTGGTGCGCGAGGCGCCGCCGCGCAGCGCAGAGGAGATCGCGGCGCGCAGCATGGAGCTGGGCTTCTCCACCACCTTCCTGCGGGAGATGCGGATGATCGCCCAGGCGCGGGCCTACATCGCGGAGGGCAAGGGCTGGATGCCGCTGGGGCGCTTCGAGCGCAAGCTGATGTCGCTACGCTTCCACATGATCGAGGCCGAGGAGCTGGCCGCGGTGGGCAATGGCAGCAAGCTCAACGCCACGCGGGCTTTCCTGCACGAACTGCGTGACCTGGGCCGCGCCCGGGCGGCGCGCTGGCTACGCCTGCACCAGGGCGCGCTCGGCCATCGCGAATCGGTGGACGTGGCCGGCTTGTTCAGCTGACGCGATACGCACCGCTGGCGGGCATGTGCCTCCCGCTGGTGCGTCCTGGGGCGAGGGAACGCTTCAGAACTCAACTCAGAACTCGACCTCCAGCTCCTCGATGTCGTCCGGCTCCAGTCGCGCGGCGTCGATCCAGGACTGCATTTCCGGCATCGCCATGACGGTCGTGCAGTAGGCTGCGCTGGCGTCGTCGAGGCGCACGTCGTAGGTCAGGAAGCGGGTGGCCACCGGGGCGTACATGGCGTCGGCGAGGGTCCGCCCGGTGCCGAACAGGTAAGGGCCGCCGTAGCGTTGCAGGCAGTCGCGCCAGATTTCGGTGACCCGCTCGATGTCGCCCTGGGCGCGTGACCACACGGTGAAGTTGGGAAAGCGGGCCTTCAGGTTCATGGGCAGGGCCGAGCGCAGGGCGCTGAAGCCGGAGTGCATCTCGCCGCAGATCGAGCGGCAGTGGGCCCTTGCGGCCGGGTCGGCGGGCAGCAGGCCGGCCTGGGGCTTGAGTTCGTTGAGGTATTCACCGATGGCGAGGGTGTCCCACACCGAGATGCTGCCGTGGGTGAGCCGAGGCACCCGCACCGAAGGGGCCAGCAGCAGGAGCTCGGCGCGGGCGCCGGGGTCGTCCTGCTCGACCATCTCCTCGACGAAGTCCAGGCCGGCGAAGCGGGCCATGAGCCAGCCGCGGAGAGACCAGGACGAATAGTTCTTGCTGCTCAGGGTGAGGGTGGCGGCGGCCATGGGGTGTCTCCTGGAAGCGTGCGGGTCGGGATTGCCGGTGTGTTTCAAGCAAAGCGCATGCCGTTCAGCCAAGCCGCGCGGCATGTCTATTGCTTGACGCTGCTCACCAACATGAGCACCAACAAAAACGACGATGTCTCCCCACAGCCCCGCCCTGCATTACCAGGCCTACCAGGCCCTGGCCGACCTGACCACGCCGGCGCGTACCGTGGCGCGTGCGCTGGCGCCCTGGCTGCATCACAGCCTGTTCTGGTATCCGCACAGCCGTCTGTTGCGCAAGGCGGCGGCGGCCTGCGAGGTGATCGCCTTGACGGGGCTGACCCACCATCGGCCACCATTCGGCATCGATGCCGTCAACACCGACCAAGGGCGCTGCCGGGTGGTGGAGGAGGCGGTGTTCGCTACCCCCTTCTGCACCCTGCAGCGCTTCCGCAAGGAACCTGCCATCGAAGGCCAGCCCAAGGTGCTGCTGGTGGCGCCGGTGTCCGGCCATTTCGCGACCCTGCTGCGGGGCACGGTGCAGACCCTGCTGCAGGACCACGACGTGTATGTGACCGACTGGCACAACGTGCGGGACATTCCCCTGTCGGAGGGGGCTTTCGACCTGGACACCTTCATCGGGCACATCATCCGTTTTGTGGACTGGCTGGGGCCGCATACCCACCTGGTGGCGGTGTGTCAGCCCACCGTGCCGACCCTGGCCGCGGTGGCGGTGATGGCGGAGGAGGGGCATCCGCATCAGCCGCGCAGCATGACGCTGATGGCCGGCCCCATCGATTGCCGGATCAATCCGACCGAAGTTAACGCCATGGCCACCAGCAAGCCGATCGAGTGGTTCGAGCGCAATCTCATCGGGGTGGTGCCGCTGCGCTACAAGGGGGCGTTTCGCCGTGTGTATCCGGGCTTCCTGCAGATCTCCGCTTTCATGAGCATGAACCTGGACCGGCACAAGGAGTCTTTCCGCAGGATGTACGGGCATTTTGCGGAGGGCGAGACGCTCAAGGCCCATGACATCAAGGCGTTCTACGACGAGTACCTGGCGATGATGGACTTGCCGGCCGAGTTCTACCTGCAGACGGTGCGTTCGGTGTTCCAGGACTACCTGCTGCCACAGGGGAAGATGACCTACCGGGGGCGTCCGGTACGACCGGAATGGATCCGCCGCACCGCCTTGTTCACGGTGGAGGGCGAGCGGGACGACATCTGTTCCATCGGCCAGACCCTGGCCGCCCATGACCTGTGCAGCAAGCTGGCGCCCTATCGGAAGCAGCATCACCTGCAGGCCGGGGTGGGGCATTACGGGGTGTTCAACGGCAAGCGCTGGGAGCGCCAGATTTATCCGCGGATCCGCGATTTCATCCACGCGTTCGATGAATAGGCCGCCCTGCCGCAACGCCCGGGGGATGTCTGGCTTGCTGGCGTGGAAGCCGGAGAGCCGCTGCCGAAAAGGTATCCAGGCGGGGGGACTTGTGTAAAACCCTGAAATAAGTGGGTGTTTTATCTAAAGGCCCGCAGCATCGGGCCGATACGCAACGGGTTGCAGTCCATCTCTGTTTGCGAAGAAGAAAAATGATCAAGAACAAGCCCATCACCCGGCAGGTTGTCCTGCTGTGTTCCTTTGGTGTGACCCTGATGGTCGCCATCCTGGTGGCCACGGTGGCCATGCTGTCACGGCAGAGCGCCCTGACCAAGGCCGAGGAGTCTCTGGCCCTGCAGGCCGACATGACCATCTCGATGCTGGCGTACGCCCAGAATGCCCTGGAGAAGCGCTCTGTGGATGCGCTCGCCCAGTTCATCGACAGCCTTGACGGCGCGCCGCGACTGACCGGCGCAGAGGTGCAGACGGGCTCCGCCGGTTTGCCCGGCCTGGCTGTAGGAGGGCATGTCCTGAATGGCAACACGACGCTGCTGTCGGCCTATGCCAAGCTGCACACCGACCGGGAGGCTGCTTTCCTGGTGCGCAAGGGTGACCGCTTCTACCGGGCGGCCACGTTGCTCAAGGACAAGGAGGGCAACTACCGCAACGGTGAGCTGGTGGATAACAATGGCGCATACCCGGGCATCCTGCTCGAGGGCAAGCCCTTCCTGGGTTCGCTGGAGCGCAATGGCAAGATGTTCGTGCTGGCGGCCGAGCCGCTCAAGGATGCGTCGGGCAAGGTCATCGGCGCCGTCACCATGCGGGTGGATGCCGAGAGCAACGTCAAGCTGATCAAGGACAAGCTGAAGGGGATCAAGGTCGGCAAGACGGGGTATCCCTACATCATCTCGGTGCCTTCGGGTGATGCCAAGGATGTGCGCTTCATCTATCACCCGAGCTTCGAGGGTAAGGCACTCAGCCAGGTCGATCCGCGGGTCCAGGACATCGTCCGCAAACTGGTGGAGACGAAGAACGGGACCCTGGTCTACAAGTGGGGCCCTGCCGATGCAGAGGCGGACAAGATGGTGGTGGTGAGGGAGCTGCCCGATCTGCACTGGCTGGTGGTCACCGGCTCGTGGGTCGAGGAGTTCGTGGAGGATGCCAACACCCTCCGTAACCAGATCGCGCTGCTGGCCATCGGCTGTGGCGTGTTGCTGATGATCGTGCTGGCCTTCTTCCTGAGCCGGCGGCTCAAGCCCCTGAGCCATCTGGCCGAGCTGGTGTCCCGTTTCGGCAGCGGCGACCTGACCGTGCGGGCCGCGGCCCAGCCCGGCAGTCGCAACGAGATCGACCTGATCGGCAACAGCATCAATTCGGCGGCCGAGTCCATGCGTGCGCTGGCCGGCAGCATCCGCCAGACCAGCGACCACCTGCAGCGGGCGGCGAGCAGCATGTCGTCCTCGGCCCAGTCCCTGGGCGAGACCACCCGCCAGCAGAGCAACTCGGCGGGCACCATGGCCACCACCACCGAGAGCCTGACCCTCAGCGTCGAGCAGGTGGCTGGCAATGCGGCACATGCCCTCGATCTGACCCGCGAGACGGCGCTGTCGGTGGAGGAGGGCGTCAGCTCGGTGAACGACACCATCACCCAGCTCAATGGCACCGCCGGCACGGTGCAGGATGCCGCCGTCCAGGTCGAGCAGCTGGGCCAGCGTTCGGCGGAGATCCACAAGGCGCTCAATGCGATCCGTGACATCTCCGAGCAGACCAACCTGCTGGCCCTCAATGCCGCCATCGAGGCTGCGCGGGCAGGGGAGCAGGGGCGGGGGTTTGCCGTGGTGGCCGATGAGGTGCGCAAGCTGGCCGAGCAGTCTTCCAAGTCGGCATCCCTGATCGACACCATCCTCAACAGCATCCAGGACAGCGTGACCTCGGTAGCCGGAACGGCCCGCCGGGCGGTGGATCAGGTCAGCAGCAACGTCGACGCATCGCGGCGCGTCGAAACGGCGCTGCAGGCCATCCGCGAGCGCGCCGAGCGGGTGTCCGGTGCGGTGGCCGAGATCGCCCGGGCGACCCGAGAGCAGAGCGAGGCCGGTCAGGCCTTGTCGATCGGCATCGACTCGGTCGCCCGCTCCGTGGCCGACGCCACCCAGTCAGCAGACACCAACCGGGCCCAGGCCGATGAACTGCTGCAGATCGCCCGGGAGCTGGACAACGAGGTCGCACGCCTGCGCCTGTGAGGGCGGTGTAGGGGCGATGTAGGGGCGGCTTCAGCCGTCCGCAGGTGCCTGATCGGAGTCCGCGGGCGACTGAAGTCGCCCCTACAGGCCGCCCACAGGTGGTTAATCAGCGTCTGCGGGCGGCTGAAGCCGCCCCTGCAGAGGGGTTCTGCAAGCCGCTTAGCGAAGCAGGCGGGGCGGGATGTCGTCGAGGGTGGCGCAGCCCGACAGGGCCATGGCGATCTCCAGCTCGTCGCGCAGCAGGCGGATCACATGGGCCACCCCCAGGGCGCCGGCGTTGGCGAGGCCGTAGATGTAGGGCCGGCCGATCAGCACGGCGCGGGCTCCCAAAGCCATCGCCTTGAGCACATCCGTGCCGCGCCGGATGCCGCCGTCCACCAGTACGGGCAGGCTGCTACCGACGGCATCGACGATGGCGGGCAGCACCTCGGCGGTGGCGGGCAGGGTGTCCAGGGTGCGTCCGCCGTGGTTCGACACGATCAGGCCGCCCACCCGCAGACGGGCCGCTTCGAGGGCATCGCCCTCATCCATGACCCCTTTGAGCAGCACCGGCAGCCGGGTGTGGGCGAGCAGCCAGCTGATGTCGTCCCAGGTGGGGGCGTGACGCAGCAGGCCGTCGAAGAGGGCGCTCTGGCCGGGGCGCAGGGCGGGTTCGGGCGCGGGTGGCAGGCGGGACAGATTGACGGCCGAGATGCCCGGCGGGAGGCGGAAGCCGACCTGCCGCTCCCGGTCCCGGGCGCCGTTGCAGGGGGCATCCACGGTCAGCACGAGGGCTTCGTAGCCGGCCGCCTCGGCGCGCTGGATCAGGTCCAGGTTGAAACCCCGGTCGTGCTGCAGGTAGAGCTGGAACCACAGGGGGCCGCGTCCGGCATCATCCCGCACTGCGTCGGCAATGGTCTCGAGGGGAAGGCTGGCCTGGGTGCTCAGCACCAGGCCGGCCTCCTGGGCCGAGGCGGCGCAGGCGGTGGCCATCTCACCGTCCGGGTGGGCCATGCGCTGGTAGGCCACCGGGGCGAGCAGGATGGGATGGGCCAGGGTCCGGCCGAGGAGCTGAACGCGGGTGTGGCCGCCGGCCACCCGGCGCAGGATGCGTGGATGCAGCTTGAGGGCGCCCCACGCGCCCTGGTTGTCGCGCAGGGTGATCTCGTCGGCAGCGCCACCGGCGAAGTAGGCCCAGGCGTTGGCATCGAGCACACCCCGGGCATGGCGTTCGTGGTCGCCGAGCGACACCACGCCGGGTGGGAGCGTGTTCAGGGCGGGGGCGGCGCTCACGTGTCGGCCCACATGCGCAGGAGGTTGTGATAGGTGCCGGTCAGGGACACGGCCTCTGCAGTTTCTCCATGTTGCTGGCGCAGGCGCATCAGGGCCATGTCCAGGTCGAACAGCAGGCGGCGCTGCTCGTCGCTGCGGATCATGCTCTCGATCCAGAAGAAGCAGGCGATGCGGTGGCCACGGGTGACCGGGGTGACTTCATGCACGCTGGTGCCGGGGTAGATCACCGCATGGCCGGCGGGCAGTTTCACGCCGCGGGCGCCGTAGGTGTCCTGGACGAGCAGTTCGCCGCCGTCGTAGTCCTCGGGCTCGGCCAGGAAGACCGTGCAGGAGACGTCGGTCCGCACCCGTTCGCCGGTATCGGCGCGGAAGCGGATGGCGTTGTCCACGTGGCCGCCGTAGTAAGGCGTGTCGCCGCCGTAGCGATTGACCCGCGGGGTGAAGATCTTCTTTGGCAGGGCCGCGCTGAGGAACAGCGGGTGGCGCTCGACCGCGCCCAGCACGATCTGGCGGATGCGCTGGGCGGCCTCGCAGTCGTGGGGGAGCTGCTGGTTGTTCTTGACGGTGGCGGCCTGGGGGCCGGCGCTGTCCCGGCCGTCGGCCCAGGGGGCATCGACCAGGGACTCCCGGGCGAGTCGCAGCTCGGCGGCGGTGAGGAGTTCGGGGATCTGGAGAAGCATGGCGGATTCCAGGCGCTGAGAGGGAAGATGATAAAAAGGAAAGGGGGCCTGCCTTGCGGCATGCCCCCTGGTTTCACCTTGGTGCCGTGATGTCCTGCATCAGAACTTCAGGCTGGCGGTGAGGTAGTACGTCCGGCCGAAGCCCGGGACGTAGTGCCCGTTGGCGTACAGCGAATCGGCGTAGAACTTGTTGGTCAGGTTGATCAGGTTGGCCTTGATGGTCAGGCGTTCGGGCAGCACCTCGTATTCGGCCATCGCGTCGTAGGTGACGTAACCGTCGGAGTACAGGCCGGCCGGGTTGCGGTTGGGCGTCATGCGGGTGCGCGCGTTGGCACCTGCGCCGGCACGCAGCTTCTCGGTGATCTGGTAGGTGCTCCACAGGGTGCCCTGGTGCTTCGGGATCAGGGACGGGCGGCGGCCCACGCCTTCGGCGCCCTCCGCACCCTTGTCGATCTCGGCGTCCCAGATCCAGGTATAGGAACCGAACACTTCCCAGCGCGGCGTGATCTTGCCGATCACGTCGGTCTCGAAGCCGGTGGCGTGGCGCTTGCCCGACAGTACGGCGATGTTGAGCAGCGGGTCGGTGTTGCGCTCGTTGAGCTTGACGCCCCGGAACAGGGCGAGGCGGGTGCTCATGCGGCGGTCGGCGGAATCGATCTTGGCGCCGAGTTCGACGTTCATGCTCTTTTCCGGCGGGGTGTCGACGTTGGCCGCGCTGTACGAATAAGTGTCGCCCGAGGTGTTGAACGAGGTCCCGTAGGACAGGTGGAAGGAGTGGCGGTCGGACGGCTGGAACAGCACGCCGAACCGGTTGCTCATCTTGTAGATCGACTGCTGGTAGTTGGTGACGGCATTGGTCGTCAGGTTGAAGGTGTCGTACTGGGCCGACATGCCGTCGTAGCGCAGACCGGCGAGGAGCTTCCAGTAGGGGGCCACCTGGATCAGGTCCTGGGCGTATACGCCACCGGCAACGCTTTCGAACTCGCCGGTTTTGCCGATGACGCGGGCGTCCTCGTCCACCCAGCCGGTCCCGCCGCCGCCGATCGTGGTGGTCGGCTTGGCCGGGATGGTGACGCCGCCCTGTGCCGCCGTGCGGGCGCCGCGGACGATCTTCTTCTCCCAGGCAAAGTCGACACCGGTGAGCACTTCGTGCTTCATGCCGAAGGCTTCGAACTTGGTGGACAGGTCGCTCTGGGCGAACAGGTTCTCCATGCTCTGGATCTTGTTCTGGGTACCGCGAGTCAGCACCGTGTCACGGCTGAAGTTCTCGCGGGTGGCCAGGATGCCGCCGGGCTGCAGTGCGGCGCCAGCGATGCGCACGGTACTGGCGCGCTGGTCGCGGTTGAAGTCGCCCTTGCGGATCTTGGTCACCAGCTCCGTGTCAGCGGAGAAGCGGTGGGTGTGGGCAAAGGTGGCGTAGCCGGCTGAGCCGCGGTTGTAGTCGCTGGTGGCTCCGTAGTAGCTCTTCGGATCGACCGGAATCGTGGTGAGGGAGGCATCCGTGGCGCTCTTGCGGATGTAGGGCAGGCCGTAGTTGATGCCGTTGTTGTTCTCCAGGTAGAAGAAACCCACCTCGAACTCGTCACGGGTGCCGATGCCCCAGCGGTAGTCGGCGGCAAAGCCGTACTTGTCGAGGCTGGTGCCGGAGCCGTTGTTGTCGGCCAGGCCGCGCATGGCGTTGATGCGCAGGGCGGATTCGTCGCCGGTCTTGATGTTGATGTCGGCCACGACGCGACGGTACTGGTGGCTGCCCAGGGTCAGGTCGATCTGGTTCTGGTCGATCAGCTTGGCCTGCTTGTTGACCTGGTTCACCGCGCCGCCGGTGGAGCCTCGGCCGAACAGCATGGAGGCGGAGCCGCGCAGCACCTCGATGCGGTCGAAGTTGAAGGTGTCCCGGTCGTAGAAGGCTGGATCGCGCATGCCGTCGATGAACAGGTCACCGGTGGTGTTGAGCGGGAAGCCGCGCAGGCGGATGTCTTCCTCACCGCCCTCGGCGGCCAGGAAGGTGATCCCCGAGGTCATCTTGAGCGCCTCCTTGACGGTGTCGATCTTGCGGTCGTCGAGGAGCTTTTCGGTCACCACGGTGACGGACTGGGGAATGTCCCGGAGGTCCTGCTTGCCCTTGCCGATGCGGGTGGTGGTGGCGCGCAGGTTCTCCTTGCCGTTCTGCTCGGTTTCGGAGGTGGCCTTGACGACCACCGGCTTGAGGGTCTTGACCTCTTCGCTCTGGGCCGGCGTCTGGGCCAGGGCGCTGAAGGAGGCGGCGAACATCATCGCGCCGAGGGGCAGGATGACCTTGTCGGTGGTGCTGGTGGCGGGGGGATGCTGCTGCGGGGTGGCCTGACGGCGGCCGTGCTTGGGCTGGTGTGCCATTGAATAGCCTCTCGATATGAAATCGTCCCGTTGGGGGGACTGCGGGGTTTCACGATCCGAGGCTGGCTGGCTTGGCTAGCGGTTGGCTGGCTTGCCCAAAAGATCTTGTAACAAGATTAACGCAAATGAGAATGATTGGCAATAACTTGGCCAATGCAAGTGTATCCGGGGTCAGGCGGCTGCGCCGGCTACCGGGCGTTGAGCCCCGTGCCGGCGCGCGCTGAGTCAGCTGGGTGCGGGCGGATCAGCGGAAGCCGGCCCGGTCGTAGATGCGCTGGGCCTCGACGATGGTGTCGGCGAGTTTGCCCACCGGCATGGCATCGGCCTTGAAGTTGCTGCCCATGGTCTCGAGGCCGCGGTTGGAGATCTTCACGCCGGCCACCACCGGCCATTCGTTGTTGCCATTGGCAAAGTAGTTCTGGGCATCGGGCGAGGCCAGATACTCCAGGAACTTGACCGCGGCTTCCTTGTGCGGCGCGTGCTTCAGCATGCCGCCACCGGAGATGTTGATGTGGGTGCCGTAGCTGGCCTGGTTGGGCCAGACCACGCCGATGCGCTCGACGGCCTTGCGGTCGTCAGGCTTGTCGGACTTGAACATGCGGGCCAGGTAGTAGGAGTTGACCAGCGCCACGCCGCATTCACCGGCGCCGACGGCCTTGATCTGGTCGGTGTCGCCGCCCTTGGGGGCGCGGGCAAAGTTGGCCACCAGGCCCTTGGCCCATTCCTCGGTCTTGGCTGCACCGATGTGCTGGATCAGCGCCGAGCCGAGGGACAGGTTGTAGGCGTGATTGCCGGAGCGGGTGCACACCTTGCCCTTGAGCTCGGGCTTGGCCAGGTCTTCATAGTTGCGGACCTGATCCGCCTTCACGTCGAGCTTGTTGTAGACGATGACCCGGGCGCGGGTGGAGTAGGCGAACCAGCGGTCGGTGCGCAGGTTGGCGGGGATGGCCGACTTGAGAAGGGCGGAATCGACGGTGGCGAAGATGCCGGCCTGGTCGGCGGCGGCGAGGCGGGCGGCGTCGACGGTGATGAACACATCCGCCGGGCTGTTGGCGCCTTCGTTGCGGATGCGCTCGAGGAGTTCTTCCTCCTTGCCCTCGATGCGGTTGATCTTGATGCCGGTCTTGGCCGTGAAGTTCGAGTAGAGGGCTTCGTCGGTCTGGTAGTGACGGGCGGTGTACAGGTTGAGTTCGGTGTCAGCCGCCACGGAAGTGCCGGCGATGCCAATGCCGGCCAGCAGGGTGGCGAGGAGCTTGAAGTGGGTCATGGTCGGAACACGTGGAAGTCTGAAGACGTGCCGATGGTATCGAGACTCCCTACTGTTTGCAAATGAAAGTCATTCTTGTTTGATCGGTTCCAAACCGTAACCCGCCCGTGCCTTCAGGCATTGCGCGTCGCCCGGCTGGACACTGCGGCAGGTATCCGGGCGTTGCGGGTAAACCGAGCAGCTCACCGCCTGCCCGACCTCCCCTTGCAGGGCCACGCAGTGGGGCCGGGCCTGGTTGGTGCCGGCCATGCAGCTGAACCAGGGGCTGACCGCCTCGGTGAGGTGCTCCGGAAGGCCGCGGGCCTCGGCTTCGGCCCAGTAGAAGGACACGCGGAAGTGGGCGCAGCAGGCGCCGCAGGCGGTGCAGGGGCTGGCGTCGGAGGTGCTCATCGGTTTGGTGCGGGACGTGGTGAAGGGCAGGCGGGGGCGAATTCTGGCATGGCGCGGGCGCTCATGGATCTCCAGGCCCGCCCTCGGTAAGCGGGACGGGGCAGACCTGCCCGTCCTCCTGTTGTACCGAGGCGAGATAGCGGACCAGCATGCCCGTGCCGTCGAATGCCTCGTCGAGGGGGGTGAGGCCGGCGATCCGGTCGAGGCGGAAGCTCCTGAAGCCGCCGCGCAGCTCGCACCAGGCGCCGAGAGTCCAGGTCTCTCCCCAGAACACCAGGCCCAGGGGCTGGATGACCCGCTGGCTGGCCAGGCCGTCCGCCCGGGTGTAGGCGAGGCGCACCTTGCGATGAGCCGCGATGCTCGCACGCAGGGCCGCCATGGGTGCGCGCATGGCCTCGGGGACATGGAAGCCGGGCACCAGCAGGGCATCCCGCGCCGGGTCCTGGCGCAGCGCCTGGGGCAGCACGGATTCGATGCGCACCAGCGCGCGTTCGGCTGCGCGACCCAGCGCGGGGTCGGCCCAGCTACGTACCATGCGGCTGCCCAGGGCCAGGGCGGCCAGCTCTTCGGCGTCGAACATCAGGGGTGGAAGGCGGTAGCCCGGCCGCATCAGGTAGCCCACGCCGGCCTCGCCGCTGATCGGGACGCCGGAACGGCCCAGGTCGGCCACATCCCGGTAGATGGTGCGCTCCGACACCTGCAGGGCGTCGGCCAGCTCCCGGGCGGTGACGGCGCGGCCGCGGTCGAGCAGCAGGACGATCTGGAACAAGCGGTCGGCACGGCGCATGGCGGGCTCCTGACATGAGGGTGTCAGGATACCCCGTAATCCGGGGAGCTTCTTGAACCCCTCCTGACACAGGGCTGTCAGGAGGGGAGGTGCAGACTGGGTGCTCCTGTCATTCCTCAAACAAGGGAGTACATCATGCAGCGACTGATCAACTGGTTCGAAATCCCGGTCTCCGACCTTGCCCGCGCCCAGGCCTTCTATGAGCAGACCTTCCAGGTGAAGCTGCGTATCGAGGACATGGGCGACACCCAACTGGCGGTCTTCCCCTATGCAGAGGAAGCCACCGGAGGCGCCCTGATGGCCTGCCCCGAGGGGCGGCCTGGCGAGCACGGCGTGGTCATCTACCTGGACGGTGGTGCCGATCTCGCGCAGCCGCTGGCCCGCGCACTGGCGGCGGGAGGCCGGGTGCTCATGCCCAAGACCCGGATCAGCCCCGAGATCGGACACATTGCGCTGTTCGCCGACAGCGAGGGCAACCGCATCGGTCTGCACTCGCTGGGCTGAGCGCCACCCCGCAGCCCGCTCAGAGCAGCACGAAGTCCTTCGGCTCGAGCGGGGCGGGCAGCTCGGCCAGCCCGCGGTATTCGCCCAGGTCGATCTCGATGCGGCGGGTGATGGCGTCCAGCGGCAGGTCGTTCTGGGCCGTGCCGAAAGGCTCTTCCAGTTCGTCGCCGAGGGCGTCCAGGCCGAAGAAGGTGTAGGCCACCAGGGCGGTCAGCAGCGGGGTCGCATGGCCGAGGGAATGGACCAGGCCGAAGGGCAGCAGGATGCAGAAGATGTGGGCGGTGCGGTGCAGCAGCAGGGTGTAAGCGAAGGGCAGCGCGGTGTAGCGGATGCGCTCGCAGGCGCCCTGGATGGCCGTCAGCTGATCCACGTGGGCCGCCATCATCACGTAGGTGACCGAGTCCAGGCGGCCCGCCTGGCGGGCATCCAGCAGCAGGGCGGTAATGCGCCGCAGCAGGCCGTCGGGCAGGTTGCGGTGCTGGGCCAGGGCGGCCTGCTCGGCGTTGTCGAGCAGGTCGGCCAACTCGGCCAGCACCGGGCGGTCGCGCAGGCTGGCGGTCAGGGCACGGGTGTAGGCGGTGGCGAGGCGCAGCAGTTCCTGGCGCTGGCGCACGCCAGCCGCGTCGGCTTCCAGGATCTGGCTGTCCCGGGCGAGGGTGCGCATCACCACCAGGAGGTGGCCGTAGTGTTTGCGGGCTTCCCACCAGCGGTCGTAGCAGGCGCTATTGCGAAAGCCGAGGAAGAGGGACAGGGACAGGCCGAGGAAGGTGAAGGGGCCGGTCGCGAAGTCCGGGAAGCGGGGGCCGGTCAGGTCGGCCACCAAGGTGACCAGGGCGGCCACGGCGGTGACGAAGAGGACCTGGGGCAGGATCAGCGGGATGATGGAGCCCTTCCAGATGAAGAAGAGCTGGCGCATCGTTGGGCGGGGGCGAACGATCATGGCGGGGCGGAATAAGTCCTTGGCCGCCTCCGCTTGAGCGGTGCGGCCGGCAGGAGGCGCAGGGACTGCGCCGGGTTCAGGGGCCAGGGTGCAGGGTTGGGGCCTGGGGCGCGCAGTGAGCCGCTCCGGGAGCCGGGGGCGGAGTCAGCACGTCGGTGAGAGCTTGCCAGATCCGGTGAATGAAATCACCGAGGGCGCGGTCGTGTTCGCGGCGGGCGGAGGTCATCAGGTGGAGCAGGTCAGGATTGCAGGTGCTGGCGGGTGTCATGGTCTTCTCCTTGTGGGAAACAGAAGTGCCCCGTCCGGCCTTGTGGGCCAATAGGGGCGCACCCAACATAGCGCACCGATGCTGCATTGCACAAACAGAAGATTCAATGTCGTAATAAGCCGGGCTTGTACCGGGGAACGCTCCGTCGGTGAGCTTTCTTGCTTGTTACGCAATTTTACAATCCGTGATATTTGTCACGCTTGCCCGATTGGGATTGCGGGCGGTCACTTTTGCAATGGGCATTATGCCGATGTCGACCGGCTATTCCGGATGCGTCGCGGATGCATCCCGCTGGCGGGGCTGTCTGCCCGAGGTCGCTCTTCGTTACCGCTTTTTCACCTGTGTTTCTGGAGATTGTTCAGATGAAGCTTTCCACCTCCGCCAAGATCCTCGCGTCCGTCCTGATCGGAGCCGTGCCTGCATTCGCCTCCGCAGCCTGTGTGCCGGTGGTGGGCACGGTCAAACTCCAGCCCGATGCCTCCTGTGCGATCAATGCACTGGGTAGTCAGGTGCCGGCTTATCAGAACCAGTGCTTCAGCGTTGCGCTGAGCCTGCTCGGCTTTCCGGCGGCCACCGGCTATGCCGGCGTGACGGCCGAGCCGCTGGCGGGCCTGGCGGGCACCACCGCGACGCCCGCGGCGGTGATCAACGCGGCCACCCAGCTGCCGCGCCAGAGCATCCAGACGGCCCGCAGCGCGGTGTCCATCGGCTCGGGGGCCTACAAGACGACGCTGTACACCAATGATGTGATCGTGGCGCAGGTGAACTACAAGGCGGATGGCTCCTCGGTGCTGGGCGCGGTGACCGAGCAGATCCTGATCACGGGCACCGACGGCAAGGGGGCCTATTCGAAGGTCACTGGCAACCTGACCGTGCTGGGCAACAGCATCGGCACCCAGGCCAACGTGACGGGCAAGCTCTGCCTGCCCTGATCACAGCGTTTTTCCCGCGATGCAGCACGGCGCCCCGCAAGGGGCGTCGGTCGTTTACGGCGGGCCGGCGTCAGTGGCTTTCCAGGCGGCTGTAGTCCAGGATTGCCGCCTCGCGGGGGGCGCGCTGCTGCCACTCGTCGTGCAGCGCGTCGCTCACCGCCCAGAAACGTGGATCGGTACGGCGGACGGAAAAGCGCTGGGCCAGCTGCTTGAGATCCGCGTCGCTGCCCAGGCCCTGCACTGCCCGCACAAAGCGGGGGAGCTCTTCGTGGTTCAGCGCGAAGATCATGTTGGGGTAGGCGCCGACGATGCCGTCCAGCACGAGCAGGCTGTCCTCCTCGGGCAGACGCCGGGCGTCTTCGTTGAACAGCTCGGCCACGTTGCTGTGGGCGCTGTTGCGCAGTACCGAGAAGATGCGCGGTCTGGCATTGCCGTCGCGGAGCAGGATCAGGCTGTGTTCCGGCATGCGCGATGCGGCCAGCCCGGTCAGACCGTGAAGGCGGCGCAGGGCGGCCAGCTGGCCGGGAGCGCCGCTGTCGTCCGTCAGCTCCAGGGTGGCGGGGCGCACCGGCGCCAGGTGGCGGGAGACCCTGGCATACAGCTCGCCCAGGGTGTCCCCCCGGCGATAGCGTTCCGCCGTCTCGCCGGGAAAGTAGGCGCGGGTATCGGCAAACTCGCGGATGCGCAGATCGGGTTTGCCGCGGTACCAGTGGTCGAGCACCTTCTGCCTGTCTTTCAGGGGGAGCAGGGTCAGGAAGTTCTCCTCGCCCTCCATGCGCAGGAAGTCCATGTAGAGGCGGGTTGCCAGCTGGTGGCTGATGTTGCCGTACACATCGAAGCCCGCCACCAGCAGGTAATGCATCCGCTCGAACAGGGGGTAGCCCATCAGCATCACCGTCTGCGGGCGCTCCCCGCTCAGGCCGCGGACCACCGAGGCGCTGTCGAAATGACGGAACACGGTGAGGCCTGCGTTCGGGTTGCTGCGGTCGCCGTCCCACAGGTCGGTCACCCGGGGTTTCACCTGCGCGAAGCGGGCCATGTAGCTGCTCTTGGTGTCGAGGTAGGCGCGCTCCGCCCTGGCGTATTTCCGCCAGGCCAGGATGCCGACCGCGCTGTCGTCCTCCGCCGGCAGCCGCAGGTTGGGCTTGGTGGCCTCGAGGAGCCCCTCGGTACGCCACGCCACCTCGCTCTCGGGCGAGTAGAAGAGCACCCAGAAGTGGTCGTTGATGACGTTCAGGGCCACCTGCCCGCGGCACACCGGGCCCTTCATGAAGCCGGCCACGGTGAAGCGGGCGTCATCGAGCATGAAGCGGTAGCGTGAATCCACCGGCAGGGCGCGGAAGGTGACAAAAGGATTGGAGGCGGTCTTCGGGTCGTAGCCGGGCAGGCGGTCCACCCGGATCGGCGCGTCGAAGAACCACTTGCGCAGGCGGGCCAGCCGGGCTGCGTCCAGGGCCAGGGGCATGTGGGTCTTGGCCACCATGGTCTCGTCGGTCAGGCGCAGGCGGTAGTAGACGCGCTCCACGCCGGGATCGTCGTAGGGGCGCCGGCTGGCAATCACATCGATAGGCTGGCCGGGGGCGCTGCGGCTGCGCACCAGTTCGAAACGGTAGTCGGGTTGTTCATTGAAGTGCAGGTGTCCGACGAACCAGTGCTCAAAGATGTAGCGGGCCGCCAGGCGATCCGCCAGGCGGTCGCCGTTGAGCAGCTTCTCCCATTCGGCCACCCGGGCCTGCAGGGCCGGCCCCGGCGCGGGGCGGGGTTGCCAGGGGGCGCCGGCTTCGATCCAGCGGGTCAGGGTGTCGTGCTCGGCGGCGGACAGGGCCGGCAGGCCGAAGGGCATGCCCCACTCCGGATGCTCCTTCTCGAAGTCGCCCATGGCTTCGATGCGCGTGCAGCTCTGCTTGCGGTCGAGGGAGAAGTCGAAGGTGTCGGTGGGCAGGGGGCCATCGGTGGGGCCGGGGTTGCGCTGCTTGAGGGCCAGGATGCGGTGCAGCACGCTGGCTTCGAGGTTGGCCTGAGGTGTTGGCGCGCGCTCGTTCAGCACCGAGTGGAAGCCCTTGTCCCGCCAGGCCGCGGTGCTGTGGGCGTCGAAGCCCAGACGGGTGGGGGCGGCGGCCCGCAGGCGGCTCGCCGAGTAGACCGGATCGGGGTTGGCGCCGCGGGTCAGCCCGTCGAAGCGGCTCAGCTTGAGCTGGCAGGGGGCGTCGTAGCAGGCGTGGCAGGTGACGCAGCGGCGCTCGAGGATGGGGCGGACTTGCGTTTGATAGTCGGGCGCGGGGGCCAGCGGTGCCGCGGGGCGGTCAAAGCGCGCCGGGTCGGGGCGGCCCAGCTCTCGGTCGAGCTGAACGCGGGTGACGGTGGCGCAGGCGGCCAGGCTCAGGCAGGCCAGCAGGGTCGGGATCAGGCGCATCGGGGAGGTGGATTCAGAGGACGCGCCGATTGTGCAGCATTCCCGCCCGGGATGCTGGACGGGACGGCGTGGTCAGGGGCGCGGCGGCGTCCGGTGGCGGGTAGGTCCCGTACCTCCCGTGGCGACGCCAGCCGCGGTCCGCCTCCCCCAGCAGCCGGGAAAGTGCAGGTTCAAGGCATTCTCCAGGGTGTTGTGTGGCGCGGACTTTGCCTGGAGAGGCTTAAGCGGACCTTAAGTGAAGTGAGTGGCGGTGGGGTCAGGCCTGGCTCGCAGCGATGCTGGCCCGCTGCATGTAGCAGGCGCCGGCCCCGTAGCTGGTCAGGCGTTGGGCCAGGCGGGCATCCACGGCGACGGGTATGAAGCCATGGCGTGCCCACCAGGGGGCCGACTCCTGGATGGCGATCAGGCTGGCGCGGGGAAGGCCGAGCCGGGCCTGCGCATCCAGGAAGGCCCGCACCAGCGCGGCGGCGGCACCGCTGCCGCGGGCCTCGGGGGCCACCGCCAGGTCGTGCAGGTAGAGGGTGTCGGGGGCCTCGGGCAGGCGGCACTCGGCGGCATCGAGGCAGGGTGGAGTGTGGAAGTGCCAGGGCAGGGCGAGCAGATAGGCCTCGATGCCGCCGCTGCCCTCGGCTACGAAGCAGGTGGCCGGGGAGGCGGCCAGCTTGGCGCCCATGGAGAGGTCCGATTCCGGAACGATGGCGCTGTAACAGCGCGCCTGGATGCCCATGATGGCGGGCAGGTCGCCGTGGGTGGCGTGGCGGATGAGTGGCACGGGCAGGGTGATGGAACTGCAGATGAGCCGATTATCCCCCGTAGACCTGCGCCATGTCAGGGCTTGCGGCTCTCCAGGAAGCTGCGGATCGTCCAGATGGCGGCCGGCGACAGCACTTCCTTCCAGGCGGGCATGTGCACCACGCCGACACGGGTCTTGCCTTCCTGCACGGATTTCAGGAAAAAGTCGTCGTTATCGACCACGCACATCTCGCGAATGGCCGGATCGGCGATGCGGCTGCAGGCGCGGTCCATGCGCAGCAGGTCGGGTCCGACCTGGCCCTTGTTGACGGCATCCACCCCATGACAGCGGGAGCAGGCCTGGTTGTAGGCATTGCGACCGATCTCGATGGCACGTGCCTGCCCCCGGTACGGGTTGCCCTCCGGCGTGGCGGCGGTGATCGGGGGCAGGGCGCGGGTGTCCACCACCACGTTGGGATCGGCCACCTCGTTGGCGAGAGCGGGGCCCGCGGACAGTATCAGGCCGGCCAGCAGGCAGCGCAGGAAGCGGGGAGTAGTCAGAAGCATGGGGTCACCAGTCGGTCGGGCAGCCGATGCAGCCCTCGAAGGACGAATCCGGAAAGATGGTGTAGCGCAGCAGGGCGCCTTCCAGATTGGCACCCTGGAAATTGCAGGCGCTGAACTTGGTTTCCTGCAGGTTGGCATTGCTCAGGCGTGCGCGGGGGAACCAGGCGAATGCAGCCTTCGCGGCCTCCAGGTTGGCGGCGGTGAGGTCGGCTCCGCTGAAGTCGGCGCGCATGACCCGGGCGAATTCCAGATCGGCGCCCACCATCTTTGCGTTGCGGAAGGAGGCGCCGGGTGCATTGGCCTTGGAGAGCCGGGCGCCGGTCAGATCCGCCCCGTCGAAGATCGCGCCGGCCAGATTGGCGGCGCGCAGGTCCACCCGGGCAAGGTTGGCGCCGGTGAAGTCGGCGCCGGCCAGATCGCGGGCGGACAGATCCTGGTGGCGCAGGTCGGCGCCGCGGCAGCGGGCGTGGGGCCAGATGCCGCATGAGCCGAAGACCAGTGGCTCCTCGGGCGAGCCGGCGGCCTGGGCCTGTCCGCCCAGCAGCAGCAGGAGGGCCGCAGCGTATCGGCGGAAGTCGGGTGTGGGCATGGGAAGGGTCCTCTTGAACTGGAAAAAAGCCCCGGGCCGGCCGGAGGCGATCCGGCCCGGGACAGCCCTGATCAGCGAGCGACCTTGGGCAGCTTGAAGGCCCAGAAGGAGGAGCCCTGGGTGACCTGCTTGGTCAGGTCGGCCATGTCGCCGCCCCACAGGGGCACCGCGCCGCCATAGCCGGAGGCCAGGCCGATGTACTGCTCGCCATCCATTTCCCAGGTGATGGGCACGGAGACGACACCGGAGCCGGTCTGGAACTTCCAGAGTTCCTTGCCGTTCTTGGCATCGAAGGCCTTCACGTAACCGTCGGAGGTGCCGGTGAAGAGCAGGCCGCCTGCGGTGGTGAGGGTGCCGGCCCACAGGGGGAACTTCTCCTTGTGTTCCCACACGATCTTGCCGCTCTTCGGGTCGATGGCGCGCAGGCTGCCCACGTGGTCGTCAAACAGGCGCTTGATGCGGAAGCCCTGGCCCAGGTAGGCGGAGCCGGCCTTGTAGGTCAGGTGTTCGGTCCAGTAGTCCATGGCCCAGTGGTTGGCCGGAATGTAGAACAGGCCGGTGTCCGGGCTGTAGGACATGGGCATCCAGTTGGTGCCGCCCAGGAAGGGGGGAGAGACGAAGACGCTCTCGCCCTTCTCGGCACCCGCCTTCGGCTCGGGCGGGCGGTTGCCGGTTTCGATCGGCTTGCCGGTGCTCAGATCCCAGCCCTTGGCCCAGGTGATGCCCTCGACAAACGGCCAGGCGCCGATCAGCGAGGTGGGCTTGTTGGGGTAGCCGGCGCCGGTGGCCAGCTTCTCCCGGTCGGTGACGAAGAAGTAGCCGTTGCGGTCGGCGTGGGCCGAGGCCTTGACCAGCTTGCCGGTCTTCGGATCCTTGTACTCGAAGAGCACCACCGAGTTGTTGCCGGAGAAGTCCCAGGCGTCGTTGGGGGTGTGCTGGAAGAAGCCCTTCAGCTCGCCGGTGCTGGCATCCACGTAGGCCTGGCCGGAGGTGAACAGGCTGGGCCA